>NZ_JBAUZA010000001.1:0-4765 GCF_049585075.1 Mycobacterium sp.
GAACCATGAGTGGAAAACAGCACATCCCATCCGCGAACATGACCTGTATGCGGCAAAATAAACGATGCGAGCAGCACGAAAACCAGGATCGCGACAACCAAAGCCCTTGCGCCCGGGTCGATTTCGCGGGCGATACGACGCTCGGCCGCCTCGATGTCATCCCGGAAGTCGTCGAACTGGCCGTGGTTACCGTTCTCGCTCATCGAGTGCACCCAATCGGTTGTGGCGCCGCAACCGGTTGCCCGATGCCGGGCATGCCAAGGCTTAGTGGCCCGGCTCCGCTCTCGGCGTAGGCATCACCGGCGCGGGTGCGGCGGTGGGCGATGACGTCGCCGTCGGCTATTAGGTGATGGGGCGCGGCGTCGCTGACGATCGTGGTGACGATGTCACCAGGGCGTATCTGCTGTCCGCCGGGCGTGAAATGCACCAGCCGACCGTCGCGTGCGCGCCCGCTCATCCGCGCGGTGCGACTGTCTTTGCGGCCTTCCCCGGTGGCCACTAGCAGCTCGACGGTCCGACCGATCTGGTTGCGGTTCTCTTCCAAGGAGATCTGCTCCTGCAGTGCCACTAATCGCTCGTAACGTGCCTGGACGACGGCTTTAGGCAGCTGACCGTCCAGCTCGGCGGCGGGCGTGCCGGGGCGCTTGGAGTACTGGAAGGTGAACGCACCGGTGAACCGAGCCCGCCGAACGACGTTCAGTGTCGCCGCGAAGTCCTCCTCGGTCTCGCCGGGGAAGCCGACGATCAGGTCGGTGGTGATGGCGGCGTGCGGCATCGCCGCCCGCACTCGGTCGATGATGCCGAGATAGCGCTCGGCGCGGTAGGACCGGCGCATCGCGCGCAACACCCGGTCCGACCCGGATTGCAGCGGCATGTGCAAGGCCGGGCAGACATTCGGCGTTTGGGCCATCGCCTCGATGACATCGTCGGTGAACTCAGCCGGGTGTGGCGAAGTGAACCTCACCCGCTCCAGACCGTCGATGCGTCCGCATTCGGTCAATAGCTCGGCGAAGGCGCCGCGATTGCGCGGTAGCCGCGGGTCGGCGAACGAGACCCCGTATGCGTTGACGTTCTGGCCCAGCAAGGTGATTTCCAGCACGCCAGCGTCCACCAGCGATCGCACCTCGGCCAGGATGTCGTCCGGGCTGCGGTCGACCTCCTTGCCCCGCAACGACGGCACAATGCAGAACGTGCAGCTGTTGTTGCAGCCAACCGAGATGGAAACCCAAGCGGCGTAAGCCGATTCGCGGGCAGCGGGCAGTGCGCTTGGAAACTCCTGCAGCGCCTCGGCGATTTCTACCTGGGCAACCTTGTTGTGCCGTGCCCGGTCGAGCAGCGCAGGCAGCGATCCAATGTTGTGTGTGCCGAAGACGACGTCGACCCACGGCGCCTTGCGCAGCACCGCGTCTTTGTCCTTCTGGGCCAGGCAGCCGCCCACCGCGATCTGCAGGTTCGGGTCGCTGCGCTTGCGGGGTGCCAGGTGGCTGAGGTTGCCGTAGAGCTTATTGTCGGCGTTCTCTCGCACCGCGCAGGTGTTGAAGACCACCACGTCGGCGTCGGCGCCGTCGGGCGCGCGCCGGTAGCCAGCCGCTTCCAGCAGGCCCGCCAGCCGCTCGGAGTCATGGACGTTCATCTGACATCCGTAAGTGCGGACCTGGTAGGTACGGCGCGACGGCGGCGACTCCCGCGGCAGAGCCGCTGCGCTCGCCGCATCCGTTGCCACCGTCGAAGTCACGGGGCCATGGTACGGCGGTTTCGACTCGCGCCTAGACGCGCCTGCGCTCCCGCTCGGCGGCCAGCTCGGTACTGACCACGTCAAAGGCCATCGTCTGGTCGAACCCGCGGCGCGCCAGCATCGCCGCCAACCGGCGACTCACCTTCGCATGATCGTCGAGGTTCTCGCGGCGTAGCTTGGCACGCACCAGCTGTTCGGCCCGGCCGCGCTCGGCCGCGGGGTTGATGCCGCCGAGCACCGAGGTGATCACGTCGTTATCGACCCCCTTGGTATGCAGCTCAGCGGCCAACGCGCGCTTGCCTTTTCCCGCGTTCGCCCGTCGGGAGTGCACCCATTGTTCGGCGAAACCGGCGTCGTCGATCAGCCCGACGTCAGCCAGCCGGTCCAGCACCCGGGCGCTGACGTCGTCGGGATAGCCGCGCTTGGCCAGCTGACCGGCCAACTCGGCGCGAGTGCGTGCCCGCGCGGTGAGCAGGCGCAGGCACAACGCCCGCGCCAGCTCCTCGCGAGACGGCTCAGAAATCGACGGGGGCGGGCAAGACGCTGTCATCGGTCAAGCCATCGGTCACCACTGCGCCAATGCCGAGCTTTTCCTTGATCTTCTTCTCGATCTCGTTGGCCACGTCGGCGTTCTCCATCAGGAAGGTGCGGGCATTCTCCTTGCCCTGACCCAGCTGCTCGCCCTCGTAGGTGAACCACGAACCGGACTTGCGGATGAAGCCTTGATCCACGCCCATGTCGATCAGCGAGCCTTCCCTGCTGATGCCCTTGCCGTAGAGGATGTCGAACTCGGCCTGCTTGAACGGCGGCGACACCTTGTTCTTGACGACCTTGACCCGGGTGCGGTTACCTACCGCATCGGTGCCGTCCTTGAGCGTTTCGATCCGCCGCACATCCAAGCGCACCGAGGAGTAGAACTTCAAAGCCTTACCGCCCGTTGTCGTTTCGGGCGAACCGAACATCACCCCGATCTTCTCACGCAGCTGGTTGATGAAGATCGCCGTCGTACCCGAGTTATTCAGCGCGCCAGTCATTTTCCGCAGCGCCTGGCTCATCAGCCGGGCCTGCAGTCCGACATGGCTGTCGCCCATCTCGCCTTCGATCTCCGCCCTCGGCACCAGCGCGGCCACCGAGTCGATGACCAGAACGTCCAGCGCGCCCGAGCGGATCAGCATGTCGGCGATCTCCAACGCCTGCTCGCCGGTGTCGGGCTGGCTGACCAGCAGTGAATCGGTGTCCACGCCCAACTTCTGGGCGTAGTCGGGATCTAGCGCGTGCTCGGCGTCGATGAACGCCGCGATGCCGCCGGCGGCCTGGGCGTTGGCCACCGCGTGCAGTGCGACGGTGGTCTTACCCGAGGATTCCGGGCCGTAGATCTCCACGACCCGGCCGCGCGGCAGGCCGCCGATGCCCAAAGCGACGTCCAGTGCGATCGATCCGGTCGGGATGACCGAGATCGGCTGGCGCACCTCGTCGCCGAGGCGCATCACCGATCCTTTGCCGTAACTCTTCTCGATCTGGGCCATCGCCAGGTCGAGGGCCTTCTCGCGGTCAGGGGCTTGCGTCATGGTGCTACCTCTCGGTGTAGTCGTTGTTCGGTTGACCGGGTCGGTCAGTTGGCCGCGACGTTAAAGCAGCCCACCGACAAGTCGGCATCTGTCGAACAGTCACCACAGTAGCGAACAGGTGTTCGAAAGCAAGAAGGCGCGCCGCGGGCGTGTCCGATGCACAGTCGTGGCGCCCAGATTCCTCTAGTTCACTGGCCGGCGAACCTGATACCCCGCCTCGGCCAATGCTCGGGCGGGGATTTTGCCATCGGCCTTGAGCAGCTCGTCTTTCCACACGATCTGCAGCCCCTCGCCACCGGTCGTCCCGTACAGGTAGGTGGACACCGGATCCTCGGGAAGTGGGGGGTCGGGATCCCCCAACAGCCGTGCATGCATCGCGTAGATACTTTGCGCCGCAGCGACTATCCGGTAACCGCACAGTGGTGGGTCCAGGTGATAAAGCTCGAGGTCGTCGGGATAGATCACGCCAAAAATCTCGTGGTCGTTGGGGACCGTGCCTACAAAACGCGCGACACCTGTCGGACCTGGCATCAAGCAATCATCGCCCGCCGTCCGGACCCGAACCGACGCTTATTTCACCACTGGTCGCGCGGGACGTCGAAGTCGACGCACAGCGCCCGCCACACATCTCGCGGGTCCGCGCCGTCCTCGATCGCCTGCGCACCGGTGCGCCCGTCGAAGCCGGTCAGCACGTGGTCGGTCAGCACCGAGACGCCGTAGGTGGCGCCGAACCGCAAGGTGACCCGTTGGTGAAACTCCGTTAGCCGCACACATGCGAACCTACCTAGCGGGCGCGAGCGCATCGTGGCACACCCGCACCGGGTCGGCGACCTCGGTGATGCTGGCAGCGGCTCGCTGGGCAGCGTCGCGGTAGGTCGGCGTCGAGAGCACCTCATCCGCAGCCCTGGTCAGTGCCTCGGCGGTCAACGGCCGAACCAGTTGCCCGCTGCCCTGCCGCACCACCCGGTTGGCGATCTCCCACTGATCCCCTCCACCGGGAATCATCACCAGCGGCACACCGGCGAGCAGAGCCTTGGCCACCATTCCGTGCCCGCCACCACAGATGGCCAGGTCGGCATGCGTCAGCAATTCGTCTTGGCGCCCCAGCCCGGCCACCGCCCACGGCGGCACCGTCAGATCCGGACCGTTCAGCCGCGACACCACCACGCGTGCACCCGCGGGTAGACCGATGCTGGGCACCAGGCTGTCCAGGGCGGTCTGCGCCATTCCCTGCGTCCCGGTCAACGCCGTCGACGGCGCGACCACGACAACCGGCCCGGTACCGGGTGGGATCGGCAGCAGTTGCCCGGTCGGCTCGAAGTGCAGCGGACCCACCAAGACGGCTTCGGCCGGCCAGTCCGGACGCGGAACCTCCAGCGCAGGCAGCGTGGCGATCAGCCGCCGCAGCGGTCCGGGATCGGTGGCCGGCAGACCGATCCCGACGCGGACCTCGGCCCGCTGG
>NZ_JBAUZA010000002.1:0-14484 GCF_049585075.1 Mycobacterium sp.
CGCGGCGCGACTCTCGCCCGCCGGGCAGCTCGGGTAGCCCGTACGGCCAGCTGCCGGCGTGCTCGGAGCCGTAAAAGCGCTGCCATGCGCTTGGGTCAGCCAGACGGAAATCCGCGCCACAGTCCACCACCAGCGTCTGGGGGCTGAGCTGTTGCGCCAACGTGGCCGAATGGCCGTGCGGAAGCGCGAGGAAAACCACGTCGTGGCCATCCAGCACATCGACGTCGGTGGGCTCGAGCACCCGCCCCGCCAGCGGCAACAGGTGGGGATGGTGCTCGGCCAGGGTGCTGCCCGCGCTGGCGGCGGCGGTCACCGCGCCGATCGTCAGCCGACCATCCTGGTAGGCCGGGTGCCCGAGCAGTAGCCGCAGGATCTCGCCTCCCGCATAGCCGCTGGCGCCGGCCACCGCCGCACGTATCCCCTGGGTCACGCTGCCAATCGTTGCATGACTATGCATATCGTTGCAAATTCATTCTGCGGCGAGGATTCAGCTGCGCAGCACGGCGGCAACCCGCTCCGCCGCACAGCGCACCGCCGCGTCGCGGGCCGCGCTGGCCTCGTCTTCGGTGAGTGTGCGATCGGCCGCGCGGAACCGCAGCGCGAACGTCAGCGACTTGCGATTCTCCCCGACCTGCGGTCCGGTGTAGACGTCGAATAGCCAAACACCCTCCAGCAGCTCCCCGGCACCGTCACGGACCGCGTCTTCGACCGTCTGAGCGGCGACGTCCGCGTCCACTACGAGGCTGACATCTTGGAACACGGCCGGGAACGGCGAAACCCGCGGCGCCGTTAGTGCCTCGACGATGGGCATGGCGTCGAGGTTCAGTTCGACCGCGCAAGTGCCTTTGGGCAAACCGGAGCGCTCGATCACCGCGGGGTGCAGCTGCCCGGCATGGCCGATGAGCGTTTCACCGACCAGCACCTCGGCACAGCGGCCTGGATGCCACGGCAGATATTGGGCCGCGCGCAGCACCACGTCGATTCCGCTGGCACGGGCGATGATCCGGACCGCCTCGAACGCATCGGCCGCTTCCACTCGCCGGCCGTCGCCCCAGGGGCCGCGGGGTTCCCGCAGCCCGGTCAACACCGCGGCGACATGCTGGGGTTGGCGTGGCAGCGTGGCGTCGAGCTCGGCGATTTCCTCGTCGGTGGGACGGCGGTCCACCGGGATAAGCGCGAGGCCTTTGGTCAGCTCCGTCGGCTGCACCACCTGCGCGATGGCGTACAGCGCGACGTCGACGATGCCGCGGGACACGTTGCGCGCCAACGCTTCCAATACACCCGGCAGCAAAGTCGTGGCCAAATGCGGCCGGTCGGCCTCCAGCGGGTTGAGCACCTGGGTGGTGTGCCGCCGTGGGTCGTCGGCGGGCAGGCCCCAGGCGTCGAAAACGCCGGCCGGGAGAAACGGCGTCGGCAAGACTTCCACGTAGCCCGACAGCGCCAGCGACTTTCCGATCGCGCGACGGCGCCGTTGGTTGGCCGACAGGCCGCGTCCGGCGGGTGCCGCCGGCAGCACCGACGGGATGCGCTCCAGGCCCTCCAGCCGCAGCACCTCCTCGACCAGGTCGGCCGCCTGCAGCAGGTCAGGCCGCCAGCTGGGTGGCGTCACGGTCAGGGTTTCGCCATCAGCGGTCACCGCGGCGCCGATCTGAGCGAGTCGCCGGGCTGTCGTGCCTGGCTGATAGCTCACGCCGGCCGTGCGGTCCGGCAAGTCGGCGGCTATGCGGATGGGCGAGCCGGCCCAGTCGTCTCGCGGCGGGTCGCCGCGCCAGTCGGTCAGCTTTTCAGACACTTGGCCGCCGGCGATGTCGGCGAGCAATCTCGCGCAGCGATCCAGCGCCGCCACCGAGATGGCCGGGTCGACCTCGCGTTCGTAGCGACGGGCGGCCTCGCTGGGTAGGTGCAGCCGCCGCGCGGTGCGGGACACCGCCGCCGGATCCCACACCGCGGCCTCCAACAGGACGTCGGTCGAGTCGTCGCGCATCTCGGTGCTACCCGATCCCATCACGCCACCGATCGCCGCGGTCGCGACGTCATCGACGATCAGGACGTCGGCCGGATTGAGCCGGCGCTCGATGTCGTCGAGGGTGACCACGGTCTCGTCGGATCGGGCGAACCGCACCGCGAAGCCGCCGGTGATCCGTTTGAGATCGTGCGCGTGCATCGGATGGCCCAATTCCAGCATCACGTAATTCGTCGCGTCGACGGCCGGCGAGATGGCCCGGATACCCGAGAGCAGCAACCGGCGCTGCAACCACCACGGTGACACCGCGGTCGGGTCGATCCCGGTCACCGGGCGCAGCGCGAACCGGCGCACACCAGTCTCCGGCTGCACGGTCAACGGCCACGCGTCCGCCTCGCGAGGCAGCGCTGGTACCACGTCGCTGGAGGCCGGGTCGACGAAGTCCAGGTCGTAGGCGCAGGCGATCTCTCGGGCCAAACCGCGAACCGACATGCAATAACCCCGATCCGGGGTGATAGCCAGGTGAAAGACGACATCGTTGAGGCCCAACACCTCGACACCGACCGCTCCGGGTTCAGCCGTTCCCGGCGGCAGCACCAGGATGCCGGAATGGTCTGTGGCCAAACCGAGTTCGGCCGCCGAGCAAATCATGCCGTCGGAGGTGTGACCGTAGGTCTTTCGCTGAGTGATCGTGAGGCCACCGGGCAGCGTGGTTCCGGGCAGCGCCACCACGACGAGGTCGCCTGCGGCGAAGTTGGTTGCACCGCAGACGATTTCGCGTTGCTGGTGCTCGCCGACGTCGACTTTGCAGGCGCGGATCGGCTTTTTGAACTCGGTGAGCTCGTCGATGTGGGTCACCCGTCCAACGGTCAGTGGTCCGCTGACCGGGCCGAGCGTGATCACTTCTTCGACTTCGTGGCCGATGCGCAGCAGCGTCTGTTCGAGATCATCGGGCAGTACATCCCAGCCCGGGGCGCCGACCGAGACGACATCGCGTAACCAGCTGTAGGGGACACGCATCAGGCATCCACCCCGAACGGCAGCGAGAACCGGACGTCACCCTCGACCATGTCACGCATGTCGGGGATGCCGTTGCGGAACTGCAGGGTGCGTTCCAGCCCCATCCCGAACGCAAAGCCGGAATACATATGCGCGTCAATACCAACGGCGCGCAACACATTCGGGTTCACCATTCCGCAGCCGCCCCACTCCACCCAGCCGGCGCCTCCCCTCTTGTTCTCGAACCACACGTCGACTTCCGCGGACGGCTCGGTGAACGGGAAGAAGTGCGGACGAATCCTGGTGCGCGCCTGCGGTCCGAACTCGGCCCGGGCGAATGCGTCGAGGGTTCCGCGCAGGTGGGCCATCGACAGACGCCGATCCACCGCCAGCCCCTCCACCTGATGGAAGACCGGCGTATGCGTGGCGTCTAGTTCGTCGGTGCGGAATGTGCGACCGATCGAGACGATATACACCGGGAGCTCACGCTCGAGCAGCGTGCGCACCTGCACCGGCGACGTGTGGGTGCGCAGCAGCTGTCGTGAGCCGGCCGGAGCGATATAGAAGGTGTCCTGTTCGCCGCGCGCCGGGTGGTCAGGCTGGAAGTTGAGCGCATCGAAGTTGAACTGCTCGGTCTCGACTTCTGGCCCCTCGGCCAGTTCCCACCCCATCGCTATGAAGGTGTCGGCAACGTGCTCGGCAAGAATCGTGATCGGGTGCCGCGCACCGGTCGGTAGGCGGGTCGACGGCAACGTCACGTCGATGCGCTCGGCGATCAACACCGCGGCGTCCCGCTCAGCGCGCAAGGCCGCCAGTCGTTCGTCGTAACTTTGTTGAACGTCGCCGCGGCAGCTGTTCACAAGACGACCGGCGTCGGCACGATCGGTCTTGGGCACCGAGGCCAACGCCTGGCGGGCCAGCGCCAGCGGTGAACGATCGCCGAGGTGCTCGGTTTTGGCGCGTGCCAGTGCATCGAGGTCTGCCGCAGCTGCGAACGCTTGCCGCGCTGCGTCGACCGCTGCGGTCAACGCCTCCAGCGACAGGACTTCCGTTGACGGGGGCTTGTCACCCACGCGGCGACACTCTCCTTGTGGTGCTTCGGGGATTCGCGGCACGGCGTGACGCGCAAGTGCCGATCATATGTGGTCACGTCAGCGGCGATGGGAAGCCGTCGGCCCGTTTCGCCGTCCGACGCACCCGGGCGATCGGAATAGGCGTCAGCCGTTGAGGGCCGGTGCAGGAGCCGCCAACGCGGCCACCGGCAGCTGGCGGCGCATCGCACGCGCGCGGGCAATCGCGACAGCCGCCAAAGCGCCCACTAGGCCGACGGCGCCGCCGACCAGACTCGTCCACTGTCCGTGCGCCAACATCAGGAATCCAAAGCTCGCACCCACCCCCAGCAATGCGTAGCGCAGCCGGGTCCACTGGGCCGGGCCTACCAGCCGGGTGGAGACCAGCATGCCCAGCACCAAGGCGACGGAGTGCCCTACATCGGTGAAGTCGTCGCCCAGCGCCGCAGACGCGATGCCCACAGGAAGCCACCAACCTATCCAGGCCGGCCGCCAGGCGCGCGGGACGGCCGCGGTCAGCGCGCCCAGCACCGCCACCGCGCCATAGCTCACGCCGACATCACTGGCACGGGAGATCGACATCGGCAACCAGCCAAATTCGATCGCCGCGGTCAGTCCGGCGGCGACCAGCAGCGTCGTGCCGACATGCCCGGTGACAAACACCAAGGCCAACCGTCCGCTGCGCCAGGTCAGCTCGGCCAGGGCGAGCAGGCAAACCAAGCAAGGTAGCCAAAACCAAATGGGCCCCGAATCGGTGATGAATGCGCTACCGAACAGGGTCGCCAGGTGCCCGTGTGCCAGGTTGTGCAGGTTGGTGCTGGCCTGCCCAATCACGTGCTCGCGCACCCGTGGGCCGAGCACCACGAGCGCGACACTGACGGACATCAAGGCGAACGCGTAGCCGAGCGTGATCCGGACGCGCGCCACCCGCGACAAAAAGCCGAAAATCATCGCTATCTACTATGCCTGCGAATCGTCGTCGTCTGCACCGTCCAAACCTGAAAGATCCCTGACAGTTTCGGCCTTGACTTTAAGACGGTAAATGGCTAAATCGGCCGGCAGTCCGGGCGTTTTACCTGCGAAGACGGGTCGGTGCGCCCGTTTGGCGGTGACGCCCAATGCTTCCAAATCCGCCTCCGAAATCGCGTCCAGTGTGGCGCCCGACACCATTACTCCGCCCCGCGTCGCGCGCTCCATGACCCGGGCGGCGACGTTGACGTCGACGCCGAGCCAGTCGGAGGCCAAGCGCTGCGGGCGCCCGGTGTGAATTCCAACCCGCATCCGCGGCTGGTAGCCGTCGACGTCGACGGACTTCAATGCCCGCTTGGCGGCGAGTACCGCGCCGACGGCGACCAGCGGGTCGGCGAACACCGCCATGATGCCGTCGCCCATTCGCTTGACGATGTGCCCGCCGGCATCCAGCAGTGGCGGTTCCACCGCTCGCGCCACCCGCCGCAAAAGCTTGAGCGTCGCCTCGTCACCGGCTTGCAACGACCACGTCGAGAAACCCACCAAATCGGTGAAAACTAAAGTGACCTCGGGGTTTGCCGGGCGTCTTGAGACGCCTTCGGTCAACGCCTGCCACACCTGCAATGCGCCGAGACCGAATTCTCGAGACGCGCCACCGCGCTCACCCAACAGCCGGCCCGCGGCCCGGGCGGCGGCACGCGGGCCGCCCTCGCCCGCTGTTGACAATGGATCGCCGAATTCCGGATCGCCAGGCAAAGCGCGACGAGCTCGACGGATCAGTTCAATGACGCCCGGGCTTTGGTTCCTGGTGCGCAACCATTCCGTTGCCCGGTGTAGCGGCCTAGGCGACTGTTGTCGTAAACCAGGCGAATCCGGCGTGGTCGCCGTTTGCTCGGGCTCGCCGGACGCCTCGTAGGGCCCGAGTTCCACAGCGCCCAGGGTAAGTGCTGTCCGGACAGACCGGCAACGACCGCGGTCGTGGTGTACGCCACGTCTCGCAACA
This sequence comes from Mycobacterium sp., assembly GCF_049585075.1. Taxonomy (GTDB): domain Bacteria; phylum Actinomycetota; class Actinomycetes; order Mycobacteriales; family Mycobacteriaceae; genus Mycobacterium. The sequence continues at coordinate 6,005 of NZ_JBAUZA010000002.1, forward strand.
AACCGGCTGATCACGCGCTTACGACGCACGGGTCGAGAGTGGATAACAGCGTGTCGCCGCGCCCGTGGAAATGATAGACAACATCTGTTGTCAACATTATCGTGGAGTCACCGCTCATCTCCGACCAGGAGGCCGTGATGACCATGACGCCAATCACGCCGTTGTCGTCGGTGACGACTGCCGCGCCCGAGACGGTCGAGCACGGTGAGGGCAAACCGGCGGGCGCTCCGCTGGGACCGGACTCGCTGACCTGGAAGTACTTCGGTGACCTGCGCACCGGGATGATGGGCGTCTGGATCGGCGCGATCCAGAACATGTATCCGGAATTGGGCGCCGGCGTCGAGGAGCACTCGATCCTGTTGCGCGAACCGCTGCAACGGGTCGCGCGGTCGGTGTATCCGATCATGGGCGTCGTCTACGACGGCAATCGCGCCGCCCGGACCGGCGAGCAGATCAAGCAGTATCACCACACCATCAAGGGCGTCGATGCGACCGGCCGCCGCTACCACGCGCTGAACCCGGAGACGTTCTACTGGGCGCACGCAACGTTTTTCATGTTGGTGATCAAGGTGGCCGAGTACTTCTGCGGCGGGTTGACCGAAGCCGAAAAGCGTCAGCTGTTCGATGAGCACGTGCAGTGGTACCGGATGTACGGAATGAGCATGCGGCCGGTGCCCAAGTCGTGGGAGGACTTCCAGGAGTACTGGCAACGGGTCTGCCGCGACGAGCTGCAGATCAATCAGGCCACCCTGGACATCTTCCAAATACGCATTCCCAAACCGAAATTCGTGCTGATGCCCACCTCGGTGTGGGACCAACTTTTCAAGCCACTCGTAGCGGGGCAACGCTGGATCGCGGCCGGACTGTTCGAGCCTGCTGTTCGCGAGAAGGCCGGAATGCGATGGACTCCAGGCGACGAAGTGGTGCTGCGGCTGTTCGGCAAAATGGTCGAGCTGGCGTTTCTCGCGGTACCCGACGAGATCCGGTTGCATCCACGTGCGCTGGCCGCCTATCGACGGGCCGAAGGCCGCGCCGCAGTCGATGCGCCGTTGGTGGAGGCGCCGAGTTTCATGGCGCCGCCGCGGGACCGCCGCGGGTTGCCGATGCACTACTTCCCGCCCCGTACCCCACTGCCCAAGAGCATCATCGAGCGTGCCGGATCGCTGGTGCACACCACTTTTTCGCTGGCCGGGCTGCGGCCGGCGCGGGGTCGCGGCAAGGCCGCCTAACGATTACGGGCCGCCCGCTGGGCGCGTGCGCTCTGGTAGAGGCAAATCGCTGCCGCGGCAGCCACATTGAGGCTCTGCGCACCACCAGACATCGGAATGGCCACCCGGATGTCGGCTTGTTGGGCCAGCTGAGGTGACAAGCCGTGCGACTCGGCCCCGAACAGCCATGCCGTCGGCGCGGCGAGCTCGACATCGTCGAGGGACAACTCACCGTCCACCGTCGTGGCCAATACCCGCAACCCGCTAGCCTGCAGCGCGCTGACCGCCGCACCGACATCCGGCGCGACGACGACTGGGACGGCAAAGATGCTGCCTGCCGACGCGCGCAGACATTTTCCGTTGTACGGGTCGACGCTGTGCCCGCCGAACACCACCGCTGCGGCACCCATCGCATCGGCGATCCGAATCAAGGTGCCCGCGTTGCCTGGTTCGCCGATCTCCACTCCCACTGCGACGAGCCGCGGCGCATCGGTCAGCACATCGTCCAGGCTGAGGCTGGGCTGTTCGCACACCGCCACCAAACCAGCCGGAGTCACCGTGTCCGACAAGGCTTTTGCGGCGCGCTCGGTGATGAGGTTAACCGCGGCTTCTTGACCGTCGAGAAGAGCCGCGTAGCGCTGCGCCGCCGCCTCGGTGACGAAGACTTCGCGGATCAATCCACGCCCAGCGGCGGCCTCAACCAAGTGCGCGCCTTCCACCAGGAAGCGCCGCGCTCGGCGCCGGGCGACCTGCCGGTGAAGTTTGACCGCGGCGACCACCCGGGCCGATCGTTCGGTGAGCACCGGGCGCTAAACCGTCAACCGCCGGACCGGGTTACGCAGCCTCTCCGGAAGGCACGTTGACGTCATCGGGCAGAGCGGCTCGAGCGACACCGACTAGCGCGGTGAACGCCGTCGGGTCACTGATTGCAATCTCTGCGAGGTTCTTGCGGTCAACCTCGACACCGGCGGCCTTCAGGCCCTGGATCAGCCGGTTATAGGTGATGTCATTGGCGCGGGCCGCCGCGTTGATCCGGGAGATCCACAGCTTGCGGAACTCGCCTTTGCGCGCACGGCGGTCGCGGTACGCGTAGTTCAGTGAATGCAGTTGCTGCTCTTTGGCTTTGCGGTAGAGGCGGGATCGCTGGCCGCGATAACCCTTCGAAGCCTTCAGAATGGTGCGCCGCTTCTTCTGGGCGTTGACTGCCCGTTTTACGCGTGCCATGGGTGTTCCTATCGTCGTCTGGACGTAATGGGTGTTACGCCGCTGCCTTGGTTATGGGCGCTGGTCAGCCATTAAGCAATTTGTTGACCCGCTTGGTGTCGTTGGCAGACACGGCGGTACGCCCTTCCAGGCGTCGCATCCGGCGGCTCGACTTGTGCTCGAGCAGGTGCCTGCGATTGGCCTTCTGACGCACGATCTTCCCGGTGCCGGTGCGGCGGAATCGCTTCGACGCGCCACTGTGGGTCTTGGTCTTGGGCATCTGTCTTTCAGTCCTCTGTCTGTCTGTATCAGTTCGGCGATGGTTCGGTATCGGTGGTCGGTGCGGGCTGCGGTGTGGGGCCACTGGCCTGTTCGGCCGCACGCGCACGAGTCTTTGCGCCGCGGTGGGGTGCCAACACCATCGTCATGTTGCGCCCGTCCTGCTTGGCCGACGTCTCGACGAATCCATAGTCGGCGACATCGGAGCCCAGGCGTTGTAGTAGCCGGTAGCCCAATTCGGGCCGCGACTGCTCACGTCCGCGGAACATGATGGTCACCTTGACTTTCGATCCCGCCTCCAGAAATCGGATCACGTGGCCCTTTTTGGTTTCGTAGTCGTGATCGTCGATCTTGGGGCGCAGTTTCTGTTCTTTGACGACGGTCTGCTGCTGGTTCTTGCGAGACTCGCGCGCCTTCTGCGCCGCCTCATACTTGAACTTGCCGTAGTCCATGATCTTGCAGACCGGTGGCCTGGCGTTTGGCGCAACCTCGACAAGGTCGAGATCGGCATCCGCGGCGACGCGGAGGGCATCTTCGATACGCACTATGCCTACCTGCTCCCCTCCTGGGCCGATTAAACGGACTTCAGGTACGCGGATGCGTTCGTTGACGCGGGTCTCAGTGCTGATGGGGCCTCCTGGGTTAAATGTTGTCCAACCGCCACCGCCACCTGGCCCGTCAGAGATTCAACAGTGGAAAAGCCACGCCATCAGCAAAAAAGCCCTGCGTAAGCAGGGCCCGGTGCCGACCGATCACGGCAGAAGCCGCCTGCGTGATGCAGAACCGGCACACCGCTGGTGTGCCAGTGACCGGACCGCTGAGCCCTTCTTGGCCAACGGTGGGAGTGGGACTCCACTTGCTGTCTCTGGACTTCGCCGGAGACGGTCGCGGATGACAGTTTAGCAGTCACGACGCCGCGCCCGGCTCACCAGCACCGGCGAGCAGCCGACGCGACCAATTCCGTCCCGTCTGAGCATAGAAATTCCATAGCAAAACCGAATATCCTCGCGGTCTGTGACCCTCACTGCGTCTCGCCCGCGGAGCCGGTCGACTTCCCGGCTGCGCTGGGTGCCCGCGGCGGCCGGGTGGACGGTCGGCGTTATCGCCACGCTGTCGCTGATCGCCAGTGTGTCGCCGGTGATCCGGTGGGCCATCAAGGTGCCACGGGAATTCATCAACGACTACCTGTTCAACTTTCCGGACACCAGCTTCGCGTGGTCGTTCGTGCTGGCCTTGCTGGCCGGCGCCCTTACCGCGCGCAAACGCATCGGCTGGTGGCTACTGGTCCTCAACCTGCTGTTGGCCGCCGGCTTGAACATCGCCGGCCTGACCGCCGATGACGTCACCCCGCTGAGAAGGATCGGCGAGACCTTCGGGCTCGGTTTCCATCTGGCTGCACTCTTGGTGCTCGTCTTGGCCTACCGAGAGTTTTGGGCCAAGGTCCGCTCCGGTGCGCTGATCAAGGCGGCCGGAGTGCTGCTCACCGGCTGGGCAATCGGAATCCTGCTGTCCTGGTCACTGGTCGAAGCCTTTCCCCGCACGCTGGCCCGCGATGACCGGTTCTTGTATGTGGTGAACCGGGTGGTCGGATTCGCCGTCGCCGATCCCGGCACGTTTGTGGGTCGGCCGCACGTCTTCCTCAACGCGCTGTTCGGCTTGTTCAGCGCGATGGCGCTGATGGTCGCCGCGATCGTGCTGTTTCGATCACAGCGCGCCGAAAACGCACTCACCGGCGAGGACGAATCCGCGATTCGCGCGCTGCTCGAGCTCTACGGCAACAACGACTCCTTGGGCTACTTCGCCACTCGCCGAGACAAGTCGGTAGTTTTTGCGCCGAGCGGCCGCGCCGCGATCACCTACCGCGTCGAGGTCGGAGTGTGCCTGGCCAGCGGAGACCCGATAGGTGACCCACGCGCGTGGCCGCAGGCCATCGACGCGTGGTTGGCGCTGTGCCAGACCTATGGCTGGACGCCCGGGAACATGGGTGCCAGTTCGGCAGGGGCAAGGGCGTTTCGCCACGCCGGCCTCAACGCGCTGGAATTGGGCGACGAGGCCATCCTGCACACCGCCGACTTCGGGCTCTCCGGCCGCGAGATGCGCGGCGTGCGCCAGGCCGCAACCCGGGCGCGTCGCGCCGAGCTGACGGTGCGGATCCGCCGACACCACGACATCGAACCGGCCGAGATGAAGCGGGTGGTCGCCAACGCCGATGCATGGCGAGACACCGAAACCGAGCGCGGGTTCTCGATGGCGCTGGGTCGACTCGGCGACCCAGCCGACGGCGACTGCCTACTGGTCGAAGCCGTCAAGCCCGACCGCACGGTGGTGGCGATGCTGTCGCTGGTGCCCTGGGGCCGCAACGGCGTTTCGCTCGATCTCATGCGTCGTTCTCCGCACTCCCCCAACGGGACCATCGAGCTGATGGTCAGCGAGCTTGCGCTACACGCTGAGCGAATCGGCATCAGCCGTATCTCGCTGAACTTTGCGATGTTCCGGTCCGCCTTCGAGCAGGGCGCCCAACTCGGCGCCGGCCCGGTGGCGCGATTGTGGCGAGGCTTCTTGATCTTCTTCTCGCGGTGGTGGCAGTTAGAGACGCTGTACCGCTCGAACATGAAATATCAACCCGACTGGGTGCCCCGGTACGCCTGCTACGAGGACGCCCGGATGATCCCCCGGGTGGGCGTCGCCTCGGTCATCGCCGAGGGCTTCCTGGTGCTGCCGTTCACTCGGCGCAACGAACACCACACCGGGCATCACCCGTCGGTGCCGCCGACGCTGTTGACGAGCGGGCTTTTGCACCACGACGGCTCAGCACCCGACGTCGAGGCGTTGCAGCGGCACGACCTGGCAGCCGGCGACGAAGGCGGCCGCCGGCTGCCAGAACAGATGCGAGTTCGGCTGTCCAAGCTAAAGATGCTGCAGGACCGTGGCGTTGACGCCTACCCGGTGGGCCAGGCACCCAGCCACACGATCGCCCAGGCGTTAGGCAGCGACGACCAGACGACGCTGTCGGTGTCCGGCCGGGTGCTGCGCATCCGCGACTTCGGCGGCGTGCTGTTCGCTCAGCTGCGCGACTGGTCGGCCGAAGTGCAACTGCTACTGGAGAATTCAGTTCTCGAGCGCGGGCGCACCGGGGATTTCACCAAGGCGATCGATCTCGGCGATCTGGTCGAAGTGACCGGACAGATGGGATACAGCAAGACCGGGACCCGGTCACTGATCGTCCGCAACTGGCGACTGATCGGCAAGTGCTTGCGGCCGCTGCCCAACAAGTGGAAGGGGTTGACCGATCCGGAAGCGCGAGTGCGCAGTCGCTACGTCGACCTCGCGATCAATGCCGAGTCGCGCCAGCTGATCGCGGCGCGCAGCAGCGTGCTGCGCGCCATCAGAGAAACCTTGCACGCCAAGGGTTTCCTGGAAGTCGAGACGCCGATCCTGCAACAAATTCATGGCGGTGCCGCCGCTCGTCCGTTCAATACCCACATCAACAGCTACGACCTCGACCTGTTCCTGCGGATCGCGCCCGAGCTGTATCTGAAGCGACTGTGCGTCGGCGGAGTGGAGCGGGTGTTCGAGCTCGGCCGCGCTTTCCGCAACGAGGGCGTCGACTTCAGTCACAATCCCGAGTTCACCCTGCTGGAGGCCTATCAGGCGCACGCCGACTACACCGATTGGATCGACGGCTGCCGAGAGCTGATCCAAAACGCCGCCCAGGCCGCAAACGACGCGCAAGTGGTGATGCGACCCCGCCCGGGCGCCCCCGGGGGCGGCTTCGAAGCAGTCGACATCTCTGGTGTGTGGCCGGTGAAAACCGTGCACGAGGCGGTGTCCGAGGCGCTTGGCGAGCACGTCGACCCTGACACCAGTCTGGCCAAGCTGCGCAAACTGTCCGACGCCGCACACATCGCCTACCTGGCGCGCTGGGACGCCGGCGCGGTGGTGCTGGAGCTCTACGAGCATCTGGTCGAGGCTCGAACCGAGCGACCGACCTTCTACATCGACTTCCCGTTGTCAGTGTCGCCGCTCACCCGACCCCATCGCAGCAAAGCAGGCATCGCCGAACGCTGGGATTTGGTGGCATGGGGCGTAGAGCTGGGCACCGCGTACAGCGAGCTCACCGACCCGGTCGAGCAGCGACGCCGACTGCAGGAGCAGTCCCTGCTGGCCGCCGGCGGAGATCCCGAAGCCATGGAGCTCGACGAGGATTTCCTGCAGGCGATGGAATACGCGATGCCGCCCACCGGAGGTCTGGGGATGGGGATCGACCGCGTCGTCATGCTCATCACGGGCCGCAGCATCCGTGAGACGCTTCCGTTCCCACTGGCGAAGCCGCGGTAGCCCACGCCACTGGGTGCATACCGATTGAGCAACCGATGAATGAAACAGGTGCTCAACGCGCGCAATAACAGCACAATGGACTATGTGACGGGTTCAACGACGAACCTCGCTTTTTCAGTAGCGGCAGAGCACCACACGTCGCTGATGCACGGCTGGATTCCGGGCACGGTCCAGGCCATCAGCGTGACGGTGCTGCTGCTGGCGGTCGGGTGGCGATCGCGCCGCTGGCGGCTGGTGTGGCTGCCGGCAGCGGCAGCCGTCGGTGTCGGAGTGGCTGCTTGGGCGCACTGGTACATCACCACCGACGGCCTTGCCGACGACCCGGCGCCGCATTTGTTGTGGTGGTGGATCGCCTGCAGCGGCGCAGCGGTGGTGATCTTGTTCCTGGGTTGGCGTGGCACGGCCTGGTGGCGGCGCTGCGCGTCGCTGCTGGCGGTGCCGCTGTGTCTGCTCAGCGCGGCACTGGTGCTCAACCTGTGGGTCGGCTACTTCCCCACCGTGCAGACCGCATTGAACCAGCTCACCGCAGGGCCGCTGCCCGATCAGACGGACCTGGCCGCCGTCACCGCGATGGCGGCCCGCGGTGTGCAGCCTCAACACGGCAGCCTGGTGCCGGTGACGATCCCCGACGACGCGTCGCACTTCAAGCATCGCGGCGAACTGGTTTACCTGCCGCCTGCGTGGTTTGCCAGTACCCCGCCGCCACAGCTGCCGACGGTGATGATGATCGGCGGCGAGTTCAACACGCCCGGCGACTGGGCGCGGGCCGGCAATGCGGTGAAGGCGATCGACGAACTGGCGGCCGCCCACGACGGCAACGCTCCGGTATTCGTCTTCGTCGACTCCGGCGGAGCATTCAACAACGACACCGAATGCGTCAACGGGAGCCGCGGAAATGCCGCCGACCATCTAACTAAAGACGTTGTGCCATATATGGTTTCGAACTTCGGCGTCAGCTCCGAAGCGTCTCACTGGGGCGTCGTCGGCTGGTCGATGGGCGGGACCTGCGCGGTGGATCTCACGGTCATGCATCCCGAGCTGTTCAGCTCGTTTGTCGACATCGCCGGCAACATGGGCCCGGACGCCGGAACCAAGGCGCAGACCATCGTTCGGTTGTTCGGGGGCAACCCCGTCGCGTGGGAAGCCTTCGACCCGGCGACGGTGATCACCCGGCACGGCCGATACGACGACGTCTCGGGCTGGTTCGACATTTCGTCGGATAACGCGCCGAAACGGTACCGCAATCTCTCGGTGGACGACGGTGCGGTGGGGCTGGGCGGTCAAGACCACATCGGCTACACCAACGACCAGACCGCCGCCGCCGAGCGGCTGTGCAAACTGGGACGCGCCAACGGCATCGACTGCGCGATTGTCGCCCAGCCGGGCAAACACGACTGGCCGTTTGCAAGTCGGGCTTTCGCGTTGGCGCTGCCCTGGCTGGCCGGCCAACTG
>NZ_JBAUZA010000003.1:0-11633 GCF_049585075.1 Mycobacterium sp.
GCACCACGCTGGTCGACCTGGGCACCGCGGATGATCCCATCGCGGCGTTGTTGTCTGAACTGGGCTCGCCCGCAGGCGATGACGTGGTCGCGTGGCGTAGCGACGACCGATATGTCGAACGGCTCTCGCGCGCGACGCTCGATGGCAGCCGCCGGGAGGCGGTTGTCCGCGGCGACGCTTCATACATCGTCACCGGCGGCCTGGGCGGGCTGGGCACCGTTGTCACGCGTTGGCTTGTCGAGCGCGGTGCGGGGCGGATTGTGCTTAACGGCCGAAGCGAACCCTCCGACGAAAAGCAGAAGGCTCTCGCCGAGCTGGCGGGTGACACCGAAATCGTCTTCGTCTCAGGCGATATCGCTTCGCCGGGAGTAGGAGAGCGGCTGGTGGCGGCGGCCGAAGAGACCGGACGCCCGCTGCGCGGTCTGGTGCATGCCGCCGGTGTGACCGGCGACGGGCTGGTGACTACGCTCACCGCCGAAGGCATGCAGCGGGTGTGGGCACCGAAGGTGGCCGGCGCACTACGGCTGCACATCGCGACAGTCGGCCGCGAGCTGGACTGGTGGGTCGGCTTCTCCTCGATGGCCACCCTGCTGGGCCTGCCGGGTCAATTGGCGTACGCAACGGCCAACGCGTGGCTCGATGCGTTGATGACGTGGCGGCGCGCATCGGGACTGCCCGCGACCGCGATCAACTGGGGCCAGTGGTCCGACGTCGGGATGAGCCACGCACTGACCTACAGCGTTCTCGACCCGATCACTCCCGACGAAGGCATCGAAGCGCTGGAGTCGCTAGTGGGCGGGCCGCTGGCTCGGGTCGGAGTGGGACGGCTGCGCCTTGATCGCGCCTTCACAGCAACCCCCGAGTTCCGCGAGCTCAACTACTTCGAAAGGATCGTGGAGGAGTTCGACGTTTCCATCGTCGAGCACCCGCCGGCCGTTGCGGACGCGGATCAGGCGGACGTTTCGGCTCCGGACTGGTCGCAGTTGTCGGCCCAGGAGCGGTTCAGCGAACTGGAGAGCAGGCTGCGAACCATTTTGGCCCGCGAGCTGCGAATGTCGGCATCAGCGATCAACACCGATCAGCCATTCCCTGAGCTGGGACTGGACTCGATGATGGCAATGACGGTTCTGCGACAGACGCAGAAACTCGTGGGCATCGACCTGTCGGCGAACATGTTGTTCAACCACCCGACCATCTCGTCGTTGGCGACGTACGTGGCGGATCTGCTTGCACCGCAGGAGGTGCCGCAGGAAGAAAGCCCCGACCTGATCGACGCGGGAAGCGGCGTGTTGGATGAGTTGTTCGATCAGGTGGAGTCGGCTTCGGCGGGCAGTGAGAGCGGTATCTTTTAATGGGTACGATTTTCGACAGAGTTTCGGCGATGCCCGCCGACAAGCGGGACGCGCTGACGCAGCAGTTCGACAAGGCTTCGCGGATCGCGGCGGCCGAACCGGTGGCGGTCGTCGGGATCGGCTGCCGGTTCCCCGGCGACGCGGTGGGCCTCGAGGGCTACTGGAACTTCTTGGCTAACGGTGGCGACGGGATCAGCGAAATCCCTTCCGACCGCTGGAATGCTGACGAATACTACGATCCCGACCAGTTCGCGCCCGGCCGGATGTCGTCGAAGTGGGGCGGCTTCCTGTCCGACGTGGCCGGCTTCGACGCCGACTACTTCGGGATTTCCCCGCGTGAAGCCGAAGCCATGGACCCCCAACAGCGGCTGATGCTGGAGGTGGCCTACGAAGCGCTCGAACACGCCGGAATCGCGACAGATGAACTGTCCGGTGTGCGTGCCGCCGTGATGATGGGTGTGTATTACGGCGAGTACCAAACGATTTCAGCAGCCAACCCGGATGCCATCGATGCCTACTCCGCGACGGGCAATGCCCACGCCGTCGCCGTCGGGCGCATCGCATACCTGCTGGGGCTGCGTGGTCCGGCGGTGGCGATCGACTCGGCATGCTCGTCGTCGCTGGTGACGATCCATCTGGCCTGCCAGAGCCTGCGGTTGCGGGAGAGCGACCTGGCCCTGGCCGGCGGGGTCAGCCTGATCCTGCGGCCGGAAACTCAGATCGCGATGGCCAAGTGGGGGATGCTGTCCCCGAACGGCCGATGCTATTCCTTCGACTCCCGCGCCGACGGGTTCGTCCGCGGCGAAGGTTGTGGGGTGGTGGTTCTCAAGCGGCTCACCGACGCCGTGCGCGATGGGGACCGGGTGCTCGCCGTTGTGCGGGGCTCAGCGGTCAATCAGGACGGTCGGTCCAACGGGCTGACCGCGCCCAACACCATCGCGCAACAGGATGTCATTGCGCGCGCGCTGCGCAGCGCCGACGTAACGGCAGGCTCGGTGAACTTCATCGAGGCGCACGGCACCGGCACCGGTTTGGGTGACCCAATCGAGTTCGAAGCGTTGGCCGATCGGTATGGCCGCGGCGAGAGCCGCTGTGCCCTGGGCGCGGTGAAATCCAACTTCGGACACCTCGAGGCCGCGGCCGGAATTGCCGGCTTCATCAAAGCCGCGTTGTGCGTCCAGCGAGCGCAGATACCGCCCAATCTCAATTTCGCGCAATGGAATCCGGCGATCGACCCGTCGCCCACCCGGCTGTTCGTTCCCACTGAGCTCAGCCCGTGGCCTGCAGAGGAAGGCCCGCGCCGGGCTGCCGTGTCGTCGTTCGGCATCGGCGGGACGAACGCACACGTCGTGATCGAACAAGGGCCGGACCCGGTGCCGGTGTCGGACGCCGATCCGGGTTCACCGGTGACGACGTTGACGGTTTCCGGCAAGTCCGAGCAACGGATCGCTTCGTGGGCGACGGCGCTGGCGGATTGGATGGCCGGCGAGGGTGCCGGTGTGCCGCTTGCCGATGTCGCCCACAGCGTGAACCACTACCGCAGTCGCCACAACAAACTCGCCACGGTGTCGGCGCGTGATCGCAGCGAGGCGGTGGCTGGCCTGCGCGCGCTGGCGGCGGGGCAGCCGACACCGGGAGTTGTCGGACCGCGCGAAGCACCGCGTGGCTCGGGCACGGTGTTCTTGTACTCGGGTCAGGGCTCGCAGTGGGCGGGCATGGGCCGGCAGTTGTTGGCCGATGAGCCGGCGTTTGCTGCGGCGGTGGCCGAGTTGGAGCCGGATTTCGTTGCCCAAGTTGGTTTTTCGCTGCGTGATGTGCTGCTGGCCGGTGAGCCGGTGGTTGGTATCGACCGTATCCAGCCGGTGTTGGTGGGTATGCAGCTGGCGTTGACGGCGTTGTGGCGCTCGTACGGTGTCGAGCCGGATGCGGTGATCGGGCATTCGATGGGAGAGGTGACCGCCGCAGTAGTAGCCGGGGCGTTGAGCCCCGCCGATGGCCTGAAAGTGATTGCCACCCGGTCGAAGTTGATGTCGAGACTCTCCGGTCAGGGCGCGATGGCGTTGCTGGAGTTGGGCGCTCAAGAGGCGGAGAAGCTGGTCGGCGAGTATCCCGATATCACGGTGGCGGTGTACGCCGCGCCGCAGCAGACGGTGATCGCCGGGCCGCCCGAACAGGTTGACGCGGCGATCGCGGTGGTGGACGCGCAAGGCCGGTTGGCGCGGCGCGTTGAGGTGGATGTGGCCTCGCATCACCCGACGGTGGACCCGATCTTGGCCGAACTGCGGGACGCACTGGCGGATTTGAAGCCTCTGACGCCGAGGATTCCGTTGATCAGTACGGTGGGTCAAACCAACGGTGCGGCGCCGGCGTACGACGCCGACTACTGGGTGGTGAACCTGCGCAACCCTGTGCGGTTCAGCCAGGCCGTGACCACTGCGGCGGAAAGCCACACCAACTTTGTCGAAGTCAGTCCCCACCCGCTGCTCAGCCACGCGATCGCCGGGACGCTGGAATCGGCCAAGCCGCGCGGCGGTGCTCAAGTGGCGGGAACGCTCACCCGAGACAACCCCGAGACGCTGACATTCCACACCCAGCTGGCGACGGTTCGGCCGCCGTCAGTCGCCGCTGCGCAAAACGCCGACAGCACAAAGAGACTCATCGATCTTCCCCCGACGCCGTGGCAGCATGTCCGATACTGGGCGGCGCCATTCTCGGCCACCCGGCAGGCCGCCAGCGCCCACCCGCTGCTGGGCACGCACGTCGAGCTGCCGTCCGGCCGCGACCACGTCTTCACCGCCGACGTCGGGCTAGAACTCGTCCCCTATCTGGCGGACCACAAGGTGCATGGCCAAGCGGTGATGCCCGGCACCGGCTTCGGTGAGATCGCGTTGGCCGCAGCCAGCGAAGCCCTTGGCTTGCCGGCGCAGTCGCTGACTGTCGGAGTCGAGGTCGAACAGATGCTTCCGTTGGGCGACTCGACTCAGCTCACCACGCAGCTCACCCGAGGCGAGAAGGACAGCGACGAAATTCGCGTCGAAATCCATTCCCGCTCGGCAACTGGTGCGTGGGTCCGCCACGCAGTGGCGAAAGTCGAGGTAGGGCAGTCGGAAACACCTGCCCCGCCGACCACCTCGTCCGAGCCCGGCACGGTGGTCTCGCCCGCGGATTTGTACGCCGCGTTGCGCAACACCGGGTTGCATCACGGGCAGGCGTTCGCCGCTTTGACTCGCATCGTGCGCAGGCCTAACGGTTCTTCGGAGACCGAGATTGTCCTACCGGATGAGGCGACGGGCCACCGTGGTTACCGGATCCATCCGGTGCTGCTCGACGCGGCGTTGCAAGGCCTGGCCGCCGCGCTGTCGACTGAATCGTTGGCCGACTCCAACGAGGCCACCTATCTACCGGTGTCGTTCGAGAAGATTCGGGTTTTCGGCGATGTCGGCCGGCGCGCCCGATGCCGCGCCGAGCTGGTCAACCCAGACGGGGACGGTGCCGGCATCATGGGCCGCGTCTTGATCACAGACGACAGCGGCAATCTTACCGCCGAGATCAGTGGTATCTACCTGCAACGGGTCCAACGACGCACAGTGCCGATGCCGTTGACGCAGAAGATCTTTGATACCGAGTGGGTTGAGACTCCGGTTAATCCGGCGCCGGCACCGGAGGGAAGCTGGCTTGTGCTGACCGATGGCGTCGAGTCCGAGGCGGTGGCAAAGGAATTCACCGCCGGATTCGGCTCACCGACCCAACGGGTGATCAGCGCCGAGCTGTCCAACGAGTCGGCGGTCCTCGAGGCGTTCGCGCAAACCGCGGGAGACGCCGAGCTTCCGCCGGTCGGCGTCGTCATCTTCGCGGGCCGACAGTCATTCGACGGCTCGGAGTCGGATGACGCTCCGGCGCGCGGCCGAGATTTGACCTGGGGGGTCGCGTCGACGGTTCGCACAATCCTCACCGGGTGGCACGGCAAACCGCCGCGACTGTGGGTGGTTTCCCGCGATGGACTGGCCGTCAACGATGGCGAACCGGGCGACCCATCGATCAGCGCGCTTACCGGCCTGATCCGGGTGCTGGCCTACGAGCACCCGGATCTGCGCACCACGTTGGTGGACATCGCGGGCGACACCGTGACCTCGCTGGCAGGCGAATTCGGGCTGGGATCCGGCGACGATGTGGTCGCCTGGCGCGGCGAAAAGCGTTACGCCAAGCGGCTTTCCCGCGCGACGCTGGGCACGGCCAAGCCCGACAACGTCGTTCGGCGGGACGGCTCCTACATCCTTACCGGTGGCCTCGGCGGGATCGGTCTGGCCATGGCTCGCTGGCTGGTCGACAGCGGCGCCGGACGCGTGGTGCTCAACGGTCGCTCCAATCCGTCCGACGAGGCGCGAGCGCTGCTCGACGAACTCAAGCAGCAGGCCCAAATCGTGGTGGTTTCCGGCGATATCGCCGCACCCGGAGTTGCCGAGCAACTGGTGAGCGCGGCCGAAGGGACGGGGCTGGCGCTGCGCGGTGTGATGCACAGCGCCGTCGTGCTCGATGACCAGATCGTCGCCGGCCTCAGCAGGGACAGCCTGGAACGAGTATGGGCGCCGAAAGCCATTGGCGCGCTGCGACTGCACGTCGCAACCGCTGGCAGCGAACTTGACTGGTGGGTCGGCTTCTCGTCGACGTCGTCACTGCTGGGTGCACCCGGGCAGGGCGCCTACGCGGCCGCCAGTGCCTGGCTCGACGGCCTGGTCGAGTGGCGCCGGGCATCGGGATTGCCTGCCACCACGATCAACTGGGGCCAGTGGTCCGACATCGGCGTCGCCCGCTCACTGACCTTCAGTGCGCTGGATCCTATTTCGCCGGCCGAGGGTATCGAGGCGCTGGAGGCCATCCTCGCTAACCACCCAACGAACATCGGGGTGGCCCGTCTGCGACTGGACCGCGCCGCCGCCGCGTTCCCGGAGATCGGCCAACTCGGCTATTTCGCCAAGTTGGCCGAGGAACTGGACATCGACAGCGACGACGACGATTGGGCCGGTCCGGACGCGTTGCGCGAGATGGACGCCGTCGAAGTGAACCGCGTCGTCAGCGCGCGACTGGGCGGGCGCATCCTGGCCATCATGGGCTACCCGAAAGACAGCACGATTGACTCCGAACAGCCGTTGACCGAACTGGGCATGGATTCGCTTATGGCGGTGCGTATCCGCAACACCGTTCGCGGCGACTTCGGTGTGGAACCGCCAGTGGCCCTGCTGTTGCAGGGCGCATCGCTGACCGCGCTGACGACCGACCTGATCCGGCAGCTGGGCCTTCAGGCCGACGACAAGGGCGACAGCGGCAGCGCGGTTCGTGACAGAGCCAAGCAGCGCGCCGCAGCCCGGCAGCGCGCCGCGGCTCGGCGAAAAGTAGGAGATCGAGTGTGACCAGCAACAGCGAACTGCCGCCCAACGCGATCGCCGTCGTCGGCATGGCGGCCCGTTTGCCCGGCGCCAACACGGTGTCGGCGTTCTGGGACAACCTGCGCCGCGGCGAGGAGTCGATCGTCACGCTGGCCGAAGACGACCTGCTGGCCGAGGGCATTCCGGAGAAGTCGCTGGCGAATCACGCCTACGTGCGGCGTGCCGCACTGATGGACGGGATCGATGAATTCGACGCCGACTTCTTCGGCTTCACTCCGCAAGTTGCGCGCTCGACCGATCCGCAGCATCGGCTGTTTCTGCAGACCGCCTGGCACGCGATCGAAGACGCCGGCTACGACCCGGCCGACATCGAGGGTTCGGTCGGCGTGTACGCGACCAGCACCACCAGCGGGTACTTACTGCACAACATCATGTCCAATCACGACCCCGATGTGGTTATGGGACAAGGCATAACCTTCGATATGGTCAACCTGTCGTTACAGAACGACAAAGACTACCTGGCCACCAAGGTGGCGCACGCGTTCAACCTGCGCGGCCCCGCCCTCTCGGTGCAGACGGCCTGCTCGTCGGCGTTGGTCGCGGTTCACCTGGCCTGCCAAAGCATCCTGAACGGCGAGTGCGAAATGGCGCTGGCCGGTGGCGCATCGCTGCGCATCCCGCACCATGTCGGCTACTGGTATGCCCCTGGATCGATGGTGTCACCTACTGGCCACTGCCGGCCGTTCGACGTCCGTTCGGACGGAACGATTTTCGGCAGCGGAGTCGGTGTGGTGGTGCTCAAAGCGTTGCAGGATGCCGTCGATGACGGCGACCGCATCCACGCAGTGATCCGAGGATCGGCGCTGAACAACGACGGCTCGACCAAGATGACTTACGCCGCGCCCAACGCGGCCGGTCAGGCCGACGTCGTCGCCGAGGCGCAGGCAATCGCCGAGGTCGACCCCTCGGAGGTGAGCTATATCGAGACGCACGGGACCGGCACGCCGCTCGGCGACCCGATCGAAATCGAGGGTCTGCGACAAGCATTCGCTGTTTCCGACGAGCCTCGCCAGGGGCCGTGCTATATCGGCTCGGTCAAATCGAACATCGGCCACCTCGAGTCGGCGGCCGGGATAGCCAGCCTGATCAAGGTTATTCTTTGCCTCAAGCATCGGGCCATCCCGGCGACACTGCACTACACCAGCCCCAACCCGGAACTGCACATCGACAAAGGCCCGTTCCGGGTGCGCAGCGAATACGGTCCGTGGGAGTGGGACGGCGTCCTGCGCGCCGGCGTGAGCTCATTCGGTGTCGGCGGCACCAACGCGCACGTGGTGCTCGAAGAGGCGCCGCGGGTGCCGGCGGCGGCTGCTTCAGCGCCGGTACCCGGCGCGCAGGTGCTGCTGATGTCGGCTCGAAGCACTGAAGCGCTGCAGCAGTCACGGTCGACCCTTGCTGCCGAGTTGGCCGGCGACCAAGAGATCCGCCTGCCCGATGTTGCCTACACCCTCGGCCGTCGCCGCAAAGAGAAGATCCGCATGGTGGCAGTCGTCAAAGACCAGCAGGACGCGGCGGCCGTGCTCAACGCCGACGAGCACGACAACGTGTTCGTCGGTGAATTCACCCAAGGCGGCGACAATCCGGATCAAATTGTCTTCCTGTTTCCCGGTCAAGGCGCTCAGCACGTCGGGATGGCGCGTGGCCTCTACGACTCCGAGCCGGTGTTCGCCGAGCACTTCGATCAGTGCGCAGCGGGCTTCGGCGAGGAGTTGGGCATTGAGCTGCGCGCGGAGATCTTCGAGGGAACCGCGCGCAACCTGGAACGCACCGACCGCACCCAACCGGCGCTGTTCACTGTCGAGTACGCGCTGGCGAAGCTGATCGAGAGCTACGGCGTGCGCCCAGCCGCATTGGCCGGACACAGCATCGGCGAATACGTCGCGGGAACCATCGCCGGTGTCTTCGACATCGAGACGGCCATCAAGGTGGTGTCAATGCGTGCGCGCTTGATGCATGCTGCACCGCGCGGCGTCATGGTCGCTGTCGCGCTGAGCCCTGATGCCCTCGCCGAGCATATGAACGGTGATGTCGACATCGCCGCGATCAACGAACCGGGCGGCTGCGTCGTCGCCGGGTCTGAGGACAGCATTCGTCAGTTCAGCGACCACCTCACCGAACGCGGCATCGTCGCGCGCCGGGTTCGCACGTCGCATGCATTCCACTCGCGCTTGATGGATTCGATGATTCCGGAATTCACCGGCTTCCTGTCCCGACAAACGCTGCGTGAGCCGCAAATCCCCTTGCTGTCCAACGTCACCGGGACCTGGCTGGCTGCCGGCGAGGCCACAAATCCGGCAACGTGGGCGCGCCAGGTGCGCTCGACGGTTCGGTTCTCCGACGAGGTCGACGTGTTGCTTGCCGACCCGAACCGCATCTTGGTGGAGGTTGGTCCCGGCGGCACGCTGACCGCGTCGGCGACGCGGCATCCAAAGTGGTCGAGCGGCCACCACGCGGTCCGGCTGATGCGCCACCACGCTCAGAACCGCGACGACCGGGACGCGTTCCTGCTGTCCCTGGGCCAGCTCTGGGCAGCCGGAGTCGACGTCGACTGGGCGCCGCTACGCGGCGGGCAGTCGGGTCAGCTCCTCACGCTTCCTGGCTATCCGTTTGAGCGCCAACGGCATTGGATCGAGCACCGCCAGACAAATTGGGTGCCCGATGCTGCGGTAACCAACGGTGCGGCCCCCGCCGCGTCCGCCTCCGACGCCGGCCAAGCGCCCAAGAATGCTCAATCGGTGATGGAAGCCACGCTGCAGCGCATCTGGGCACAGTGCCTGGGCATCGGCTCGGTCGACCGCAAGGCCAACTTCTTTGAACTGGGCGGTGATTCGCTGGTCGCGATCAGCGTCGCGATGACCGCCGGTCACGAAGGGCTAGACCTCACACCGCAAGACCTGTACGACAACCAGACCGTCGCCGCCCTTGCCAAAGCGCTGACTGCCCGATACGCCGCCGGCGGGCTGGGCCGCCAGTCGCTGACCGATGTGGCGCATCCGCCTGTCCCGCCGAACATCTCCTACTTCCTCGAGCATGGCGTCAAGGAACGCGGACAGTGGCGTGTTCCGCTGCTGCTGCGGCTTCGGGCCGATATTCAAGTCGACGACGTCCGTTCCGTGCTCACCGCCGTGACCAACCACCACGACGCGCTGCGCCTGCGGCTGGTGGAACGCGCGGGCACCTGGGAACAGGTCATCGGCGAACCCCAGGAGTTGGTCGAACTGGCCACCCGGTCGATTCCGGATGACGTCTCACCGGGAAGCGCCCAGGAGCGGGAAGCCCTGCTGGGCATACTGCACGAGCAGATCGGCGCACAGGATCTGTCCAGCCCGCCGCTGAGTGCCACGTATGTCCGCGGCGTGCCCGGCGGTTCGTGCTACCTGGCGATCAGCCTGCACGGGATCGCCGGCGACGTCGCATCCCGCGAAATCCTGATTGCCGACATCTTCACCGCGTTCGGCCAACGGTTGGCCGGCCAAGAGGTTTCGCTCGAAGCAGTCACCACATCGTGGAGCGAGTGGTCCCAGCGCTGCGCCGGGCTGGCCGTCCACCCAGCCGTCGTCGAGAGCCGCGAATTCTGGCTGGAGACGGCGACGGGAGCGAGCCGGGCGGTGGCCAACCGGGAGATCACCGAGGCGCCGGACGTGGCCGATCTGGTGAGATTGCCTGCGGAACTGACTGTTTCGGAAACAACCGAGATCGACGACGCGCGGCGCCGGCTGCGGGTGCCGATCGAGGAGATGCTGCTGGCCGCGCTGAGCCGCACGATCGCGACGATGGTCGGTGACGGATCGGTTGCCGTCGATCTCGGCGGGCCGGGCCGCTCGGTACTCAAACCCGACGTCGACCTGCGTCGCACGGTCGGCTCGTTCACCACCGTCTATCCAGTCGCTCTCAACTGCGCCAAAGGTGATGGGACCAGCGCGAAGCAACTGCTGGACGACGTGCACGGCAGACTGAATGCCGTTCCGCATTATGGAATCGGCTACGGGCTGCTGCGTTACAACTATGCGCCCACAGCACGGTTGCTGGGAGCGAGCCCTCCCGCCGACATTTTCTTCAACTACATTGGCGCTATTCCTGATCTCCCGGCGCTGGGCGATGACGTGGCTGTCCAATTCGACTCCGACACCGCGCTGCCGGTCCGCGAGGCTATCCCCGGCCTCGGTCACGCCATCGAGTTGCGGGTGTATCGCTCGGCCGGTGTGTTGCACCTGGATTGGTGGTACGACACCCGCAGGGTCGACGCGGCCACCATGCAGTCGCTGGCTGACGGGTTCTCACGAACATTGCTGGAGCTGATCGGGGATGCGCTCGCGGAGGACGAATCGGACGCCGACAGCGATGAAATGGAATTGGTGGACCTGTCGTAGACGCCAGACGACGGCTGCCTAGAAGGACAAGGAAGGCTGGAAAGAAGGCAAGTGTTTCCATCGTCGGTCATTCGCAAGCTGGCGCTGAGCGAGGAGATGCTCGCCGAGACGCACAACTTCGTGGGCCTTGCCGCACACCTCGAGGGTCCGATCGATATTGACGCGTTGTCGGACGCCTTCGATCTTCTGCTCGAGGCGCACCCGGTCCTCACCGCGCGCCTGGAGCGCGGTGCCGATGGCCGTCACGAACTCGTCGCCGATGACCTGATGCACTCCGGGCTCGAAGTGGTGGAGGTCGATGGGCCGGACACTGCAGCCCCCCCACCGCATTTCGACCAAGCCGAGTCGCTGGTGCACCTCCGGCTGTTTGTCCGCGGCGGGCAAGCGCACCCCACACTGTATGTCCATCACGCCCTCGCCGACGGGCATCACATGTACGGCCTCATCGAGGAGTTGCTGTCCTTCTA
>NZ_JBAUZA010000004.1:0-7808 GCF_049585075.1 Mycobacterium sp.
ACCCCTGACCGCCGCCGTAACCGGGGGCCGGCCGCTGTTCGTGCTGGGGGGAGCCACCCTGGTCGGGGTAGCCGCCGCGCTGATCCGGGTAGCCACCCTGGTCGGGGTAGCCGGCGCGCTGGTCGGGATAGCCGCCCTGGTCGGGGTAGCCGGCGCGCTGGTCGGGATAGCCGCCCTGGTCGGGGTAGCCGCCGCGCTGGTCGGGGTAGCCGCCTTGGTCGGGGTAGCCGCCGCGCTGATCGGGATAGCCACCTTGCGCGGGGTAGCCCCCGTGCTCGGGCGGCGGTGGTGGATGACCTTGCTGGTCGGGGTAGCCGCCCGGTTCCGGTGGATAAGCACCCCGGGGGTCCTGGCCACCGCGCGGGTCGTCCTGCGGATGCCCGTAATGCTCGTCGTAGTAGTCATCGCCGGGCCGCCCCTGCCCCTGGCCGCCGCGGTAGCTCGAATTGTCGGTCATCGGTGGTACTCCTGGTTCTGCGTTGAACGCATGATCTGATTGTGGCGCGGCGGGCTCGCTAGCCGTCGGGCGGGGCGCGACATCGGGGTTGACAGCACCGCGGGCGCGGAACTGGCCGGTATGGAGGTTCGCCGACTGCTCGAACCGGACGACCACGTCACCATATGTTTGCCACCCCTGTTCGCCGATGTATCCCGTCACGTGCTTAGCGAAAGCTTCTGAAGTGAGGCCCTGGTCGGCGCCCACTTTCTGATAGTCGTGCATACCGAGGGTAATGATGTATTCGTTGGGAGCCAAAAGTCGATCGCCTTGCAGAGGGCGGACTCCGTCGGCCGCCTCCCTGCGCAGCAGGGCTTCTACTTCTTGGGGGACGATCGACCCACCGAACACCCGGGCAAAGGCATCGCCGACGGTGACCTCAAGTTTGCGCTCGATGCGTTGAACTAGCCCCTTCTGGCTGCTCATCTCCAAGCGCCCGCCTCAGTCCTCATCTGTCGGTGCCGCACGGCGGACGATGCCTCCGGCGTGTCGCATCACGCGTGTCGTACTCCAGCATGGTATCGGGCCAGTGCATCGCAGCGGCACTTGCAGAATTCTGAGAATCGCATCGAGCCAGGTCAGGCGGGGGTTCGGCGGCCTCGCAGGCGGCGCCGTGGGCCACTCTCAGGGCGTCAGCGTGGTTGGGGCGGCTGGCTATTACAGTGGTAGGCTCCACCGATTGTTCAGGGCGAGTGGCGGAATGGCAGACGCGCTGGCTTCAGGTGCCAGTGTCCTTCGGGACGTGGGGGTTCAAGTCCCCCTTCGCCCACAAAATTGAGTCGAGCCGCTTCATCGGCGACGGGTGGTCGCAGTTAATGCCGAGGTGTATCTCGCGTGTGACCTCGTCGCGATGGTGACCAAGAACGCTGTCCACCATGACACTGCTCGCGGCGATTGCCGCGCTCGCGGCGGCAACTTGCCTCGGCTACTACTGCGGTCGGCGGGTGGGCTCGACGCGGTCGACCTGGAAGAAGCGAACGAGTCGGCTCGCGCTGGGGAGGCTGATGATCAGCCTGCTGGTGGTGCTGTCCGCGCGCCAAATCCGGCGCAGGTTTAGGGCCGAGCGCGTGTTCACCGACGCTTTGCAGCGGTCGGGACTGAGAGTTATTGCGCCCGTTGAACTTCTGCGGGGTAGCGTTGCGCGAACGCGAACCTAGGCGAGAACGGGAACTGGTATGGCTGCCTTGCAAGACAAAGTCGCATTGGTGACTGGTGCGTCGTCGGGCCTGGGCGCGCAGACGGCCCGGCTGCTTTCCCGTTCGGGCGCCAAGGTTTTCGGCATCGGGCGGGATATCGGGCGCTTGGCCGAGGTGTTCGCCGACGTGGAACACGGTTCATACGCGTCAGTGGACATTGGTTCGGCGCAGGCTTGCCGGGACGCGGTCGAGCAGTGCGTCCGCGAGTGCGGCGGGCTAGATGTCCTCGTCAACATTGCCGGCCGACACCAGATGCGCCGGACGGAGTCGATGACCGACGACGATTGGGCAGACGATCTCGCGGTCAACCTGAACGGGCCGTTCTACCTCTGTCGCGCTGCACTCCCCTATCTGCTCGAGCGAGGCGGCAACATCGTTAATGTCAGCTCCATTGCCGGGGTCGAAGGGCAGGCCTATTCGGCCGGCTACTGCGCTGCCAAGCATGGGCTGATCGGGCTGACGCGTGCTTTGGCGGTGGAGTACACCGCGGATCGCTTGCGGGTCAATGCAATATGCCCGGGCGGCATGCTCACGCCGCAAATCGAACATTTCAGTGCGCCGGACAACCCGAACTACGACCTGATCATGCGCACGGCCTCACCGCGCGGCATGATGGCGCCCCTTGACGTTGCGAATGTGATCGCGTTCCTTGCCAGCGATGCTGCGGCCGCCGTCCACGGCGCCGTCTATCGGGTCGACAATGGCAAAGGCGCCGGCTAGCAGCCGATTACAGCGTCTGGGCCCACCGCAGTATCTCCGGCGTGACCGGATCGGTGATGTCGCGGAATTCCTGGTGCTTCTTGATGAAGGCGGCCACCATCGGGCAGACGGCGACGACGCGCTTGCCGTCCGCGCGGGTGGCCTGGAGAGCCTCCTCCACCAATATGCTTGCCAAGCCGCGTCCTTCGAACTGATCCTCCACCTCGGTGTGGTAGAAAACCCGCTTGTTGTCGCGATCAGCGAAGGCAGCCAACCCGACGGTCTGGCTCTCGACGGCGATGGTGTACTTCCCGTCCGAGGCGCTGACGGAGGTCTCGGCACCGGTCTTGTCTGTGGTCATCTGTGTTTCTCGTGGCTCACTTGCGCGGCGGCTGCAGTACTTTCATTGCGAGCCGCATCACCGGCTCGGGAACCCGGTCTTTGGCTGAAAGCGCGGCATCAGCGACACGGGAACGCAGCGGCGTGCCGCGGCCGAACATTCGGTTCAACGGGCCACCCGACGGCTCGATCTCGATGTGAAGCGGCGGAGCGCCCTCGGATGCGCCCAGCGCCTGGGATATGACGATCCGCTGGATTTCGCTGGTGCCCTCAAAGATGGTGTACAGCTTGGCATCTCGATACCATTTCTCAACCGGGTGGTCGGTGATGTAGCCCCAACCGCCCATTGTCTGAATGGCCCGTTCGGTTGCCCGGACGGCTACCTCGCTGGCGGCCATCTTTGACATCGAGCCCTCGCCGCGCTCGAACGGGATGCCTTGGGCGGCCATCCAGGACGCCCGCCAAGTCAATAGCCTCGCCGCTTCGATTTGGGTGGCGATCTCTGCCAACGGAAAAGCGATGCCCTGGTTGTCGATGATCGGTCCGCCGAACGCTTCCCGCTGGGTGGCGTAGGTGGTGGCGTATTCCAGCGCGGCCCGCGCGATGCCGATCGCCTGCGCGGCGACCATAGGGCGGGTTTGTTCGAAGGTACCCAATGTCGCCGAGCTGGAACGCTTTCCGCCTGCTACGGCTTCGCGTGCTTTAGCGAGCTTGTGCTCGAGTTTCTCCTGTCCACCCAACAGATTGTCACCCGGCACGCGCACACCATCGAAGCGTAGTTCGGCGGTATGCGAGGCGCGGCAGCCCAGCTTGTCGAGCTTGCGCACCAACTCCAGACCTGGAGTGCCGCCCGGCACGATGAACAGCCCCTGGCCACGATGGCCGAGCTCCTCGTCGACGACCGCGTTGACCACATGCACGTCGGCGATGCCGCCGTTGCCGATCCACATCTTGTGACCGTCGATCACCCAGTCCTCGCCGTCGCGGCGGGCCTGGGTCCGCAGATTCCTTACATCGCTGCCGCCTTCGGGCTCCGAGATTGCCAGCGCCGCAAGCTTGAGGTCACCGGGAGTCCCGAAACACTGCGGGGCCCACTGGAGCATCTGCTCCGGAGACGCGGCCTGCCCGATGGCCGACAGCGCCAGCGCCGGCATGACGATCGCCAAACCGATTCCGGCGCAACCCCAAAACAATTCCTCCATGAACATCGGCAATGAAAGGCCAGTGGGATCGCCGATGAGATCGCGGTAGAACAACGGGCTGTAGAACCCCTGCTGCGCGGCCTCCTCCAGGACCGGCCAAGGGAACTCCTGCTTCTGGTCGTAGTCGAGAGCGACAGGACGTATGACCGACTCGGCGAACTCGTGGGTGCGCCGCGCCAGGTCGTGTTGGGCCACCGTCGGTGTCAGGTCAAACGTCATTGGCGCCACTCCTCGATCCCGGCTGCGCCGGCATCATCGTCGTCGTCGCGCGTCATGTGCGCCACTCCGGGGTGTCGGTTGCCCCTGGTATTACCCGTCAGCCCGCCGATTCAACCTCGACGAGGAGCCGGCGGTTACTTGCCGGCGAGGATGCGATACTGCGCGGCCATTTGCTGCTTGACGTCCTTTTCGCTGTCGCTGAAGGCAGTGAAGGTATATCGATCTGCGCGCGCGACACACTTGAATGGCCACACCACCCGCAGCCATGACAACGGTGGATTGGGTTCCTCGAGCAACCCGGCGGCGTTCTGCCGGGCGAAGCATTGAGCCTGGGGTAAGCCAGTGATCCCGCTGATCTGATGAGCACCTTCGGTGGCCTTCATGTCCGCAGCGAATTGCTTAACCAGCTGTGTCGCCCCCGCCGCGTCGTGCGTTTGGTAGACGGTTGCCCGTTGTTGCGCCACCGCCTCAACGCCGGCGGATTTGAATAGGCCTGCCGCCTTGATCGGGTCGTCTTCAAAATTCAGCCAGGCGCCCGGCTCCCAGACCCCGATCATGAAGGGCGCGCTGCCATCGGTGGCCCACAGCGTGCGGGCCAACAACTGCCCCGTCGGATCCTTGGGCAGGTCGATCAGTTTCGCGGAATCTGTTGGCGTGAACCGGTCGATCAGCGGTTCCTGCTGGTCGAGCGTCAGCCCAATCAGCACGGGCGCTGTCGCGGCGTCGTAACGGTCCTCGATCTGTAGCTGTTGGACGAGCACGTATGGTCCGCGCGCGGTAAAGCTTGCCGCGCCGACGCCGCCGTCGGGAAAGTCGTAGAGCGTTGCGATCGCTTCGGGGTGGCCATCGATCGTCACCAGCCGCGCGGGTGCGTCTGCGTGCGGGTATTGGTCGGCCATTTCGCGGGCCGCTGCCCCAGCGGAATCGACGTCGGGAAACCGCAGCACCACGTTGACGAGGAGCTTCTTTGTGCTGGCCCTGCGGAAGCTGGAGAAGCCGGTCATGAAGCCGTGTGCCATGGCGACGGCGGGCATCGGATCCGCAAGCACATTGTTTTGCGACAGCAATTTGGCTTCAGGCAGTGGCGAAGTGGTCGTCGTGTTCATCACTGCCACATGTCGATATGTCGGGTCGACTTGCCACGGGCCAACCACGTTGACGGCCAGCCGATGAGCTTCCAACATCGCGCCGGTGTTGGCGTTACCCGCAGTTCCGAACGGATGGTTCGCGGTCGTCGGATAGTCACCAGTGTCCAGCAATGCCACGATCGCGCCATCGGCCTCGGCGCGATCGGGAGCCTTGACCGCCACACCGGCTACCATCGCGCTGCAGCCCACCAGCGCAACCACACATACGGCGACTAACGCTGCGCCGAGCGCTCGCCCCAATCGTCTCCCCTGCATGGCTATTTCCCCGCGAGGATCCGGTATTGCGCGGAGATCTGCTGCTTGACGTCTTTCTCCGTGTCGGAGTAGGCGATGAACGCATACTGATCCGCGGACGCGATACAACTGTATCGCGCTGTCATCTCATGCAAGGTCGGTGCGGGCGCCATGCCTTGGCGGGCAAGGCATTTGGCCGCTGGCAGGCCGGGCACTCCGGAAATGGCCTTAACTGATGGGCCCAGGCGTGTGGTGAAGCGCTGAACCATCCGCGCGGCCCCGCCAGCGTTGCTGGTCTGGTACACCGTCGTCAAACCCTCGGCTATCACCTCCACACCGTCGGCGGCATACGATGCCGCCGCGGCAATGGGATCTTCTTCGAAGTGCAACCACGCGCGCGGCTGCCACACCCCGACCACCAGGGCCGCCGTGCTGTCCGACGTCGGTAAGGTGCGGGCCAACAGCTTTCCGGTCGGGTCGAGCGGCAAGTCGGCCAGCTTCGCCGGATCGGTTGCTGCGAACTGGTCGATCAGGTTCTCCTGTATGCGCAGCGCCCCTTCGACCAATTCCTCGGCTTGAGAAGCCAAATCGGCGAACTCCTCTTTTTTGGATTTCGCGCTCTGGTACAGCACGTACGCTCCATGAGCGGCGAAGCTGTTGATCGCCGTTTGGTCCCCGAGCTCGTCATGTGCCGACGCGAGTGCCTCGGGCTGGTTGTGGATGGCGATCGGTGATCGCGGCGGATCGGGAAGCCGGCTGGTAGCGGCGGCCATTTCGGTGGCAGCGGCGGAGGCGGCAGCGGGGTCGGGGAAGCGCATCACCAGATTTGTCAGCATCAGCGGCACTTGCGGATTGCTCGATGTGCGGGACGTGATAAACGCAGTGATGACGCCGTGCGCCGACGCGATGTCAGGAACCGGCTGTGGCAGAGCATCTTTGAGCAAGTGGATGTCGGGCGCTGCCTGGGTAGCCAGAAAGTTCGTCTGGCGCAGCTGCGTCGGGTGCGCGTTGACCTGCCATGGTCCGACCACATACTCGGCCATCCGCTGCGCCTCCAAAACGGCGCCGGTCGCCTGGCTACCTGCGGTACCCACCGGGTGGCCGGCCGTCGTCGGATATTTGCCGGTGTCCAGCAGCGCCACCACTGCGCCGTCAGCATCGGTGGACTGCGAGCCGATCACCGCGACACCGCTCACCGTCGAGGTGCAACTCACCAACGTCATCGCAACGGCCCCGGCAAGTGCCGCGCTCACGACACGAGTGTTGCGCTTGCTCACACGAGAAACGATAGACGGACTCGCCGGCCCGCAACCGCAGGTCTTATTAGTGCACTTGCGCCGTAAGGGCGCTGGCGAAGTTCGAGTTGAGGTATTCGGTGGCGGAGTAGCTCTCGGCGTTCAGTGCCGCGATCACGTTAGGGTCGTCGACGATGACCATCGCTCCCCGATACAGCGTGAGCGGTTGGGGCAACCCGTTGTATCCACCGCCGCCGGCGGCCTTGTCGGTGCGGACCGCAACCATGACGTCGGCGCCGAGTGAGTACAGGTCGTTGTCGGTCATGGGCCGCACGCTGCCGGTGTCGGCGGCTGTGGGCTTCAATTTGTCGCTGTAGTTGAAGCCCAAGCCCTGGAGGTAGTCGGTTGCGGGCGCGCCACGCAGGGTGGCGGTGACACCGTTGTCGGTGACGTTGACAACCGCGACGGTCTTGCCGTTGAAGGCCGGGTTTTGGCTGCGAAGATCGGCCTGCTGATTGCGGGCCGTGTCGACGAGCTGCTGCGACTTGTCCGTCCGGCCCAGGATTCGACCGATCCAGGTCAGCTGGTTCTGCCACGTCCATGTCGACCCGGTGCTGTCGGAGGGGCGGGTGACGGTCGGGGCGATCGCGGCCAGCGCCTTGTAGGTGGCGTCGTCGATGGTGCCGGTGGCGATGACGACGTCAGGTTTGGCTGCCTGGATCGCCGCGGTGTCGACGGACGACACCACTTTGACCCCGCCGGTGACCAGTTGTTGGTCCCAGCTGGCCAGCTTGCCGTCCGGTTCGGTCATCACCACCGGTTGCACGCCCAGCGCAAGCGCGGCGTCGCCGTCGCCCGGCCCGACCGCCGCCACCGCGTGTGGCTCTGCGTCGATTTGGGTGGTCCCGTGCACATGGTTGAACGACTGAGCCGGATAGCCCTGGCTCGACCCACTGCGCAGGCGGACAACGGTGACGGATCCGGCCGCGATGAGCACCACCGCTGCGATCGCCGCAACAATCCACGCTCGCTTTCTGCTC
>NZ_JBAUZA010000005.1:0-9854 GCF_049585075.1 Mycobacterium sp.
CGGCAGCGCCGTTGCCGCCGTTGCCGATCATCCCGGCGTCCCCGCCGTTACCGCCCTGGCCGAGCGCATCGGTGGCGCCGTTGCCGCCGTTGCCGAACCACAACCCGCCGGCTTCGCCGTTGGCCGCTGCCAACGTTGAGCCCGGCGTTCCGTCAGCGCCGTTGCCAATCAGCATGCCGCTGTTGCCGAGGTCGTGCCACAGCGTATTGAGCTGTGCGTCGTATGCCGCACCAAATGGACTCGCGATCCATTCTTGGGCGAGCGTCTGAAGCATCGTGTCGAATGAGCTAGCAGCAGGAGAGGGATCGGAGGCGGCCACCAGTGCCGAATCCGCTGCGCCCACGCCAAGATTGGTGCTGGCGGCTAGGTCAGCAGTGGGCGACCCCAGACCGGCCAGCGGATCTGTCAAGCCGGCAAAGGAACCGGCGATGGAATTGACAATTGAGTCGAAGATCGAGTCAAACCCGTCGGCATGAGCATTCGGCGCGGCGACCGTCGAGGTCATCGTCGCGGCCAGAAACGCGCCGGCAACCGCAACCGGACCGATCACACGACGTCGGCGAGCTTTTCCGTTGCGCGCCCGCCGATTCCGCGTCCTTGATTGGTGAGCCATCGCCGGCTCCTGACGGCGTCGAGGTTTTCTTAGGCGTGTCTAAGGTAGCTGCAAGATAGTCCTCAGGCGCAGAGTTGTCTGCCGAATCCTCGAACAGCCTTGAGAAAAACGGGCCCGATCACGACATGACCCTTGGGGTGCCATCGCACGAGGGCACTAAATCAATGCCAGAGGCAATTTGATAGTTGCCGCGGTGTCAGTTTTCTAATTGCTGGCAGGCGATGCTCGAACGCGCGTCCGGGGATAACGAAAATCGCGCCATTCCCCGAGGTAACGAGGGCCGGACCGGCATTTGGCATGCGATGACGTTTGAAATCGCCGCCGGTTGGCTATGCCGATTCAGTTCGGTCTCACCTAAATGTCGGGCGACCGTTTCAAACAACAAGGAGCGAAGAAGGAGCTCATCGTGAAGTTCACAACGACCACTTTCAAGACGGCTGTCGGGGCCGCGGGAATAGCTGCCGCGAGCGTCGTGGCCGCAGGAACTGCCGCGGCGGCGCCGCCAAACATCCAGGGATTCGGCACCAGTGAGCCGCTGATCGACGGACCGTTGGTGACCACCTACACGGTGAGCAACCTGCAGCCCAGCACCATCGCAATTCCTGGCTTCACCCCTAAAGGCACCCTCTACCAGGCAGACATCACCGCCAGGTCGGATGGCGGAACCGTAACCCCCATGGTTCGAGACTTCAGCGCCCGCGGGCCCAACGGTCAGACCTACAAGCTGATCGACAAGGTTGAGGTTCCGAATGGCCTTAACCCGGCGCCGATCCCGCAAGGCAGCGAATCGACGGGGACGTTGTACTTCGACGTGACAGGCGCACCGCCGAATGGCGTCGTCTACAACGACGGACTGCAGGACATTCTGATGTGGACGTCGAACGTGCCGGGCAACGCTGGGCCGGGTGCTCCGGCGAATTCCGGTCCGGCACCTGGCGGGCTTCCTGGTGCACCGGCGAACTCCGCTCCGGCACCGGGTCAGCCTCCAACCCCGGCCTCCTAATCCGGTCGCACATGTCTCCCCCCGCCACGCCTGGTGGCGTGGGGTGATATGCGGTTGCGGAAATTCTGTACCGCTGAACGGGTTCGAGTTGCCCGGCCATTGCCCAAACGAACACTGTCAGGCTGCTTTACGCTCAAACCATGCGCGATCAGAAGACGATCGACTCCGAGCTGCGGCGCCACGCAGAGTTGCGCCGCTCAATCCGCGAGCACGGCGGCGAGCTGTCGAGTCGTCAGATCGACGATCTTCTTGATGAGCGCCTAGGGCACCGTCCGGAGGCATCGGCACCGAGGTCGTTTTCGACACCGATCCGCGGTGTGGCGAAACGGACAAAATCACGCCTGCCCATTGGTAAGGGGGTGCTGTGGCGCATCGGCCCCCGCGCGGCGTTGCCGCTGTCTCTAGTCGCCGCAGCCGCCGTGTTAGTGGTGATGTTTACCGTTCACAACACACATCCGGCGGCGCAGCCGATTGCAGCCCCGCCGTCAAGTGCGCGACCTGACCCGGCTATGCCGAACCCTCCCGCCCCGGCCGCGCCGAAAGCACCCGTTTCGTCGGCAGACATTGTCGACAGGGCGTTGATCGACGCGTTGAAACAGGAGGGCCTGCCAGTTCCCAGCCCCGAATACGTGACGATCCACGGGCACGCGGTCTGCGACTTCCTAGCGCACCAACCCAATTTCCAGGAGGCCGTCAGCCTCGTGCAGCGAACGTCGATATGGGACCCCAATCAAAGCGCCGACTTCGTCGCGGGTGCCATAGTCTCGTACTGCCCTCTATACAAACCTGGCAACCAGGACCAGGCGCAGCAGGCATCCCAGAATGCGATTTCTGACCTGCAACGCATCGAAGGCGATCTGCAACGCATTCAAGGCGATTTACAAGGCATCCGAGATGATCTGCCGGCCCTCCCGGGCCATTAGTAGCCGCCGCGACCAAACAGCGGTTAAGTTATCGGGCTGAAGTCCGTTGAACGGCCGCATATTTCGCAGGCCCGTCTGGAACCATTTGGAATCAACCTAACGTTCGGCTGAGCTCGAGGTCCCCTGCTTAGCGGGTCCGGCGCGGTCAGCACACTACCAACACGCTCGGCGCGTTTCGCTCTCAAGGTGAATCTATGGGAACTGCAGGTGCGCCTGCTCGACGAAGCCGTGGCCGCCCTGGATTACGGACGAATTCCGGGTGCTTGCGCGGGGCAGGCGCCGGGGCAGCTTGGGCCGGCGGTCAATCCGCGTGGCCGGGCGAGGTTGATCGTCTCGCAACACGACAGGAAACTACTATCGATCCGTGGAGTGTTTGTCATGACCGAAAGCCCCGACCCGTTGGGCCCGCGCGTGCACAGCGACCTACAGGAGCTGGCGTTGCACGTCGCCGCGAGCGACCTGCAACGCGATTTTTCCGAAATGTTCGGCGTGGAGACTATCGAACGGTTCCTCCTCTCGTGTTACGACGAGCTCGCCGAGCGGGCCACCATCGCGAATTACTTGCCGCTGCTCGCCGAACGCTTTGCCCGCCAGCGCCTCAACGCAGTGGCCCGGGTGGAAGGCAAGATCAGCGACGGAAAACCCACGGCGCTGTTCTTGTGCACCCACAATGCCGGGCGCTCCCAGATGGCGCGCGGGTTCTTTGCCCGCCTGGCCGGGGATCGGGCGGTGGCCTGGTCAGGGGGATCCGAACCCGGCAACCAACTAAATCCCGCCGTCGTCGAGGCAATGACCGAGGTCGGCATCGATATCGCCGAGGAATTTCCCAAGCCCTGGACTGATGAGATCGTAAAAGCCGCCGACGTCGTTGTCACCATGGGCTGCGGCGATGCCTGCCCCATCTATCCCGGGAAACACTACGAAGAATGGACCCTGCCCGACCCGGCCGGGCAATCGTTGGACGGGGTGCGTCCGATCCGCGACGACATCGAAAAACACGTCCGCCGGCTCTTGGGCGATCTCAAGGTGCCCATCACAACTGAGTAGGTGAGTCAGCCGGTGGTGTAGACGATTAGCACGTCGGTTTTGGACTTGCGGGAGACTTCGGCTGGGACCGATCCCAGCAGCCGCCCGGCGACGCTGTTGAGTCCGACGTTGCCGACGACCAGCAGATCGGCGTGGACCTCCTCGGCTAGGTCCACTAGCGCGGTGATGGGGGCACCGACGATCGACTTCTCCTCCACGTTCTTTGCCCCGGCTTTGTGCGCCCGCTCCCTCGCGTTTTGCAGGATCGCGTAGACGGGGGCGTCACCCACCGTCCGGTAGTCCTCGCCGTGAGTGCTCCCCGGCGGCACGCTCCAACCGCCCTTTTCCTCGCGGGCCGGCTGATGCGCCGACGCAACGATCAATTTCGCGCCGTGATCCGCAGCTATCGCGCCTGCGCGGTCCACCGCACGCAGCGACGAGTCCGAGCCATCGGTGCCGACCACGACGGTTTGATAGGCGCTCGTTTCCCTGGCCGCCATCACATCTCCTCTGAGTCGAGCGAGGCGCTAATGAGGATCACCGTAGCTCCCGTCGGCGGACATTTGCACCGAATCGTCAGTGATCGAGGCTGTGGTGTAAGCGGGTCCACAACCATAAAAATGCCATCGGACCTGTGTCGGGCTGACAGGATTTGAACCTGCGACCACTTGACCCCCAGTCCATTCGAGGTGGTCCGAGGCCGTGGCCGCGGTGCTTGAAAGGTCGGCAATCTCGACAAGTGGTCCCACGGCGTCCCAAGGAATCTCAACCAGTTTCGGGGTTGCTGTGACAAAGTCGTGACAGCCTCACGACCAAACCGCAGGTTTGGCTAGAACTTCGGAGCCACAGGTTACGGACCGCCGCCGGCGGCCGAAGAAGAGATGGCTGGCCTGGACGCTATGCAACACTGTTTCCACAAAGCGACTGGAGGACTGTATATGTCGGGGTTTACGGGGGGAAGCCTCATCGCCGTTATGAAGACAGCCGGAGTGGCTTCTATATTGGGCTGGCTGCTGGTTCTGAGTGCGGGTCCCGCGTTGGCGGATCCGGATCCGGCTCCCGGTGATCCAGGGGTTGTCGCGCCACCCGCAGGCCCGCCTGCGCCGCCACCACCGTTCGCCGGCACGGCGCTATTCGGACCGCCGAGGATCGTCCCTGGCAACGGAGCGACGGTGGGTGTGGGCCAGCCGATCCTCATCAACTTTCCCGGGCTGGTCGATGACGCCGGCGCAGCCGAGAGCGCCGTCCACGTTTCTTCGGTCCCCCCGGTTGACGGCAAGTTCTATTGGCAGAGCCCCACGCAGCTGCGCTGGCGCCCACTGAACTTCTGGCCCGCCCACACCGAGGTGACCGTCGATGCGGGCGGCACAGTGTCGAGCTTCCATACCGGAGACACCCTGGTTGCCACGGCCGACGATGCCACGCACCAACTGACCGTCACCCGCAACGGGACCGTGGAGAAGACGATCCCGATGTCGATGGGCATGGCGTCCGGCGGCCACCAAACGCCGAACGGCACTTTCTACGTTCTGGAGAAGATGCCCTCGGTGGTGATGGATTCCTCGACTTACGGGGTCCCGGTCAGCTCGGCGAACGGGTACAGGGTGACCGTCGATCTAGCCGTGAAATTCGACAACAGCGGCGATTTCGTGCACAGCGCTCCATGGTCTGTTGATGACCAAGGTAAACGCGACGTCAGTCACGGCTGCATCAACATCAGCCCCACCAACGCAAAGTGGTTCTTCGACACTTTCGGTCCCGGTGACCCCGTCATCGTGACGCACTCCACCGGTGCCTACACAAGGAACGACGGCTCCAACGACTGGCAGAACTAGCTCGCGGCGGATAGTCAACCGTTTGGTACCTCAGCGATGGCTGGCAAAACCGCTTCTGACCTACGTCGGGCTGACAGGATTTGAACCTGCGACCACTTGACCCCCAGTCAAGTGCGCTACCAAACTGCGCCACAGCCCGGTGCCGCCGATGGATCACCGACAGCAGGTGGAAAGCCTACAGCAGACGGCGAAGCTCGCCCCACCCCAACGCGACATGGCACCATCGCGCAGGTGGGATCCAGACCTGCCGACGAGCAACACCTGCGCGACCTCGCGCGACTGCGCCGCGTCCGCGACCGGATCGACCGCGAGTACGCCCAGCCGCTGAACGTCGAGGCGCTCGCCCGCGACGCGAACATGTCGGCCGGCCACCTGAGCCGTCAATTCAAAATCGCCTACGGCGAGTCGCCGTACTCCTATCTGATGACGCGGCGTATCGAGCGCGCGATGGCACTGCTGCGTCGCGGCGACCTCAGCGTCACCGACGTCTGTTTCGCTGTCGGCTGCTCGTCACTGGGCACTTTCAGTACCCGCTTCAGCGAGCTGGTCGGCATGTCACCCAGTAACTACCGCGACCACACAGCTCGCACGACAGCGGGGCTGCCATCGTGTATGGAGAAGCAAGTCACCAGACCGGTCAGGAATCAAGAAGCGCCCGCCGCCACGCTGCACCTAGCGTGATCGTCATGGACATCACCATTCACTCAAGCATGCTCCCGCACGACGACCCGGAAGCCTCGCTGGCGTTCTATCGCGACACCCTGGGCTTCGAGGTCCGCCTCGACGTCGGTAAGGGCAAGATGCGGTGGATCACGGTCGGTCCGCCGAATCAGCCTGGCACATCAATCGTTTTGAGTCCGCCGACCGCAAACCCTGGGATTACCGACGACGAACGCCGCACCATCGCCGAGATGATGGCCAAGGGCACCTACGCGATAATCGTGCTGGCCACCAAGGACCTCGACGGCACCTTCGACCGGCTGCAGGCTGCCGACGCCGACATCGTCCAAGAGCCGACCGAGCAGCCCTACGGAGTTCGCGACTGCGCCGTGCGTGACCCCGCAGGCACCATGATCCGTATCCAAGAAGTGCCCTAGCCGGTTGTGGGTTCGCTCAACTTGACCAGCATCTTGCCGATGTTGGCCCCGGTGAACAGCCCGTTGAGGGCATCGACGCACGACTCGATGCCCTCAAAGATGGTCTCGCGGTGCTTGATTCGGCCTTCGTGCTCCCACTGGCGAAGCGAGGCGAAGGCCTCGTCGAAGCGGCCCCACTGATCGAGCGCGTTGAAACCTTGCATGGTCGCGGTTTTGGACAGCAGGTTCACGTAATTGGCCGGTCCGGGATGCTCGCCGGTCAGGTAGCTGGAGATGACGCCGCAGAGCACGACCCGTGCGTTCGTCGCCAGCCGGCCCAGCACCGCGTTGAGGATCGGTCCGCCGACGTTGTCGAAATAGACATTGACGCGCTTAGGGCAGTGTTCTTTGAGCGCCGCTTCCAGGTCGTCGTTTTTGTAGTCGATGCACGCGTCGAACCCGAAGTCCTCGACCACTGCTCGGCACTTCTCCCGCCCTCCCGCGATCCCCACCACCCGGGCGCCGGCGATCTTGGCGATCTGGCCGGCCACCGACCCCGTGGCACCCGCGGCGGCCGAAACCACCACGGTGTCCCCGGCCTGCGGTCGACCGACGTCGGTCATCCCGATATAGGCCGTCGCGCCGGTCGGCCCGTACACCGACATGATCGCCAGCTGATCGCTCTCCCCGGCAATGGGCGTGCTGAACACGTCGTCGCGGACAATCACGTACTCCTGGAAGCCGGTCAAGGTGGTGATGACGTCGCCGACGGCGTAAGCATCACAACGCGACGACACGACCTCGCCGATCCCCGCCGCCCGGATCACCTCGCCCACCTGCACCGGCGGTAGGTAGCCCGGTTGATCGTTGAGCCAGGTCCGGACGGCGGCGTCAAGGCCCACATAGGTGGTGCGCACCAGCGCCTCACCCTCGGCTGGCTCGGGGACCGGCGCGGTGACCAACTCCGTGTCAGCGGACTGCACTAGGCCGACAGGGCGGCGACGCAACACGATCTGGCGGTTGTTCAACTCAGGCACGATGCAAAAACTACCGAATGCGATTGAGCTATTCGTCCGATCTTGTTATGGGACCATCTGTTGATGGAATCCGAGGATGACCCCGAAGCCCGAATTCGGGAGCTCGAACGGCCATTGGCCGACACGGCGCGTGCGTCCGAAGCCGGCGTCAATCCGCCACCGGGCAAATGGGCTGCCCCACCCGGTCCCGCTTATCCACCGCCGCCGCCGAGTTTCGGCAGCCCGTCCCCCTGGACATCGCCGCGGCCCACCTCTCGTTACCGGATATGGTGGATCTTGGCCGCTTTCTTCATCATTGGGACAATTGCGGTCCCGCTGGGGCTTGCGGTCTTCGGCATCAACCGAGCGACGCACGGTGGGTTCACCACTCTGCTGCCCAATCCGACCGTCTCCTCGAATAGCGCGGCCCCCTCCGCCAGCGCGGCGCAAACCCCCGCCCCTGCATCGTCGGGCTCGCCAAGCTCAGCGCCCACAGCGCCGGCCGGTGCCACGCTGACCATCTCCGGGATCAAGGAGAACCGCACGATCGCCTGCAACAACAGCGCTGTCAACGTCAGCGGCATTTCCAACAAGGTCGTGATCACCGGCCACTGCGCAAGCCTGAATGTGTCCGGCGTCCAGAACTCGATCATTGTCGACGCCGTCGACTCCATCGACGCCTCCGGCTTCAACAACCAGATCACCTACCACGCCGGCTCGCCGGCCATCGAGAATTTCGGCGGACAGAACGTCGTGCAACAGGGCTAACCGGCTAGATGGTCACCAGCCGGTAGACGCCGATGAGGCCGACCACAACGATCGCAGCGCGCAACGCGTTTGGGGACAGTCGCCGACCATAATGTGCGCCCAACCATCCGCCGACCAGTGAGCCAGCCGCGATAAGGCCCGCTACCGACCAGCTGATCCGATCGAACGCTACCAATGTATAAGCCAGCGCCGCAACGACATTCACGACAAGCGCCAGCAGGTTCTTCGCAGCGTTCATCCGCTGCACCGATTCTGGCAACAGCGCACCCATGGCACCGACCAGCAGGATGCCTTGCGCCGCAGTGAAATAGCCACCGTAAATGCCGATCGCGAAAGTGCTTGCGACCAATGCGGTCATCCGGCGAGGCGATACGTCGTCCGTAGAGCGGCCTGCTCTCTCGGCGCGGTCGCGCGCCCACGCTTGGATCCGCGGCCCCACGACCACCAGGAGAAGCGCGATGATCAGCAGCACCGGAACCACGTCGATGAACACCTTCTCCGGCAGGTGCAGCAGCAGCCAGGCGCCCAGGATGCCGCCAACCACCGAGGCGGGCAGCTGCCAGCGCAGCCGATTCCACTGACCATCCAGCTCGCGCCGGTAACCCCAGGTACCCGAGACGCTGCCCGCAACCAGCCCGACCGCGTTGGACATCGTCGATGTCACCGGCGGAAAACCCAGCGCGACGAGCGTCGGAAAGGTGATCAACGTGCCCGACCCCACCACCGCGTTGATCGCGCCCGCGACCAAGCCGGCTAAGGCAACCAAGATCGCATGTGAAAGCGGCACCGAAAGACCCTATCGGGCGTCATTTCGGCGCTGCGTTCAGCGCTTGGCTTTCCGCTTCTCGCGCATCCGCACGTTGATCCGGATCGGACTGCCCTCGAAGCCGAAGGTCTCCCGCAGCCGTCGCTCCAGGAACCGGCG
Organism: Mycobacterium sp.; assembly: GCF_049585075.1. Classification (GTDB taxonomy): domain Bacteria; phylum Actinomycetota; class Actinomycetes; order Mycobacteriales; family Mycobacteriaceae; genus Mycobacterium. Next base: position 9,186 of record NZ_JBAUZA010000005.1, read on the forward strand.
GTACCCCGCCTCCAAAAATCCACTGGTGAAAAGCACGAACGTCGGTGGACGGGCGGTGGCCTGGGTGGCGAACAGGATCCGCGGCTGTTTGCCGCCGCGCACCGGCGGCGGTGTCGCAGCCACCACTTCCTTGATCCAGGTGTTGAGCCGACCGGTGCCGATCCGGGCGTCCCACGACTCGAGGGCACTTTCCAATGCCGGCACCAGCTTCTGGACGGCCCGGCCGGTTTTCGCGGAAATGTTGACCCGCTGCGCCCAGCGCACCTGTACCAGCTCCCGGTCGATCTCGTTGTCCAGCTGGTAGCGCCGCTCATCGTCGACCAAGTCCCACTTGTTGAACGCCAACACCAGTGCTCGTCCGGCCTCGATCACCATCGACAGCACCCGCTGATCCTGCTCGGTCAGCGGCACCGATCCGTCGATCAGCACGATGACCACTTCGGCGGCATCGATAGCGCCGTGGGTGCGCACCGAGGCGTAGAACTCGTGCCCGCTTGCCTGCCCAACCTTGCGGCGCAGTCCCGCGGTGTCGACGAAACGCCAGACCTTGCCTTCCATTTCGATCAGCGAGTCCACGGGATCGACTGTGGTTCCCGCGACTTCATGGACCACCGAGCGCTGATCGCCGGCCAGCCGATTGAGCAGTGAGCTCTTTCCGACGTTCGGCTT
>NZ_JBAUZA010000006.1:0-3682 GCF_049585075.1 Mycobacterium sp.
TAAACCACAATACCTTGGATTACGCACCGCCACTCCGATGGGGGTCAGGCGGCCGCCAGACCGACTGTGGCCCGCCGCGCGTGAGGCGGGATCGCCCGTTTGGGGGTGCGTGGATTCTGATCATAGATGCAGGATCGCCGCTGTTCACCGCGCTGCTGCCAACCAGCTGGCGGGATGCCGTTATTAATTCAACATACGTCTAATTAGCGGGTATTAACGCAATGCAGTTGACCACTCAGCGGGCCAGCACGTGCACCGCTTTTTTGAAAACTCCGGGCAGCACCGTGCAGGCGGGCACAATGGCACGCCGATTCATCGAAGGCACTGTGGCCAGCACGAGGCCGCGGGTTAGCAGCCGGTAGTCGCGGGTGATTCGATGCCACGCTGCTTCATATGACGACGGTTTGTCGTCGACGATGGCGCTCACCGCCGCGTCGGCTTGTTTGACGGCCAGGCTTACCCCCTCGCCGGTCAAGGCGTCCTCATATCCAGCCGCGTCGCCCACCAGCAGCACCCGGCCGGCAACACGGTGGGGCACTACCTGTCGCATGGGTCCGCAGCCTCGTGCTCGCCCGCGGCTGGCGCCGTGCAGATGGTTTGCCAGCCGCGGGAACCAATCAAGTTCGGGCCGGTGGCGAGACAAGATTGCGACGCCCACCAGGTCTGGCTCGACCGGGGTCACATACGCCTCGCCCCACTGCGACCAGTGCACCTCGACGAACTCCGACCAGGCCGGCACTCGATAGTGCCACCGCACCCCGTACCGCCGAGGTGTCCCCGGCACGGAGTTGATGCCGACGGCGCGTCGGACCGTCGAATGCAGTCCGTCTGCTGCGATTAGCCATTTCGCGCGAATACCGGCGGCGGTCACTCCGTGGGCATCCTGGTCTACGGTAGTAATGCGAGTCGAAATCCATTGGGTGTCTTGCTCTTTGGCGCGCGACGCCAGGGCGGCGTGCAGCGTGGTACGTCGCACGCCACGTCCGGGCCTGTCGGGGAAAAGCGCTTCGGCGCGGCGGCGCTCGCTCAGATAGGCGATACCGCGGAGGGGCATGCCGGCGGGATCCACGCCCAGCGCTGCCAGTTCAGTCAGGCCGCCCGGCATCAGCCCCTCGCCGCACGCCTTGTCGATGGGGTGGTCGCGGGGCTCGGCAACGATCACTGAAAGTCCTTGCCGGCGAGCGTGTAACGCCGCGGCCAGACCGCCGGGGCCGCCGCCGGCGATCAGCAGGTCGGTGTCATAAGTCATCGGCGCCGCTCCTCAGCATCGCTGCGTCCCCCTCGCCGCTTCGCGGCTGGGGGCGCCCCCACTGCATCGTCGTCGGCGCGGGTCATCGGCGCCGCTCTCCCGGGACGCGTTGCCTACCAACTGAGCAGTACGAGTTCGGAGCTGAAGCCCGGTCCCATGGCAATCATCAGTCCGAAGGACCCGGGCGGCGGCGGTTCGGCCATGATGGGCCGAAGCACATCTAGCACCGACACTGACGACAGGTTCCCATTGTCGCGCAAGGAATTTCGTGTAAGGGTGAGGGCATCAGGGGGAAGGTCTAAGGCGTTCTCCACCGCGTCGATCACCTTCGGGCCGGCGGCGTGAACTATCCACGTCGAGACGTCCGCGATGGTCAGGCCGTTCTCGGCGAGGAACTTGCCGACCTCTTCGCCCATGTATTTTTCGACGACGGTCGCGATCTGGACGGACAACACGATCTCGAACCCCGTGGTGCCGATGTTCCAGCCCAACACGTCCTCGGTGTCCGGGTAGGTCCGGCTACGGGTGGCCAGCACCTTCGGCCCAATCCGTGCCCGGTCGGCTCCGGTAGCGATGACCGCGCCGGCCCCGTCGCCAAACAGGCTGGAGGCGACCAGATTTGCGAGCGAACGGTCTTCACGCTGAATGGTCAACGAGCACAGTTCGACCGCCAGCAGCGCTGCCACATGATCGGGGTAACCGACAAGGTAGTCATACACCCGTGCCAGGCCGGCCGCGCCGGCGACGCAGCCCAGACCGAACAGCGGGACACGCTTGACATCCGGGCGTAGGCCCACGCGGGTAATCAGCCGTGCCTCCAACGAGGGCACTGCGAGCCCGGTGACGGTCGTCGAAAATACGATATCGACTTCGGAAGGCTTGACATTGGCGGCATCCAGCGCCGACAGCAGCGCTCGCTCACTCAGCTCGAGAGCGATGTCAAGGTACGCTTCGTTCGCCTCGGTGAAGCCGCTGAGTTCGCGATACCGCGACAGGGGCAGCGCAAGTTGGCGTGTGGCAACCCCGCTGGTGGCAGCGAACCGTCGAAATTCGGGACCGGCGAAGTCGGATAGGGCCGAGATGACCTCGTCTTGGCTGTGCCGGTTCGGCGGGAATTCGACCGCCACACCGGCAATGGACGGCGTTGCGATGTCAGGCATCGCCGAATGCGTACTAAGGGCTGAGATGTCCACATAGATAGACACGGATATTTCGATTGATCGGTTCAACATCGTTGGAACCGAAGATAATTGAACACCGGTATAACGGGTTACGAGTTGCCGTGCTGTCAGCGAGTTCAACGCGCAGGTCAACGGGCGGCTCTCCGGCCACGCCGTGGCCGCCTGCACCATCGCCGGGCAACAACCGAATCGACTGCCCGAGTCCAGCGGGATCGCTAGGTTGGAAGGTGTGCGAATTCTGGTGACAGGCGCGACCGGTTACGTGGGATCGCGGCTGGTCACAGCGCTACTTGCCGCTGGCCATCAGGTGCTGACCGCTACCCGCGACCCGGCCCGACTAGGCCGAATGGGCTGGATTGACGACGTCAGCCCGGTCGCGCTGGACGCGTCGGATCTCGACTCGGTCCGCGCAGCGTTCGCCGTGGCAGGGCCGCTCGACGTCGTCTACTACCTGGTCCACGCGATCGGTCAGCCCGGCTTCCGCGATGTCGACCGGGCCGCGGCTGCCAACCTTGCGGACGCGGCCAAGGACGCTGGTGTGCGCCGCATCGTCTATCTGGGTGGGTTCGTCCCGGATCACCCCGATGGCGGGGCCCTGTCCGAGCATCTCACCAGCCGGGCGGAGGTGGCCCAGGCGCTGACGGTCGACGGCGGCCCGGAAGTGGTGTGGCTAGGCGCGGCATTGATTTTCGGCGCCGGCTCGACGTCGTTCGAGATGTTGCGCTACGTCGGTGACCGATTCCCGGTTATCCCGATTCCGGCGTGGATGGATAACCCGATCGATCCGATTGCTATCCGGGACGTGCTGCATTACCTGGTCGCGGCCGCCGATAGCGCACAAGTGCCGGCGGGCGCCTACGACATTTCCGGCCCGGACCGGACGTCCTACCATGCGCTGCTGAAAACCTATGCGCGGGTTTCCGGCAAGTGGCACGCCAGCCTGCCTGCGCCTGGGGTGGACACCACGATGGCGTCATGGGTCACGGCGGTCGCGCTGCCGGTGCCCGACGGGCTGGCTGCCGATCTGGTGGAGTCACTGGATCATCCGATGCGGGCCTCCGGCTCGGGCCTTCGTGATCTGGTTCCCGACCCCCCCGGCGGGCTGATTTCCGTCGAGGAAGCGATTACCCGGGCGTTATCGAGTCGCCGGCCGCTTCCGGTGAACGCGCTAGCCGATCCACACCATCTCGCCGACAGCGACCCGGCGTGGGCCGGCGGCGACGCGCTGCGGCTGCGGCGGCTCGCCGGCATG
>NZ_JBAUZA010000007.1:0-13035 GCF_049585075.1 Mycobacterium sp.
GCGCTGCGCTGCGGCACCACCTTGCGACTACGCAGCCCACCCAGGGCGATCACGGTTACCTTCCCAGGGCCCGTAGCGCACGAGCGAACACCTCGTCGACGGTGCCGACCGCGTCGACGGTTTTCAACTCGTGGGTGTAGTACTCGATCAGCGGCGCGGTTTCGTCGCGGTACACCTTCATCCGGTTGAGGATGACCTCGTCGGTGTCGTCGGCACGGCCGCGCGCTTTGAGCCGCTCGAGCAACACCTGCTCGGACACCCGAAACTCCAGGACCGCGTCGAGCTGGGTCCCGCGGCGCTCGAGCATGTCGTGCAGTGCTTTGGCCTGCCCGACCGAGCGCGGGTAACCGTCCAGGATGAAGCCGTTTTTGGTGTCCGGATTGTTCAGCCGGTCGTCGACGAGTTCGTTGGTCAGTTCAGACGGCACCAAATCGCCGGCGTCCAGGTAGCGCTTGGCCTCCAGGCCGAGCTTGGTGCCGGTGTTGATGTTCTGCCGAAACAGTTCCCCGGTGGACAGATGCGGTATTTCGAGTTTCTCTGCCAGCTTCTCGGCCTGCGTGCCCTTACCCGCTCCGGGCGGACCAAGCAACACAACTCTCACTTGAGGAACCCTTCGTAGTTGCGCTGCATGAGCTGGCTCTCGATCTGCTTCACGGTATCCAAGCCGACACCGATCGCGATCAGCACCGCGGTGCCCCCGAACGGCAGGTTCTGCACCGTCCCCGTGTTGCCGATCTGGAGGAACAGATTAGGCAGCACCGCGATGACGCCGAGGTAGATCGAGCCTGGCAGCGTGATCCTGCTGAGCACATACCGCAGGTAATCAGCGGTTGGCTTTCCGGGCCGAATACCCGGAATGAAACCGCCGAACTTCTTCATCTCGTCGGCACGTTCGTCGGGGTTGAACGTGACCGAGACGTAGAAGTAGGTGAAGAAGATGATCAGCCCGAAATAGACGGCGATGTAGACGGGGCTGCCGGGGTTCGACAGGTAATTGGCGATGAATTTGTCCCACCAGCTGTTGCCCGCACCGCCCGTGCCGCTGCGGATCAGCTGGGTGATCAGACGCGGAATGTAGATCAGCGACGAGGCGAAGATGACCGGGATAACACCGGCCTGATTGACCTTCAGCGGCAGATACGTGGAGGTGCCGCCGTACATCCGCCGGCCCACCATTCGCTTGGCGTACTGCACCGGGATGCGGCGCTGGCCCTGCTCGACGAACACCACGCCGACGACGATGATCAGGGCCGCGAAGCACACTGCCGCGAAGATCACCCCGCCGCGGCTGTCCAGGATGGTTTTGCCTTCACCTGGAATACGGGCGGCGATGCCGGCGAAAATCAGCAGCGACATGCCGTTGCCGATACCGCGCTCGGTGATCAGCTCGCCCATCCACATCACCAGCGCCGCGCCCGCCGTCATCACCAGCACGATCACGACCAAGGTGAAGATGCTCTGGTTGGAGATGATGTCCAGGCTGCAGCCCTGCAGCAGCCCGCCGTTAGCGGCCAGCGCCACGATGCTGGTGGCCTGCAGGATGGCCAGCGCGATCGCCAGGTAGCGGGTGTACTGGGTCATCTTGACCTGGCCGGACTGCCCTTCTTTGCGCAGTTCCTCAAACCTGGGGATGACCACGGTGAGCAGCTGCACGATGATGCTCGCGGTGATATACGGCATCACCCCGACCGCGAACACCGTCAGCTGGAGCAACGCGCCGCCGGAAAACAGGTTGATCAGCGAGTAGATCTGGGCGGCTTCCCCACCGCTGACTTGTTGGATGCACTTCTGCACATTCGGGTAGTTCACCCCCGGCGACGGCACGGACGCGCCCAACCGGTAGAGGATCACAATGCCCAGCGTGAACAGGATTTTCCGTCTCAGGTCGACTGTTCGCAGCGATGAGATGAAAGCCGAAAACACTCTTCCTCCTGCGCCGCCGGTCTTGGTAGCGGCATGCCAACGGGGCTGGTGTTACCAGCATTAAAAAATCAGCGGTCCTACGCGCCAAGCACTCGCAGGCCAGGAGGTGTCCAGCGCGCGTCAGACAGTCTACGAGACTAACAGCGGTGGTCGCGCCTCCCCTAAAACGGGTGGCCCGGCACGCAGCACCTCGCATAAAAACAAGGCGTACAGTTTCACTGGCTCTTTACCTTGGCTAAGTATCAAAGTGGTTGGGAGTGACGATGGCACGCAGCGACAGCGACACCTGGGACCTGGCATCCAGCGTAGGCGCCACCGCGACGATGGTCGCCGTAGCCCGTGCGCTGGCCACCAAGGACGCCGCGCCGATCATCGACGACCCGTTCGCCGCCCCGCTGGTGCGGGCGGTGGGGATCGACTTCTTCATCCGCGTGCTCGACGGCGAGATCAGACCGACCGACACCGGCGAGCCCGGCGAGGTGGAATTGCAAACTGAGACCGACTCGCTGGCGGTGCGCACCCGGTTCTTCGATGACTTCTTCTTGCACGCAACGGCGGCGGGGATCGATCAGGCGGTGATTCTGGCCGCCGGTCTGGACGCCAGGGCGTACCGGCTGGCGTGGCCGCCCGGCACCGTCGTTTACGAAGTCGACCAGCCCAAGGTCGTCGGATTCAAAACCGACGCGATGGCGCGGCTGGGCGCCGAACCGACAACCGAGCGCCGCACGGTCAGCATCGATTTGCGCGAAGACTGGCCGAAGGCATTGCGCGACAGCGGTTTTGACGACACTAAACCGACGGCGTGGAGCGCCGAAGGCCTCTTGATGTATCTGCCGCCGGAAGCCCAGGACCGGCTCTTCGATCACATCACGGCGCTCAGCGCTCCTGGCAGTCAACTGGCCACCGAATATCACCCGGACAGCGGTCCGACGATGGCCGAACGCGGCAAGGCGATGAACGCCCGGTGGGCCAATTTGGGCTGCGACCTCGATTTGTCGGGGCTGTTCTACGACGGCGAGCGCAACAATGTCGCCGAGTACCTCAGCGCTCGGGGCTGGCAAGTCGCCAGCCGAGCTCGACGGGAGCTGTTCGCCGACTACGGTCGCCCATTCCCCACCGACGAAGCACTGGCCGCTTTCCGCAACATCATCGCCGTGATCTCAACCCTCAGCTAGCTGTCGACGGCCGGTCGGCCATTTCGAGAAACCGGCCGTAACGCTGGGCCATCGGACCCGTCCAGGCGGGATCGGGTTGCACGACGCGCTCGATCGCCGCCCAGCGCGCGGCGTCGGCCATCGATGACTCCTTGCCGACTGCCATCCGGCTCAGGAATGCCGCGCCCAGCGCCGCGCCTTCGGCCACACCCGAGACCTCCACCGGCCGGCCGGTGGCATCAGCGATAGCCCGCAGCCACGGCTCGACGCGGGTACCACCGCCTGCGGCCACGATCCGCGACGGGTTCACCCCGCTCAGTTCGATGAGCTGGCGGACGACGAAGCCGGACGCCTCGTAGGCGGCCCGGCGCAGCGTCGCCGCATCGTGGGTGAGGTCTAGGCCGTCGAGCACCCCGCGACGGTCGGGGTCGTGGAAGGGTGTGCGCTCGCCACGCAGGTACGGCGACCACACCGGCACTCGCCGCGGGTCCACCGCCGCCGGGTCGCCAGGCGCCAGCACCCGATCGACCCAGCCGAGGAACAGCCCGCCGGCGTTGCTCGCCCCGCCGATCTGGCTCTTTCCGGTCATGGTCGGGAGCGTCCACAGGCCCGGCACCTGCCGCGCATCGGGGATGGTGACCCAGACAATCAACGTGGTGCCGCACAGCACCAGCACATCGCCGTCGTCGCCGGCGCCGGCCACCATCTGCTCGCACAGCGCGTCGATGGCGCCGACCGCCAGCACGACTGGCCTGTCCGCGGTATCGCGCAGTTGTCCGGCAGCAACTCCGGGTGCTTCGACCCGGGGCATGCGGTCGACCGTCACACCGCGGTCGGCACAGGCCGCCGCGTTCCAGCCGCCTTCCAACTCTGGCGAGAACAGCGGCAGCGCGGTATACGCGGTGGGAAAATCGACCACCGCCTCGCCGGCCAGGGCGTAATTGGCGACCGCCGGCGCCGGCCAGTATCCGGCCGCATCGGGTGCCTGCGCAGCCGTCCAGCGCAGAAATTCCGCGGCCTCACCCACCGGAAACGGGCTGCCGCTGTCCGTCTCGACAACGCGGCCTCGGCTGTCGCCGTAGAGCAGCCCCGGCGTGATCGGATGGCCGCCGGAATCGACCGCGGTCAACGACGGGACCATTGCGGAAACGGCGACCGCTGCGGCGTCCGGGCGCGCCAGTTGCTCCAGTGCTGCCAGTGGGCCGAGCCGCCACGCCTCTTCGGCGTTGTGTTCCAGCCGGTCCGGCGTCGGCACCCGCAACTCATGCGGGATGCGTGCCCGCCCGACCACCCGGCCATCGGAGTCGGCGGCCACCGCTTTGACTGCGGTGGTGCCGATGTCGATGCCGATTGTGACCTCTTCGCGTGACACGGGCGTCACCGTACGCCAGCATTGGCAGTCGTGACCCGTGCTTTGGTGACGGCCCCGTTGCGTGGCGAAGGGTTCGAAAAGTTGCGACAGCTCGCCGATGTCGTCTACGACCCATGGATCGAACAGACCCCGCTGCGGATCTACACCGCCGAGCAGCTGGCCGAGCGGATATCGGCCGAAGCCGCCGATATCGTTGTGGTGGAAAGTGATTCGGTCAGCGGGTCGGTGTTCGACTTGGGCTTGCGGGCTATTGCCTCTACTCGGGGAGATCCCAACAACGTCGACATCGCGGGTGCGACCGCGGCCGGTATTCCGGTGCTGAACACCCCGGGCCGCAACGCCGACGCGGTCGCCGAGATGACGCTGGCGCTGCTTTTCGCCACCACCCGCCACGTGCTGGGCGCCGACGCTGATGTGCGGGCAGGCGAGGTGTTCCGCGACGGCAGCATTCCCTATCAGCGCTTCCGCTCGTGGGAGGTGGCCGGTCAGACAGTCGGGTTGGTTGGCCTGGGCGCCGTTGGGCGGGCGGTGAAGTGGCGGATGGCCGGGCTGGGCATGCGGGTCATCGCCTATGACCCGTACAACGACGAGGCCCGGCACGGTCTCGACGAACTGTTGGCTGAGGCCGACATCGTCTCGCTGCACGCGCCGGTCACCGCCGACACCACCGGGCTGATCGGCGCCAAGCAATTCGCGACCATGCGCGACGGGGTGGTCTTCCTCAACACCGCCCGAGCCCAGCTGCACGACACCGACGCATTGGTCGAGGCGCTGCGCAGCGGCAAGGTGTCCGTCGCGGGTCTGGACCACTTCGTCGGTGAATGGCTGCCGACCGATCACCCACTGGTCGCGATGCCCAATGTCGTGCTCACGCCCCACATTGGCGGCGCTACGTGGAACACTGAGGCGCGCCAGGCGCAGATGGTGGCCGACGACCTGGAAGCGCTGCTGTCCGGCAAGACGCCCGCCCATATCGTCAACCCGGAGGTGCTAGAGCCATGAAATTCGTCGACAACGCTGACGCGGCGGTGCTGGCCGCGGCCAAGGACATGCTGCGTCGCGGGCTGGTCGAGGGCACCGCGGGCAACATCTCGGCGCGGCGCGAGGACGGCAACCTGGTCATTACCCCGTCGTCAGTGGATTACGCCGAAATGACACTCGAGGACTTGGTGGTGGTCGATCCCGATGGCGGCGTGCTGCACGCCGCTGAGGGCCGATCGCCGTCGACGGAGATGAAGTTGCACCTGGCCTGCTTTCAGGCGTTCGACGACATCGGCAGCGTAATTCACAGTCACCCCGTGTGGGCCACCATGTTCGCGATCGCACACCAGCCGATTCCGGCGTGCATCGACGAGTTCGCCATCTACTGCGGCGGCGAGATCCGTTGCGCCGACTACGCCGCGTCCGGCACACCCGAAGTGGGCAGCAACGCGGTCAAAGCATTGGAAGGCCGTGCTGCCGCGCTGATTGCCAACCACGGTCTGGTGGCGGTCGGGCCGCGGCCGGACAAGGTGCTGCATGTCACCGCGCTGGTCGAGCGGACAGCTCAAATCGTTTGGGGTGCAAGGGCTTTAGGTGGGCCGGTTCCGCTTCCAGACGATGTCAACGCCGGCTTCGCCGGAATCTACGGCTATCTGCGCACCAACCCGATGTAGTCAGTGGACCAGCCGCGTCAGGTTGATGACCAAAGCGGCCACGGCTAGCGAGGCGTACATGACCCATGGGCCCAGCTGGTAGTTACTTGCGCGCACGTGCACGACGAACGCGCAGACGAAGTACAGCACGAGGCCGGCTGCCGCGACGATGCCCAGCGCCGGCACGGCGAAACCCGCCAGCAGTCCTAGCGCACCGCCGGCCAGCACCAGCCCCAGTGGCCGTACCCACGACCGTGGGACACGATTGATGTCCGCTTGCGCCTTGGAATAGTCGCTGCCGGCCAGGTTTGCGACGGCGGCGGCGCCCACGAGGGCCGTGGCTACCAGCGTCACCGCGACATATGTGATGAACATGGTCTCTCCGTATCGCTACAACGGTCATGGTGTTCTTATCGACTGACGAACCAGCGGTCCAAAAGGTGACCTCCCTCCACTCGCGCAGACCCCGGTTACGGTGAGGCATGGCGCGATATGAAGTTGTCCAGTGGTCAACCGGCAACATCGGCAGGCGAGCGCTCGGCATACTGCTGGACCGCGACGACTTCGACGTAGTGGGCGTGCACGCATTCGGTTCGGACAAGGTGGGGCGCGATGTGGGTGCGCTGGCCGACCGACCCCCGGTTGGCGTTGCGGCAACGGCCAATACCGATACGCTGATCGACCTTCGACCGGATTGCGTGAACTACATGCCGCGCGTCATCGACTTCGAACTGGTGGCCAGGATGCTGCGCTCCGGCATCAACGTCGTCACCACCGGCGATTTCGTGACCGGCACCCATCACCCGAGCGAGCGACCAGCGCTTGAGGAGGCGGCGCGACAGGGCGGTGCGACCTTCCTGGGAACGGGATTCGAGCCCGGCTTTATCAACGTCGTTGCCGGGTTCCTCACCGGCGCATGCCGGCAGGTCAGCAACGTCAAGCTCGTCGAAACGCTGGACTGCACCACCTACCCGGTGATGGATGCATGGCGGGTGCTCGGATTCGGCAAACCGCCCCGAGAGCGGGTTACCCAGATCGATCCCGACACGCAACGCTACGGCCTCGGCTACTTCGAAACACTGGACATGATCGCCACGATGCTGGGTACTGAGCTCGATTCCAAGGAAGCATTCGTCGAGCCCGCCGTGCTGACCCGGGATCTGAACCTGGGGTGGGCGGACTTCGCTGCCGGCACCGTCGGGGGCCAACGCCGCACCTATCGCGGCCATCGCAACGGCCACAACGTAATCGAGTTGGCCATCTGCTGGACCATGAGCAACGATGCGCTCGACCCGCAATGGAGCGACCCCAAGGGATTCAGCGTGGTGATCGAAGGCCAACCACACGTCGACGCGACGATCCGATTCGGCAATCCCGGCGAGGATGTGATGACCGTGTTGATGGACAGCACCGCCGTCGCCGCGGTCAACGCCATACCGTTCGTCTGCGCCGCGCAACCGGGCGTCATCACTCCGATCGACCTGCCCATCACCGGATCCCAAGGCGCTCTGAAGGTCTGAGATGGGGTTTGTCGCGGCAATGCGTGTATTCGGAGGCTGGCGCAGTTTTCGGTGAGGTTCTCGATGATGGCTCCACGTGACAACTCGGCTGCTGCGTCGATCGTGAACGGTCGGCTGTCGCAGTTCCGTCGCCGTTAGTGTGCAGTTATGGACGCGCTTGAGCCGGCCCAAGGCGCGGTCGCTGGAAAGGGTGTCGCTGCGTCTCTGCTAGCGAATGTGTCCAGCCTGGCTGACGACATGCTCAGGTATTTGGTCGAGCGGATACCGGAGGTCGGCGGGGACGCCGAGCTTCGCGGCCTGACCCTGGGATCGTGCTCGTCGAATCTCGAAGCGGTACTTTCGATGTTCCGTCATGGGATCGACGTAGCAGCGGCGGAAGCGCCGGTAACGGCGCTCGAACACGCGCGAGCAATGGCATCACGAGGGCACAGCGTCGATGTGATGCTGCGGTTTTATCGGTTGGGTCATGAGTACTTCACCGAGAAGCTTTCCGAGTCGCTCACTGACTTGATCGACGACCCCACTGTCGCGCTGAGGACGTTTATCGATCTGGAGCGGTTCGGGTTTCGATACATCGACCGCATCTCCAGTCTGGTGGCTGCCGAGTATGTCGCTGAGCTCGACCGACGCCAGAACCAGGCAAGAGCCGAGCGCGACGATGTCGTGCGGGCACTGCTCGCTGGGGAACGTGTCGACATCGCTCGGGCCGAACGTGTGCTCAGCCACCGGCTCACCGGCTCGCAGATCGGTTTCGCCTGCTGGGTCGATGACCGCGGCGTCGACCTTGAGGGATTGGCCAGGCGGGTTGGTCGGTTTCTCGGGGCGAGTCACTCACTCGTCGTGGCAGACGGCCCACTCGCGGTGTGGGGATGGGCATCGACCACGGGCGACACGAAGACGTCGCTCAGGGACATGGCGACGGAGCTTCTCGGCGAGCACGAGAAAGTTCATATCGCGGTGGGCTCCCCCCATCTCGGGGCCGCGGGCTTTCGCACCTCCCACCTCGAGGCTCTACGCACTCGCCGGGTCATCGAACTGTCTGGGCGCGCGGCGCCTTCGATCACCGAGTTCAGCGATGTGGCGTTGGTGGACGCCATCTCGCGCGACATGGATGCGGCGAGGGCCTTCGTTTCCGCTCAGCTCGGCGATCTGGCACGAGACGACGCGAAAGTGCGCGGCGAGCGCGCCGCACTCCTGGCTGTTCTCGACGCGCAAGGGAGTCTGACCGCCGCAGCACGCGCCTTGGGAATCCACAAGAACACGGTCCTGCAAAGGGTGCGTCGTGCCGAAGAGCGCAGGGGCCGGCCCGCGACAATCAAAGTCGCCGAACTGCACGCCGCCCTACTCGTGTGCGACGTGCTGGGGGCCTCGGTGTTGCCCGAGTCATAGCCTCGCTGGCAGGAGCCCGAGCGCGCTGGATGTGCTCGCAGCACACCGCAGAGGGCTGGGAGGGCCTTGTTGACCGACACCGGCCGTTTGTAGGTTGGCCTCTCATCCCGAAGCGCGACCGAGGAGTCCGATGTTGACTACGACTCAACAATCCCAACCCCCAGCAGCGCCCTCGCAGCATGCCTTGCCTGATCCGGGCGAGCAGGTTCCGACGCTGTCCTGGCCGATAGTCGGCATTTTCACATGTGCGCTTGCGCTCTTCGGCGCATCAACGTGGGCTGCCCTCACCGATACCTTGCCTGCGATCGCCACGATCTCCGCGAGCGCCGCTGCAATCTTCGTCCTGTTCACCGTGTTGCACGACGCGTCGCATTACTCGATCAGCTCACATCGCCGGGTCAACGTCGCCTTCGGTCGGGTGGCAATGTTCTTCGTCTCGCCTCTGATCTCATTCAGGTCGTTCGCGTTCATCCATATTGAGCACCACCGCAATACCAATGACGGTGAGTTCGATCCCGATCACTTCGTCAGCGCTGCGCCCCGGTGGCAGCTGCCCATCCGCTTCCCGGCAATGGACCTGCCATACATCAGTTTCTTGGTGCGTAACGTGCGCAGGCGCCCACGCGCCGAGATTCTCGAAACGGTGGCCTTGATGGCCTTCTCGGTGACGGTGATCGCGTCGGCCGCCACCGCCGGACATCTGTGGACGCTCGCGCTGATCTATCTGATTCCCGAGCGGGTGGCGGTATTCGTGCTGGCTTGGTGGTTCGACTGGCTACCCCACCACGACCTGGAAGACACCCAACGCCAGAACCGCTATCGGGCGACCCGCAATCGCGTCGGCTCGGAGTGGATCCTGACTCCCCTGCTCTTGTCGCAGAACTATCACCTGGTCCACCACTTGCACCCCTCTATCCCCTTCTACCGCTACGTCGCGGCCTGGCGACGCAACGAGATCCCGTACCTCGAGCGCGACTCGGCGATAAGCACCGTGTTCGGCCAGCAGCTCGACGCCACCCAGTACCGCGAGTGGAAACGCCTCAACGGCAAACTGGCTGCACTGCTCCCAGTCCGAATGCCGCGTTCCTCCGCGGCACGCTATGCCAGCACCCACCCGATCCCGGTCAAAAGCGTCGAGCCCCTGACTCCAGGCAGCGTCAAAGTCACTTTCGACGTTCCCGATCACCTCAGCGACCAGTTCCAATTCCAGGCGGGCCAGCACCTGACCGTTAAACACCGCATCGGTGGGAAGGAGGTGCGACGAAACTACTCGATCTGCACCTCGGCCACATCGGGCGAACTGGCGATCGGAGTACGGCACATCGACGGCGGGATGTTTTCAACCTTCGCGGTCGAAACACTGCGAGCCGGTGACGTCTTGGAGCTGATGACGGCCACGGGTAGCTTCGGCGCACCGCTTGATCCACTCGCTCGGCGTGACTATGTCGCGGTCGCGGCCGGGAGCGGGATCACACCCATCTTGTCGATCGTGCATACAACGATGGAGATCGAGACCGAGAGCCGCTTCACCCTCTTCTACGGCAACCGAACGGCAGAGTCGACCATGTTCACCACCGAACTTGATGAGCTCGAATCTCGATACGCAGACCGGTTACGCATCTTCCACATCCGCTCAGCCGAGGCGCACCACCCCGCCTCTCTTCGCGGCCGCGTCGACCTGGCGATGATTCAACGCCTGCTCGGTGCCGACCTCACTTCGGTCGACCGCTGGTACCTGTGTGGCCCAAGCGATCTCGTCACGACGCTGCGCGAAGACCTCGCATTCGAAGCGGTGCCGAACGAGCGGATACACCTCGAACTGTTCCGCGGCACGAAGCAACTCACACACGTCGATGACTTTCCCAAGTCCGACGTGACCATCACGCTGTCCGGCGCGGCTCACACCGTGGAACTCGCAGCGGGTGAGACCGTCCTCGAATCCGCGCTGAAAAACAACATCGACGCGCCGTATGCCTGTCTTGGCGGCGCATGTGGCACGTGCAAAGCCAGGGTCACGACAGGAGCAGTATCGATGGAGCAAAATTTTGCGCTTAACACAGCCGAGCTCGAGGCCGGCTTCATACTGACGTGTCAATCCCATCCCACCACGCCATCGGTGACGGTCGACTACGACAGCTGAGCCAACACAAGCTAGCGCTGGTCGATGGCGACCTTTACCGCGCCGCTTTCACCCTGGTTGGCAATGGCCAGGAAGGCGTCCCGCCACTGGTCGAGCGCGAAGGTGTGAGTCAGCATGGGGCGCAAATCAATTCGGCCGTCGACAACCAGATCGAGGTAGTGCGCGATCGCGTGCTTGCGCTGCCCCTCGACCTCTTCGACGCCGAACGCGTTGGAGCCAACCCAGCTGATCTCCTTGAAGTACAACGGACTCCACTCCCACCGACCCGGTGCGTGCACACCGGCCTTCACCAACGTTCCCCGCGAAGCCAGCACTCGCACTCCGACTTCGAACGTTTCTGGTTTTCCGATGGTGTCGTAGACGACGTCGACGGCTCCGGGATGTGCCATCGGCAATCCCTGCAGCGGCTGCCACAACCGGCCACCGCCCCAGCTCACCAACTCTTCGATGACCGCAAGCCGGGGCTCGTGCGCCAGCACGATGGCCGCCCCGAACCGGCGGGCCAGCTGCGCCTGGGCATCAAAGCGGGCTACCACCGCGACCGTCACGTCCGGGTAGAGGGCCCGCAGGATCGCGACCGCGCACAATCCCAGCGAGCCGGCGCCGTAGACCAGGACCCGGCCGGATCGCGGCGGCGGATGGCGGGTGATGGCGTGCAGCGACACCGAAAACGGGTCGGCGAAAACGGCCAACTCGTCGGGCACCGATTCGGGCACCGCGAACAGCATGCTGTCGTGGGCCGGCATCAGCTCGGCGTAGCCGCCCGTCACGTCGGCCGACACCCCGGTGTGAATCCCGGGTTTGATGTCGCCGTCGCAGAAGCTCCAGCACAGGCTGTAGTCGCCGCTCTGGCAGGCCGGGCAGGGCGGCTGGATGCCCCGCGGCCCGCAGGACAGCCACGGGTTGAGCACGACGCGCTGACCCTCCGCCACGCCGCGGGCCTTAGGTCCTATCCGCACCACATCGGCGACCACCTCGTGGCCCATCACTTGCGGAAACGAGCAGAAAGCCGCCATCGCATTGTCGGTGTCGCCTTCACCGAAATCCAGCAGGATCTGCTTGGAGTCCGAGCCGCAGATACCGGTCAGCCGGGGTCGGGTGATCACCCAATCGTCATGCAGCAGTTGAGGATCCGCTACTTGTTGCAGTGCAACCGGGCTGCGGGTCAGGGCGTTCTCCGGGCCCTCGAACGGCTCGGGCGGCACGCCGAACACCACCGCTTTCATCGCGGTGCCATCTGCGCCGCGCCGGCGATGTAGGCGTCGAGGTCGGCGTCTTTGGCGTCGACGACCGCCTTCATGTCCGGCAGATAGTGCTCGAAACGGTCGCTGCCCAGCGCCGCGATAATGCCGTCGGCCACCTCATCGGGCGGCACCTTGGGTCCTTGGTAGAGCGGTTCCTCGCTGCCCGGCCGATCCCAGATCTCGGTGTCGACCGGCCCGGGCTCGATCAGCTTCACGCACACCCCTGTGCCGTGCAGGTCGACGGCCATCGACTCGCTCCAGCCGCAAAGCGCGAACTTGCTGGCGCAGTAGGCGGCCTCGTGGATGATGCCCAGCCGGCCACCCACGCTGGACACGTTGACGATCATGCCGTGTCCGCGTGCCAGCATCCGCGGCAAGACGGCCAACGTCAGCCGCACCGGGGCGAAGAAGTTGACCCGCATCACCTCCTCGACCTCAACCGGATCCAGCGCAGCGACCGCCCGGCGCTTCGGCATCGCGGCGTTGTTGACCAGCACGTCGATGCCGCCCAGGTCATCCCACGCCCGCGACGCCAACTCGCCCACCGTCGCGGTTTCGGCCAGATCAGCCACCCACATCGTCGAGTCCGCCGAGGTGCTACGGCAGTCGGCCAGCACCTCGGCAAGACGCTCCGCACGGCGGGCGATCAGTCCCACCAC
>NZ_JBAUZA010000008.1:0-14619 GCF_049585075.1 Mycobacterium sp.
CGGTCGTGGGTGATCTCGGTGATCCGCCAGCTGGTGGCTCCCAACGAGATGACGTCGCCCGGCCGGGACTCGTAGACCATCTCCTCGTCGAGTTCGCCTACCCGAGAAGGTTTTTCGGAATCAGTGGCCAAGTACACGGTGAACAGGCCGCGGTCCGGGATCGCGCCGCCCGAGGTGACCGCCAGCCGCTGCGCGCCGGGGCGTGCCGTGACGGTACCGGTGTCCCGGTCGTAAACCAGCCGCGGCCGTAGCTCGGCGAACTCGGTTGACGGATACTTGCCGGACAGCAGATCCAGCGTGGCCTCAAATGCGCTGTGCGGCAGCGTCGCGAACGGCGCACTGCGTCGTACGGTGTCGAACCAGCGGTCGACGTCGAGCGGTTCCAGCGCTGCGGCGGCCACGGTGTGCTGGGCGAGTATGTCGAGCGGGTTGGTGGGCACCCGCATCGTCTCGATCTGACCGGTGAGCATCCGCTGCACGGTTACCGCGCAGCCGATCAGATCGGTGCGGTGTTTGGGGAACAGCACCCCTTGGGAGATCTCGCCAACCTGGTGTCCGGCGCGGCCGATGCGCTGCAGGCCACTGGCCACCGACGGCGGCGCCTCCACCTGGATGACCAGGTCGACGGCGCCCATGTCGATGCCCAGTTCCAAGCTCGAGGTCGCTACCACCGCCTTCAACCGCCCGGATTTGAGCTCCTCTTCGACAATCGCGCGCTGTTCTTTGCTGACCGAGCCGTGGTGGGCACGGGCCAATACGGTTGGGGCGCCGTAAGTCTGCCCGCTGCCCAACAGGTGGGCCGGCGCGCCGCCGGCAACCCGCGGGTTGGCATCAGCCGACAGCTCCACACCGGAGCGTTCGGCGTGAATCTCGTTGAGCCGGGCGGTTAGTCGCTCGGCAAGCCGCCGTGAGTTGGCGAATACGATCGTCGAGTTGTGCGCTTCGACGAGGTCAACCAGCCGTGCCTCCACATCGGGCCAGATTGTGTTGTCCGCCAGGTTGGCCATGTCGGGGACAGGCACCTGCACAGTCAGCTCGAAGGTCTTCGCCGCCGCGGGCGCCACGATGGTCGTCGGTGAGCCGCCGGATAAATACCGGGCCACCTCCTCGGGCGGGCGCACCGTCGCCGATAGGCCGATGCGCTGCGCGGGTGCCTGCAACATGGCATCGAGCCGCTCCAACGACAGCGCCAGGTGCGCGCCCCGCTTGGTGCCGGCGATGGCGTGGATCTCGTCGACGATCACGGTTTGCACGCCGGCCAGGGTCTCCCGCGCCGCCGAGGTCAGCATCAAGAACAGCGATTCCGGCGTGGTGATCAATACATCCGGCGGCCGGGCGATCAGCTGACGACGCTGCGCGGGCGGGGTGTCACCCGATCGCACCCCGACGGTGATCTCCGGTGGCGGGAGATTGCGCCGTTCGGCGACCCGGGTCATTCCCGCTAGTGGGGTGCGCAGGTTGCGCTCGACATCGACGGCCAAGGCCTTTAGCGGCGATACGTACAGAACCCGGGTGCCGGGCATTCGCTCGACCGATGATGCGGCGAGTCTGTCTATCGCCCACAAAAACGCCGCCAGCGTCTTACCCGAACCGGTCGGCGCAATGACCAGGGTGTTATGGCCATCGGCGATCGCCGCCCAGGCGTCGGCCTGAGCCGCGGTAGGCGCAGCGAAGGTACCGGCGAACCAATCCCGGGTGACGACACTGAACGGCGCGAGTGGATCGGCGGGGACGGTGCTCACCTAGCCATAATGGCAACGAGCTACGACAAGTTCGGCAGCTTGGTTGTCACGCGCTGGTCGGGCCCGACCCCCTTGGCAAGGTTCTCGGGAATCCCATTAACCCGGATGATCGCGTCGAGCAGCGCATGAGCGCAGGTTTCGCTCAGCTGCCCTGCGTCGGTCTCGGGATGCATGATCCGCTGCCGGCACACCTCGAAGGTCAGCGCCAGCCAACCATGGACGACGATGCGCAGGTCGCGCTCCACCTCGGGCGGCAGCTCACGGCCCGAGCCGTCGACTTCGATGATGCGGCTCATGATGTGTTCCATCTGCCGATCCTTGGCCTCGTCGTCGATGCCGAGTAAGACCGGATCGGAGCGACCGAGGCCGACGTATGCAGCCCAGGCGGCGTGCGGGTGCTCCTGGTGGTACTGCATGTAGGCATAGACGCCGTCCCGGGTTTCCTCGAACAGCGACTGGCCGGGTGACGGCAGAGCGTTGGTGGTCTCGAACAGCTGGTCAGCCTGTCCCTTGACGACGGCGGCGAAGAACGCCCGCTTGTCCGGGAAGTAGTGATACATCAGCGCGCGGGACACGCCGGCACGCTCGGCGATCTCGTCGATTCGTACTTCGTCGTAGGGTCGTTTACCGAAGACTTCCGCGCCGAGCGCCAGCAACTCGGCACGGCGGTCGTCCGGAGATAACCGGCGCCGGGGCGTTCGCATAGAGCAGATGGTACTTGTCGATCCTTCGCGCAGGCCGTCAACGCTCAGGAAGCCTCTGCAAACATGTTTTGCCGACGCGTTCGTCAATAATCCAACCCGCGGCAACCGATGCTTTTCCGGCGTCCCGTCGGGCAACGCCTGCGTGTTTACCGCTGCCTCATTCGGGGGAATACGGGTGTGGCACGCGTGACGGCGCGTGATAATGGTGGCGCGCTATGAGCCGCACGCAGGATAGAGGTTCAGGATGCAGACACAGCATCAAAGCCCAGGTGGTGACCGCCTCGGCCATGAGGACAACGAGGTGCAAGCCGCCGCGCGGTTCGCGGTTCTAGCCGCGATCGCAGGGCTGGCCTTTCTCGTCGTGGCCGCACTGTGGGCCAGCACCTGCAAGGGTGCGATGGCGATCGACACGGTCGCGTGTGGCGCGCCTCAATTGACGATCCTGGCCGTTGGCGCACCGCTCATCTTGTTCGGCGCGGGCTGTCGAGCATTTCTGCGCACCTACCGCATCTGGCGCGACGGCGGAATCTGGTGGGCCTGGCAGGGCGCCGGGTGGTTTCTTTTGATGCTGATGCTGGTGACGCTCACCATGGGTCTGCCTACCATCGCCGGACCCGTTCTGGCTGGTTGACCGGACTTTTGGCAAGTACTTTCGCGCCGTCTTTGCGCGTTCTAACGTGGTAGGCACGGCCCAAAGGGCTGGGAGAGGGGACGCAATCATGGGTGATACCTATCGTGACCCCGTCGACCATGTGCGGACGACACGGTCACACGCAGGCGAGTCGATGATCGATGTGTTGCGCTGGCCCGGCTATCTATTAATCGTGGCGGGCGTTATCGCCGTCGTGGGTTGTCTGGCGGCATTCGGGACCGGGCACCCTAGCCAGGGCATGACGACAGGTGTGGTCGCCGTCGCGGCGATGACCTTCGGGCTGGTATGGCTGGCGGCCGAGCATCGGCGAGTGCGCAGAGTCGAAGACCGTTGGTACGACGCACACCCCGACGTGCCGCGCCAACGCCCCGCAAGCTGACAAGCCGAGGCCCGCAGCAGCATTCGAGTCGCTAATCGCGGTACTCATCGCGGTACTCATCGCGGTCGTCGTCGGGGCCGGTGATCTCCTGGTGCTGTTCCTGCCAGTCAGATGCGTCCGCCTCTACTGGCGGTATTTCCCGATCAGGGGCGGTGGGTTCCGGCGCGGCTTCCTGGTCTTGCTCGACGGCGTCGGCGACAGGGGTCTCGTCGGAAAAGCGGTCGCGATCGTCCATGAGGCTTCACCTTCGGCTTGATACGAGCGGGGTTATTCGCCGAGGTTAGTGGGTATCAGCTGTACACCATGATGAGCTTTTTGATGCCCGTCCCTGCCTCGGTTTCCCGGTCACCCGAGCATTGGCTTATGGGCTACCTAATACCCGGCGGCGATCGTGGCTAACCGGCTAGAGCCCAAGGGTAGTGTCACTCGAATACTGCCGGGAGGCCCGATGACCGCTGCTGAAAAACAAGATACGAACCAGCAACGCGGCGACCGCGCGATCGAACTGCGAGTTGCTGCGCGGCTGGAGAATCTGGCGGTACTGCGCACGTTGGTCGGGGCGGTCGGCACCTTTGAGGATCTCGATTTCGACGCAGTTGCCGACCTACGCCTGGCGGTCGACGAGGTGTGCACCCGCTTGATCCGCTCAGCGGTGCCGGATGCCACGCTGGCCGTTGTGGTCGATCCGCGCGACGGCGAATTGGTGGTCGAGGCGTCGGCGGCGTGTGACAACTACGACGTGGTGACGCCGGGCAGCTTCAGCTGGCATGTGCTGACATCGCTGACCGACGACGTCCAGACTTTCCACGACGGTCACGAACCTGATGGCGGGCGCGGCGTCTTCGGCGTCATCCTGACGACCCGGCGGGCGGGCTCTCACACGTGACAGCGCGAGCTGTCGGCGGTTCTGCATCTCGTCCCAATGAATACGCTGACGTTCCGGACATGTTCCGTGAGTTGGCCACGCTCGACGGCGGCTCGCCGGAATTTCAGCGCCATCGGGACAAGATCGTCGAGCGGTGCCTGCCGTTGGCCGATCACATCGCCCGCCGCTTCGAAGGCCGGGGCGAACCACGGGACGACTTGGTTCAGGTGGCGCGCGTCGGGCTGGTCAACGCCGTTGCCCGCTTCGACGTCGACGCCGGCTCCGACTTCGTCTCTTTTGCGGTGCCCACGATCATGGGAGAGGTCCGTCGGCATTTCCGGGACAACAGCTGGTCGGTCAAGGTCCCGCGGCGTTTAAAAGAACTGCACTTGCGGCTTGGGACGGCAACCGCCGATCTTTCCCAACGGCTGGGCCGAGCGCCGACCGCATCCGAGCTCGCCGTGGAACTCGATATGGATCGCACGGAGGTCATCGAGGGCTTGGTGGCCGGTAGCTCCTACAACACGCTGTCCATTGATAGTGGCGCCAGCAGTGGTGATGACGACGCCCGAGCCATCGCCGACACGCTCGGCGATGTGGATGCCGGTCTCGAGCGGATCGAGAACCGCGAAGCGTTACGTCCGCTACTCGACGGCCTGCCGGAGCGGGAACGAACTGTGTTGGTACTCAGGTTCTTTGAGTCGATGACGCAGACACAGATCGCCGAGCGAGTCGGCATTTCGCAGATGCACGTCTCGCGGTTGCTCGCTAAGTCGCTAGCGCGGCTGCGGGACGAGCTGGAGTAGCCGGCGCGGCTGTTCGTCGTCGTTCAGAATGTCCGGCGCCGAATCTGCCAGCGGCAGGGCGTGGTCCGGGTCGCAAATCCGCAGCAACCGGGTGACGGCCTTACTTGGCACGACGGCCCAGCGCACGTCAGCGCCCGCGCATCGGACGTTGATGGTGTGCAGGGCCGAAAAGCCCGCAGTTCCAAAGAATTTCAGGCCGCTCAAGTTCAAGAGCACCGACTTGCGATGGGCCGCGCAGAGCTGAACATAGTCGGCGAGCTGATTGGCATTGGATGCGTCGAGCTCACCGTGCGCGGTGATTACCACGAACGACGGGCCCCACTCGGCGGTGAAGCGTGCGCTGTGGTTTTCCCATGGCTCTGCGGGGATCGGGGGATCGGTCCCGCAAACCGGGGACGCAGATTTTGTTCTGGTGGGAAACATTGGGGTGACTCCATCAGTCGTCAAGCAAAGTTGCTGAAGGATCACGTCAAGCGGGTAGGCCGCGCGCGGAGAGAGGCCGGGAGAACGAGCCTCCCTCTACGTCAATTAACGCTGTTCCGGGCGGCTGTGAACTCAACCTTCTTCGAACACTACTCCGGCTGCACTGGGGCTACAAACATCTTTAGGTGACCTTCCGATCCCTTCTAAGAAACCCAGTTCAGCACCGAATCGCTGCACCGATTCGGTGGCTGCGGCTGCGGCCACGGCCTGCCCGGCGCGGGCTCGGGTGGCGATCTCGCCGGTGTCCGGGTCGAGCGTCACTTCTGCCAGCAACTCACCCGTCGTCACCTCGCATACCGCCCACGAGTAGCTGGTATCCGCCGACCACAATGCGGCACGGCGCGCGACGTACTCCGGGTCAACTTCCCCCAGCTCGGCGAGCGCAGGACGATCGTCGATGCGGCTGTCGGCGCGCAGTGCGCGCAGATACCACTGCCCGGCGTTGATCTCGACAAGGTCGATGGTCCGCTACTTGATCTCGGCGAGGACCGTGCCCTGGGTGATTGCGGCGCCCGCCTCGACGGCCAGCCCGGTAATGGTGCCGTCTTTGTGTGCGGTGACGGGGTTTTCCATCTTCATCGCTTCCAGCACCACCACCAGATCGCCGGCGCTGACCTCCTGGCCCTCCTCGACGGCGACCTTCACCACGGTGCCCTGCATCGGTGCGGTCACGGCGTCGCCCGACGCCCCCGCGCCGGCCAGCGCGCCGCGCTTGCGCGGCTTCGGCTTCTTCCTGATCACACCGGTAACCGAAGGGTCACCGCCGTTAGACAGGGCCAGATCACCGGGCAGTGAAACTTCAACCCGTCGGCCGCCGACCTCAACCACAACTTTCTGCCGCGGCCGGGCGTCGTCTTCGTCGAGCGGCTCGCCGCCGGTGAACGGTTCGATGGTGTTGTTCCACTCGGTCTCGATCCAGCGGGTGTGCACCGAGAATCCGTTGTCGTCGCCGATGAACGCCGGGTCCGATACCACCGCGCGGTGGAACGGGATAACCGTGGCCAGTCCTTCGACGTGGAACTCGGCAAGAGCACGGCGCGCCCGTCGTAATGCCTCCTGCCGGTCGGCGCCGTACACGATCAGCTTGGAGAGCATCGAGTCGAACTGGCCGCCGATCACCGAACCGGCTTCGACACCGGAGTCCAGCCGTACACCGGGCCCGGTGGGGATGTCGTACCGGGTGACCGGGCCGGGCGCGGGCAGGAAGCCGCGGCCGGCGTCCTCGCCGTTGATCCGGAACTCGATGGCATGCCCGCGCGGCGTCGGGTCCTCGGTGATGTCGAGCTTCTCGCCGTTTGCGATCTTGAACTGCTGCAGCACCAGGTCGATGCCGGCGGTCTCCTCGGTGACCGGGTGTTCGACCTGCAGACGGGTGTTGACCTCAAGGAACGAGATCAGGCCGTCCTGGCCGACCAGGTATTCGACGGTCCCGGCGCCGTGGTAGTGCGCCTCTTTGCAGATCCGCTTGGCCGACTCGTGGATCTCCTTGCGCTGCGCGTCGGTCAGGAACGGCGCCGGCGCCTCTTCGACCAGCTTCTGGAAGCGGCGCTGCAGCGAGCAGTCACGGGTTCCGGCGACGACGACGTTGCCGTGCTGGTCGGCGATCACCTGGGCCTCGACGTGGCGGGGCTTGTCCAGGTAGCGCTCGACGAAGCACTCGCCGCGGCCGAACGCCGCGACCGCCTCGCGGGTCGCCGACTCGAACAGCTCGGGGATCTCCTCGAGCGTGCGGGCCACCTTCATGCCGCGGCCACCGCCGCCGAAGGCCGCCTTGATCGCGATCGGCACGCCGTATTCCTTGGCGAAGGCGACCACCTCGTCGGCGTCCTTCACCGGGTCGGGAGTGCCGGGCACCAGCGGGGCCTGCGCGCGGGCGGCGATATGGCGTGCGGTGACCTTGTCGCCGAGATCGCGGATCGACTGCGGGCTGGGCCCGATCCAGATCAGCCCGGCGTCGATCACGGCCTGGGCGAAGTCGGCGTTCTCCGACAGGAAGCCGTAGCCAGGGTGGATCGCGTTGGCGCCGGACTTCTCGGCGGCCTCCAGGAGCTTGCCGAAGTCCAGGTAGGACTCCGCCGAGGTCTGACCCCCTAGGGCGAACGCCTCGTCGGCCAGCTTCACGTGAGGAGCGTCGGCATCGGGCTCGGCGTACACCGCCACGCTGGGCAGACCGGCATCTTTGGCCGCGCGGATCACCCGGACCGCGATCTCACCGCGATTGGCGACAAGAACCTTGGAGATCGTCGAGCTGGCGTGACTAGGCACTGCGCCTCCTGTAGGGCTGAAGACTTCTCACGTTGTCTAAGAGAAATTCTTACAAGTCGTGTCGGGGGAAGTTTAAGCGCCGCGCCGTGAGCGATACGACCCGGTGTCTACTTCAGCCGGACTCGCGCAGCCGTCGCTTGATCCGCGCCAGCATGCCCGACATGCCACGCAGCCGCAGCGGGCTGACCAACGCGGCGAGGCCAAGCTCGGTGTAGAAATCCTCCGGCACCGCCAGGATGTCGGCGACAGGCTGTTCGTCGAGGCCGGCGGCCAGTATCGACGCGAAACCGCGCGTGGTGGGCGCTTCGGGCGGAGCGCTGAAGTGCAGCCGCACCCGGTTGACGTCGCTGGCGTCGATGTGCAGGAACACCGGCGATTGGCACTCGGGCACCGGCTCCATCGCCGCCTCTTCCAGATCGGCAGGCAACGCCGGAAGGTCGTTAGCGAATTCCAGCAATAGCTTGAGCTTGTCCTGGCCCTGAACTTCGCTGAAGTCGGACACCACCTCGGCCAGCGGCGCGGGCATGCTCATCAGACCGGCACCGCTCCCGGGCTTTCGCCCGCGACGATCGGGACGCGCACGGTGTTGCCCCATTCGGTCCAGGAGCCGTCGTAGTTGCGCACGCCGGGGATGCCGAGCAGATGTGTCAGCACAAACCAGGTGTGGCTGGACCGCTCGCCGATGCGGCAATAGACGATCGTTTTGTCGTCCGGGTCGATGAACCCGTAGAGCTGTTGCAGCTCCTGGCGGCTGCGGAACCGGCCACTGTCGTCGGCGGCCTTGCCCCACGGAATCGACTGCGCTGTCGGGATATGGCCGGCGCGCAGCGCACCTTCCTCGGGGTAGTCGGGCATGTGCGTGCGCTTGCCGGTGTATTCGTCGGGCGAGCGCACATCGATCAGCGGCTCAGCGCCCAGGATGGCCAGCACGTCGTCTTTGAAGGCGCGGATCGGGGCGTCGTTGCGTGGCACGACGGGATAGCCGGTCGAGGTTTTGGTGGGAACATCCAACGTGGTGTCGCGTCCCTCGGACATCCACAGGTCGCGTCCGCCGTTGAGCAGCCGCACATCCGGGTGGCCGAACAAGGTGAAGACCCACAGCGCGTACGCGGCCCACCAATTGCTCTTGTCTCCGTAGATCACCACGGTGTCGTCTCGGGAAATGCCTTTGCGGTCCATCAATTCGGCGAACTGCTCGCCGTTGATGTAGTCGCGCACCCGTGGGTCGTTGAGGTCGGTATGCCAGTCGACCTTGACCGCACCGGGGATATGGCCGACGTCGTAAAGCAGGACATCCTCGTCGGATTCGACGATGGCCAGCCCCGGCTGACCCAGGTTGCCGGCCAGCCAGTCGGGGGTCACCAGCCGTTCCGGGTGCGCGTAGGCGCTTAGCGTCGGGCTGGGATCTGCTGCTAAGGGCACACTGCGAGCCTACCCGTCGGATAGCGGCTCCCAGTTCATGCCCACAGCTCGGCGATCGAAAGGCCGACCCGTTGCAGGAGTGCGCGGGTCAGCGGCAGGCTCAGCCCGATGACGTTGGACGGGTCGCCCTCGATGCGGTCGACAAACCAGCCGCCGAGCCCATCCAGGGTAAATCCACCGGCGACGGCCAACGGTTCGTCGCTGGCGATGTACGCTTCCAGGTCTGCTGCGGTTGGTTTCGCGAAATGCACTGTGGTAGCGGATGATTCGGACACACGCTGAGTGACGTTGCCATCGATCAGCCTGACCACACAGTGGCCAGTGTAGAGCTGCCCGACCCGGCCGCCCATCGACTGCCACTGGCTTCGCGCCGCGTCGGCTGATGTCGGCTTGCCGACCAGCTGGCCGTCGATGTAAAGCATCGAATCACAGCCAACGACAACGCAATCCGCGGCGATCGCGTCGTCGAGGCTGGTGGCGACCTGGTCGGCCTTGGCCTGGGCCAGGATGCGGACGACATCACCCGCGGCGTTGTCGGGTCCCAACGCGGCGATGACCGCGTCCTCGTCGAGGCCGGAGACCACGACCAGTGGATCGATGCCGGCTTGCCGGAGCACCTTGCGCCGGCCCGGTGAAGCGGACCCGAGTACGAGTCGGGTCATCGCCGCATGTGGATCCGTTCCAGCAGCGTGATTGTCTGCCAACTGAAGACCGGGTAGCGCAGTTTGTCGACGGGTAGCCCCCACCCGCTGTGCTCCGGCGGCGGCGCCTCGCTCCGGCCGCCCACGGCGCTACCCAGCACCGCGATCAGCGCGGCCAGCTCCTCGTCGGTCGGGTTGCCGCTGAGCACCTGGATGTGCGGCTCGTGGGCCTCGTGCTCGTCGCTCACGGGAGCCGGATTGTTCGCGTCACTCCCGCCGCTCACAGTGGAATGTTCCCGTGCTTCTTGGGCGGCATCTGAGCGATCTTGCGCTCCAGCAGCCGCAGCGCCGTCGCGATGTAGCCGCGGGTGTGCGACGGCGGGATGACCGCGTCGACGTAGCCCCGCTCAGCCGCCATGTACGGGTTGACCAGGGTGTCCTCGTACTCCTGCTGCAGCTGCAAGCGAAGCGCATCAACATCCTCGCCGTTTTTCGCGGCATCGCCGAGCTGCTGACGGTAGACGAAACCGACCGCGCCGGACGCGCCCATCACTGCGATCTGCGCGGTCGGCCAGGCGACGTTGACGTCGCAGCCCATGTCCTTGGAACCCATCACGCAGTAGGCACCGCCGTAGGCCTTGCGGGTGATGACGGTGATCTTGGGAACGGTGGCCTCGCCGTAGGCGTACAGCAGCTTGGCTCCGCGGCGGATGATGCCGTTGTATTCCTGATCGGTCCCCGGCAGGAAGCCCGGGACGTCCACCAGCATGACGATCGGAATGTTGAAGCAGTCGCAGGTCCGCACGAATCGAGCCGCCTTCTCCGAGGCGTCGATGTCCAGGCAGCCGGCGAAATGGGTGGGCTGGTTGGCCACGATCCCGACCGGGTGGCCGTCGACGCGACCGAAACCGATCACGATGTTCTGGGCGTAACCGGACTGCACCTCGAGGAACTCGTCGTCGTCGAGGATGCGGGTGATCACCTCGTGCATGTCGTACGGCTGGTTGGCCGAGTCCGGGATCAGGGTGTCGAGCTCGAGATCCTCGTCGGTGAGGTTGTCCTCGATCGCGCCGTCGGGAACCGGCACGGCAATCCGCGGCGGGTCGGTGAAGTTATTCGGCGGCAGGTAGCTCAGCAGTTCACGGACGTAGTCGAAGGCGTCTTGCTCACCGGAGGCGACATAGTGTGCGGTGCCGGACTTGGCCATGTGAGTGTGGGCACCGCCCAGCTCCTCCATCGTCACGTCCTCGCCGGTGACGGTCTTGATGACGTCCGGACCGGTGATGAACATCTGGCTGGTCTGGTCGACCATCACGACGAAGTCGGTGAGCGCCGGGGAGTAGACGTGCCCGCCGGCGGCGGCGCCCATGATCAGCGAGATCTGCGGGATGACGCCCGAGGCCAGGATGTTGTTGCGGAAGATCTGGCTGTAGAGGCCCAGCGAGACGACACCCTCCTGGATGCGGGCGCCCGCGCCGTCGTTGATGCCGATCAGCGGCCGGCCGGTCTTGGTCGCCAGCTCTTGGACCTTGACGATCTTCTCGCCGTAGACCTCGCCGAGGCTGCCGCCGAACACCGTGACGTCCTGGCTGAAGATGCAGACATCGCGGCCGTCGATGGTGCCGTAGCCGGTGACCACACCGTCGCCGAGCGGACGCTTCTCGTTCAGCCCGAAGTTGGTGCTGCGATGCCGGGCCAACGCGTCGAGCTCGACGAACGACCCCTCGTCGAGCAGGGCGTAGATGCGCTCGCGCGCGGTCAGCTTGCCCTTGGCGTGCACCTTGTCGACCGCGGCCTCGCCGACGGGGTGCAGCGTCTCCTCGGACCGCTTGCGCAGTTCGGCCAGCTTGCCGGCGGTGGTGTGGATGTCGATCTCGTGCTCGGCCTTGGCCTCGACATGGCTCTCGGAAACGCTTGTCATGGCGCCGATCTTAGCGGTCCCTTATATTGCGATCCCAATCACGCGCCGCCGGCGCTCACGGATCCGCTGATCAGCAGGTCACATGGCTGAGCGCACGAATCGGCTCGGTCGGGTCGTCGTTGTCTCCGGCCAGCTCGCGGCGAGCGAACAGCTCGAACGCGAGTTCGTGGGCGATCAGCTGATCGACGATGGCGCCGTCGGGAGGCTCGACCAGCGAGCGCAGCCGCGTGTAACGACCTAGGTACTCCGCGGCCGCCGCGACGAAGGCTTTCAACATGGGCAGGTACTCGACGTCGGTGACGTTGCCCGCGGCGTCGAGCATGGCCTGATCGGGCTCCGCGGATATTCCTAAGCGCCTGATCACAGGCTCCAGGAGTTCTTTGGTGCTGCGCTCAAGGCACGTCAACAGGTTGATCTTCTCGCGCAGAGCCGGATCGGTGATGCGCTCGGCCATCCCGGCGAAATATGCCTCGCCCAAAACTTCGCCCTGGTAAGACTCCACCCACAGTCGGGCGGCTTCGTCGCTCGTGGCTTTGACGGAATCGGTTAGCACCACAGGACCACCTCCTCGGCGGCAAGACGTATCTGAGTCTTGCCCACCGATGACGAACGCACAACCACCTGGCCGCGGCACCGTACGCTGAACGCCGATGGCTGAGCAATTACGGCCGCAGTTGGACGAGGCGGCGCTGCGCGACGGTCTGGTCGGGGCGGGCGGGCCGTGGCGGCAACTGGACGTGGTCGCCGAAACCGGCTCCACCAACGCCGATCTGATCGCGCGGGCGGAGGGCGGCGCCGATATCGACGGATCGGTATTGCTCGCCGAATACCAGAACGCGGGGCGTGGCCGGCACGGGCGAGTTTGGTCGGCGCCGCCGCGCGCGCAGATCGCGCTGTCGGTTGGCGTGGCCGCGGCATCGGTGCCCCGGTCGAGCTGGGGATGGTTGCCGCTGGCCACCGGTGTGGCGGTGGCCGACGCGCTAACCACGGTGTGCGGCGTGGCGCCAGGTCTCAAGTGGCCGAACGACGTGCTGGTCGATGGCGGCAAGCTGGCCGGGATCCTGGCCGAGGTTGCGGCGCCGGCGCCTGTGATCGTGCTCGGGTTGGGGCTCAACGTAACGCTGACCGCCGAAGAAGCGCCGGATCCGGCGGCAACCTCGCTGCTGATGTTGGGGTCATCGGCGACCGATCGAAACACGTTGGCGCGCAAAATTCTTGGCGAATTGGCAATCCGCATCGATGCTTGGCGCAGCGCCGGCGGCGCCGACGCGGCGCTGGTTGCCGATTATCAGCGCTACAGCCTGACCCTGGGGTCACGGGTGCGGGCCATCCTGCCCGGTGATCGGGAAGTGGTGGGCACTGCGCACGCCATCGACGAGACGGGCCGGCTGTGCGTCGACACCGGTGGTCAAACCGTGGCGATCTCGGCCGGAGACGTCACGCATCTACGTCCCAGCGATTAAAGTGCCAGCGTGGGCTACCCCGACAACGTGCTCGCCGGCGACGAACAGGTCGTCTTGCACCGACATCCGCATTGGAAGCGACTGTTCTGGCCGGTCGTCGTGCTCATCCTGGCCAGTGCGGCTGCATCGTTCGGCTCCGCGGTCGTCAACAGCACCAACTGGGATTCGAACGCTAAAAAAATCATCTTCGCCGTCATCGGCGCGGTCTGGCTGATCATCATCGGCTGGCTGACGCTCTGGCCGTTCCTCAATTGGCTGACAACGCATTTCGTGATCACCGACCGGCGAGTGATGTTCCGGCACGGCGTGTTGGGCCGCAGCGGGATCGACATCCCGCTGGCCCGGATCAACAGCGTGGAGTTCCGGCATCGGCTGATCGACCGAATATTGCGCACCGGGACGCTGATCGTCGAGTCGGCATCACAAGATCCGTTGGAGTTCTACGACATTCCGCGCGTGGAACAAGTCCACGCGCTGCTGTATCACGAGGTTTTCGACACCCTGGGGTCCGAGGAATCGCCGAGC
This sequence comes from Mycobacterium sp., assembly GCF_049585075.1. Taxonomy (GTDB): domain Bacteria; phylum Actinomycetota; class Actinomycetes; order Mycobacteriales; family Mycobacteriaceae; genus Mycobacterium. The sequence goes on from NZ_JBAUZA010000008.1 coordinate 13,869, forward strand.
TGAGCCACCCGGTTGCGGCGCGACCGCCAAGCCCGCAGCAGCGTGACATTCCCCCTCTGCAAGCCGCCTCCTTCGTAGTTGTCCTCGAGGACCTCGGCGATCCCGCCGGCGGTAAGGGCCGACTCCAGCGCCTGTTCCTGGCTGCGGCCGAATTCGTCGGGGAACACCCACCGCCGGAACGCCCAGAAGCGGAATGCCATCTGCAGCAGGTTGCCGATGATGTAGGCCGAGATGAAGTCGGCGACGTTTTCCACCGTCAGTGACACCGTCGGCACGCGCAGCTGCAAGACGTAGCTGGAGATCCACAGCGGCGCCATGCTCAGCAGCACGCCTACCCCGCTGAACGCAAAGAACAGCAACGCCTCGTGGTGACGCTCCCGTCCCCCGCGGTCCCGGAAGCTCCACTCCCTGTTCAGGATGTAGGACGCGATCACCGCGATGACGCCGGAGATGACCTTGGCGGTCACCGGCTTGGGCTCCAAGATCGTCAGCTTGAGGGTGTAGAAGATCGCCGAGTCGATGATGAATGTGGTGCCGCCGACGATCGCGAACTTGATCAGTTCGTGATGGCGTTCGGCGTAAGGACGGACCAGCTGCGGTAACCGCGCGATCGTGGCATCGGCGAAGGACACAATGTCGCAGTCTACGTACTGCCCGGTACGTGTGCCCAACGACGGTGTCACCTCCGGTAAACACCCCGTTCAGGGGCCTTCAGCGGCCATGACACCATGATTGCCGTGCCGAGTACCCC
>NZ_JBAUZA010000009.1:0-15083 GCF_049585075.1 Mycobacterium sp.
CATATGCATTTTGGGGCCAAAAAGATCGTTGTGGTCGGAGGTAGTGAATGCAACAAGAACCCGGCCGCGACGCGTTGGGTACTTGATCATGAGTGAATCGCCAAGGCCGATGGGCAGCATCGAACGCAGTGCCCACGATGGACTACAGACGGTCATAACCGACAACGCCCAAGACGGTCGGTTTGAGGCCACTGTAGGCGACCAGGTGATCGGTCGGCAGCCCTACCGCCGCTACCGCGGCCACATCGTGTTGATGGCCACCGAAGTCGATACGCAATGGCGCGATCGAGGCCTCTCCTCGGCGATGATCAGTGGTGTGCTCGCACTGATCCGGCGGGCCGGACACACGGTCGTTCCGCGGTGCAAGATCACGGGTGACTACATTCTGCGCCATCCTGAATACCGAGACCTGGTGGCCGACCAGTATCAGGGATTGCTCCGCCCAGTGTCGCGGCCCGCTGCGCCGGCGCCTCCGGACCACGCGTAATCGGCCTTCCAACTCGGATGCATTCGAAAAGGGTGGAGATGACTGAGGCTTATGTTTTGGGGGGCGTACGGACCCCGTTCACTCGCTATGGCGGCACGTTGTCAGGCATTCGGGCCGATGACTTGCTGGGTATGACGATGAAGGGCGCCTGCGACCGGCTGGGCGTGCCACTCGGTGCCGTGGAAGACATTGTGGCGGGTTGCGTGAACCCTGCTCACGAGGGCATGGGCGACGTCGCCCGGTGGGCAGCGTTGGCTGCCGGATTTCCTGACACCGCGGCGGGAATCACCGTGAACAGATTTTGCGGATCATCCCTAAGCGCGGCGGTGACCATTAGCCACGCGATTAAAGCCGGCGACCTCGGCCTGGGTATCGCCTGTGGAGTCGAGTCGATGTCTCGATCAGGGTGGGCGCTGATGAAGGGCGACGCCGCGTTCAGTCCCCGAGGTCCGGTTCTCATGCTCGACACCATGTGGAGCGGCGCTGGAGGACCGCCCAGCCCCGTGTTGCTGGCCCGCAACGCTTACATCAGCATGATCGAGACCGCGCAAAACGTCGCCGATCGCTACTCACTGAACCGCGAGGAAATCGACGCCTTCGCCCTGCGATCACAGCAACATGCTAAGGCTGCCCGCGATCGAGGTCGGCTAGCCAAAGAGATTATGCCCGTGCCGATCCCGGCGACGAAAAAGACACCTGCCCGGCTGGCAGAACATGATGAGTTCATCCGGGATGACACCACCGCCGAGGTGCTGGCGGCTCTACCGGCCCAGCCCGGCACGACCCAAATGACGGCGGCCAACTCCTCGCCTTTAAGTGATGGTGCCAGTGCGGTAGTCATCGCTTCCGGGGAGCGAGCCAGCGAACTCGGCGTCGAGCCGTTAGCCCGAGTGGTGTCGAGTGCGGTCTATGGCATCGACCCGCTCATCATGGGCGTGGCCCCGGCATGGGCGATCCCGACCGCGATCCGCCGGGCAGGACTTAAGCCCGAGCAGATCGATGTGTGGGAGGTGCACGAGGCGTTCAGCGCCCAGGCGCTAGGGGTGCTGCGGGAATTGCCAAACCAGTTGGACGGTTTCGTGGTGCCCGATGACAAGCTGACACCCAATGGTGGCGCGGTCGCGATCGGACATCCCTTCGGGGCTACGGGAACTCGCTATTTGTTGACGCTTGCCACCGAATTGGCTGAAAGGGGTGCTCGTTACGGGGTGATTGGGATCTGCATCGGCTCGGGGCAGGCAGTAGCGGTGGTTCTTGAAAACGTTGTCATGCCAACGCATCGCCGCTGACTGATGGCCGACACAACCCGGATTCGTGATGTCATTGTCGTCGGGTCAGGCCCGGCCGGATATGCAGCGGCGATCTACACGGCTCGGGCCGGGCTGGACACCCTCGTCATCGAAGGCCATGAACCCGGCGGTGCCCTCGTGGCCGCCGGGGACGTCGACAACTACCCCGGTGTCGGCCCATTCGTTTCGGGTCCCGCGCTGGCTGACACGATGCGGCGCCAAGCACAGCACTTCGGCGCCAAGTTATGCCGAGGCTACGTCGACAGATTCGATCTCGGCGACGAGCCCAAGACGGTCAGCATTCGCGAAACCCACCACCACGGCCGTGCCCTGATTCTTGCCATGGGCTCGGCCCCCCGGCCCCTCAACGTGCCCGGCGGACGCGGGCTCCTCGGCCACGGCGTAAGCACCAGCGCGAAACGCGACGGCGCACAGTTCACCGGACGTGACGTCGCCGTCATCGGCGGCGGCGACGGTGCCGTTGAAGAGGCGCTTCACCTGGCGCCACTAGCCCACCACGTCACCCTCATCCACCATCGCCCCCGACTACGGGCATCAGCCGTTGCCGTTGCCCGCCTGCAGGCGCATCCCAACGTGGCGATCCTGACATCTACCGAAGTGCTTGCCGTGCAGGGCGACCCACACGTCACAGGATTGCAGATACGCGACACGCGTCACGGCGGCGACTCCACCATTGCGGTCGCGGCCGTTTTCGTCGCCATCGGCCAAACGCCGCGCTCAGATCTATTGGTCGGAGTCGTCGAACTCGACGCAGGTGGCTTCATCCTGACCAAAGACGAAACGACCACCACCTCCCTGAAGGGCGTATTCGCTGCCGGCGACCTGATCGACCGCCGCTACCACCAGGCAGTCACCGCCGCAGCCAGCGGCTGTGCGGCCGCGCTCGATGCCGAGCGCTGGCTGAGCCAATCGGCCTGTCCTCTACCAGATTCCACTACCAGGAAGGAAAGATCTCCCTCATGACCACACCCCTGCCCATCACGGTGACTGACGCCTCGTTCACCACTGATGTCCTCGACAGCCCCACACCTGTACTGGTTGATTTCTGGGCCCCATGGTGTGGCCCGTGTCGTGCGGTCGCACCGATCCTGGAGCAGATCGCACGAGAGCACGGGGATAAGTTGACCGTGGCCAAGCTTGACATCGATGCAAACCCGCTGACTGCTCAACGGTTTCAGGTGGCGTCGATCCCCACCATGATGGTCTTCAAGGGCGGCGTGCCAACCACCCGCTTGGTGGGTGCACGCCCAAAGTCGGCCCTGCTCCACGAGCTTCGTGACTACCTCTAGACAAGCCGGCCGTTAAGGCCACACCCGACGAGGTCAGTCCGCTAACAGATCAGGCCGTTAACAGAATGGAGATAGCTCCTTTGGCTTCGAAGATCGCGAGGTGAATACGATCGGGGCTTTCGTGTCCGTGTTGGCGTAGCACCGCCTCGAGATCGGCACTGGTTAGTCCGCATCGACGCAGGTTGCGTCGGTCGACGTGTCCGTTGCGGATCAGCACTTTCAGAGGTGGATCGATGAAACGTCGAATTCCCGGGATGAAGCGCAATCTCGCAAGTACCGCGTGGGTGATTAGGAGGCAAATGAGCGCCGCGGTTGCGTTGAGCCACGAGGTATCAGTGGCGGTAGCAGCCCGACCGACGATGGCTCCGGCGGCGACCGCAGCGATCCAATCGAAGGGCGCAAATTCGGCGAGGGTGCGGCGTTCCGTGAAGCGAAATAAGACCGCAGCCGTGAGGAACAGGGTCGAGGCTTTGATGGCGGCAACGACGGCACCGTGCGGGTCACCGATCAGCACATGAAATATTCGGTCCACGCATGCCTCCGTTCCAGGGGCGAGTCATCGACTTTTGCGGCCTTTTGTCGTGGGCCTGGGGACCGCGGCATGTCTGGGCGACGATAACCATTGTCAGTCAAGCCAATTCACCTGAGAAGCGCGTGGCGGGGCGGCATTCTCAGGCCCAATTTGCGGTGCCCCGAGGCGTCGATGCATCGGGGCGACGCTTCGCGTCCTGGTACCGACGTCTATTTGCTGCCGGATCCGACGATGGCGACGACCTCGATCTCGATGCGCTGGTGGGGCAGTGCGAGCGCCTCGACGCCCAGCGCGGTCCACAACGGCGCACTTTCGCCGAACCGCTTGCGGAACTGGTCCACCATCACCGACATGTGTTGATCACCAATGGAATCGTCGGCAGCGGGGACGTGGTAGGAGTGGATGTTTACAACGTCGCGCCAGCCAGCACCCGCCTCAGCGAGGGTCTTTTCGACATTGTCACACGCCTTGACGATCTCGTCCTCCAGGGATGTGGCCGACAAGGTGAAATCCGCGTCCCAGCCGCCTTGGCCGGAGATCTCGATGCGATCGCCGATGCGTAGAGCTTGGCTGTAGTGGTTGCGGGTACGGGCAATCTCGCCATATCCGGGCGTGTCGAAGAATTCAGGATTGGACATGCGGGTGTTTCCTCTCATCGGTCCGGACGTTGGGGTCGCGGCTCGGATCAATGACCACTATCGGTGCGCGTGGGGTGAAATGTCCTCATCCGGCTGTGCAATTCACCCGGGTGAGAGGCCGCGAGAATTCGTGCCGACCCGTCAGTTCTCATTGCCTCCCAGTGTGGTTGGGGTTTCGCCTCTGATGGCGGCGATGGACTCGGCGTCCTCCACCACGACTTGGTTGGCGGCGCGTAGTACCGCGCGCACGTCGCCAGCGGGTATGACCGCGGCGCCGGAGGCGTCGGCGAAAACGTAGTCGCCGGGACGGACCGCCACCCCGGCGACTACGACCGGACGGTTCGCCTCATAAGGGGTGACCGTGTCGCCGCCCGCCCGTGTTGTTTCGCCCCGGCAATAGATGGCGAGGTCGTAGAGTTCGAGCTCGGCGAAATCGCGCAGCCGCCCGTCCGCGAGAATGCCGGCGAGCCTGTGGTTTCGGACACGCGACAGCTTTGTCCCACCGCCCAGTGACGCATCGGTGTAGCCGTTGCTGGCCAGGACCAGCACGTGCCCGCCAGCGCCGCCTTCGATGGCGTCGTAGAACAACCTCTTGAAGTTGTAGCGCTCGGGCGGGAGGGCGGCCCGGCACGCCGGGAAGTAGGAGATTGTCACGGCGGGGCCGAAGAGCCTCCGGCCGGGTGTCGGGCTCACCAGGTCGAGGAGATGACACCGATGTTGGTGCCGTCGCCCCATGGCGTCCACGATGTCGGCGGTGCGCACGCGACCGGCGAGTGCGTCGAGGGACTCCATCAGCCGGCCGGGATCGGGACACGCCAGGACGAAGCGCCGCGGAAGTCCAGCCACACGTCGGTGGGCGTTTGCACCAACCGGGCCAGGATGTCTCCGCAGCCCGGGCAGCGCACCACGATGCCGGGCCCGCGGTGATAGACGTGACTCTCGGCGAAGGCCCCGACATGACCACATCCGGCGCAGGTCAGCATCGCGGTGGTGACATCGAATCCGAGCACGTCTGCGAAGGCGCCCCCGGCGGCGTTGCCGTCGACGTGCGTTGGTTCGGTCATCATTCCTCGCTTCTCATTACTGGCTCGGTCCGAACCGCTCGGTCCGGATGGCCGATGGCTGATGCCCCTGCTCGATCAGCGTGGTGGTCACCGATTCCACAAATCCCGTTGGGCCGCAAACGTAGACGCGCACCCCGTCGGCGGGCGCCCACTCCGTCGGAGCGAGGTCAGCGGCGAGGACCCGGCCGGCCGGCCGGGCGGTCTTCGGCGCGGCTGTGCGGGTGTAGACCAGCGCGACCTGGAGCCAGTCACATTCGCGCTCGAGGCGGCCCAGCTCTTGGGCGTAGTACACGTCGGCGGGAGTGCGAACCGAATAGACCAACCGAAAGTCCGCGCTGCCCAACACTACCCGCTGTCGCAGCATTGCCATCAACGGCACAATTCCCGATCCACCGCCGACGAGCAGAACCCGAGCCTGCTCGTCCGGCCGCCAGACGAACCAGCCGCCGATAGGTCCGCGAAGTTCGATCTCGGCGCCGACGGGGATGCCGATGAGGTAGGGCGAGACCTCTCCGTCGGCGATCCCTTGCACGGTGAGTTCGATGCGCTCACCGTCGACCGGTCTGCTCAATGAGTAGCTGCGTTGGGCGCTGTACCCGTCCTCAGCGGTCAGCTTGAGATCAATGTGCTGGCCAGCCAAGTGGCCGCTCCAGCCCGGCACCGTCAGCCCGATCGTTTGCGCAGACTCGGTCTCGGGTACAGAGTCCACCACACGCGCGACCCGCCAGCCCAACTTCGGTTTCATGTAAGTGTCCACGGCCATCGTCAGTCCCCGGCGTAGCGTTGTTCTTGCCATGGGTCGCCGTAGCTGTGGTAGCCCAATCCTTCCCAGAATCCCGGTATGTCGCTGTGGCGCAGCTCAATCGATCTCACCCACTTCGCGGACTTCCAGAAATAGAGGTGCGGCACCAGCAGCCGTGCCGGGCCGCCGTGCACCGGGCTAAGCGGTGCGCCCTCGTACGCGTAGACGATCCAGGCCTTTCCGCCGAGAAGGTCGTCCAACGGAAGATTAGTGGTGTAGCCGCCGTACGAACCGACCAGTGCGAATCCGGCAGTGGTATCGGTCGATTCGAAAAATGTGTCCAGAGAAACGCCTTCCCACTTGGTATTCAGCTTGGACCACGTGGTTACGCAGTGGATGTCCACGTTGAGCCGCTCGCTGGGCAGGAGCTTGAGCTGGGCCCAGGTCCACGACCGTTCGGCGCCGAGCTCGTCGCGGATGGTGAATCGCCAGTCATCGAGATTGATCCGCGGCGTCGGTCCTGCTTGCAGGACAGGGAAGTCCGCGGTCAGATGCTGACCGGGCGGGAGCGCGGGGGCCGACTCAGCGCGGCGTCCGCGAAAGCCTTTGTTGACGATACTCATTGGTGCTCTCCGTGTGGCAGTGATTAGTCCAGGTCGTCGTGAGCTATCAGCCGCCGGGCTGCCTCGGTGATCGAGCCCGACAGCGACGGGTAGATGGCAAGTGTCTCCGCCAGCTCGTTGACCGTAATGCGGTTCTGCACGGCCATTGCAATAGGCAGGATCAGCTCCGAGGCGATCGGGGCGACTACCACACCGCCGATCACCACGCCAGTGGCGTGCCGGCAGAAGAGTTTGACGAAGCCGTGACGCAGCTCCGACATCTTGGCGCGCGCATTGGTTTCCAGGGGCAGCATGATGGTTCGTGCCAGCACCGAGCCGTCGTCGATCGCCGTCTGCGGAACGCCGACCGCCGCGATCTCGGGCCGGGTGAACACCGTCGCCGCGACGGTGCGCAGCCGGATCGGGCTGACGGCCTCCCCCAGCGCGTGATACATCGCGATCCGGCCCTGCATCGCGGCGACCGAGGCCAATGGCAGCAGGCCGGTGCAGTCCCCGGCGGCGTAGATACCGGGCACCGATGTCCGTGACACCCGGTCCACCTTCAGGTAGGCGCCGCGGCCCAGTTCGATGCCCACCCGCTCCAGGCCCAGGCCGCCGGTGTTCGGCACCGACCCGATGGTCATCAGGGCATGGCTACCCTCGACCGTGCGGCCATCGGTCATCGTTACCAGGATCCCGTCGTCGGTGCGTGTGACCGATTCAGCGCGAGCGTTTTTGATCAGCCGGACCCCGCGTTCGGCAAACGACTCCTCCAGCACGAACGCGGCGTCGGCATCCTCGTATGGCAGCACACGGTCACGGCTGGCGACCACCGTCACGGTGACACCGAGTTCGCTGTAGGCATTGACGAACTCGGCGCCGGTGACACCCGAGCCGACGACGATGAGATGGTCGGGCAGTGCAGCCAGGTCATATAGCTGGCGCCAGGTCAGGATGCGCTCATCGTCGGGCTGCGCGGACGGCAGGATCCGGGGGCTGGCGCCGGTCGCGATCAGTACGACGTCGGCGTCTCGCACCATAGTGGTGCCGTCCGGCGCGGTCACCTTGATGCAGTGGCGCGCCAGCCCGGGGATCGCGTCCAATAACTCACCGCGACCGGCGAGCAACTCGACGCCCATGCTGAGCAAGTCGGCGGTGACGTCGGCGGACTGGGCGGCGGCCAGCATCTTGACCCGCTGGTGGATTTCCGGCAACGAGATCTTGGCGTCGGCGATATCGATATCGATGCCGAACTCCCGTGGCGCTCGGCGCAGTTCGCTGCGCAGCCCGGTGGAGGCGATAAAGGTCTTCGATGGCACGCAGTCGCAAAGCACCGCCGCACCTCCGATACCGTCGGAGTCCACGACGGTGACCTGGGCCACCTCGGGACCGCGTGCGGCGGCGACCAGTGCCGCCTCGTATCCGGCTGGGCCGCCGCCCAGGATCACAATGCGGGTCACCACAGCTCAAACCTCACCAGCTGGCCAAACGCCACGTCATCACAGATGCCATCCCTCACCACCGCTGGTCTTCATCGACGACGATGTGCATGGCGGCTTCCTCAGCCGAGGCAGCGCCGCCGTCAATACCGACGTCGTGGGCAAGGTAATCCGCGCCTGGATCCGTAGGGTCGACGTCGAAGGCGACGAGCCGACCTGCGCGCATGTCGCCAACCTGATCGTCGATTGGCTCGCCATCGCTGTCGGCGCTATCACCGATTCCGTCGCCATCCCACTGATCGCCCACGTCGGGCACCTCGCGGGCCAGTCGGCGCGCCAGACTTTCATGGGTACGCGCTTCCCTGGTGGTGAGGCCCCAAGCACTCAGTTCACGCGGGCGTTCCGGTGGTGAGTAGCCTTCGTCGAGGTCGATGCCAGTCTGTTCTGAGTCCAAGCTTTCTTCTGGTTCGAGCAGATGTGCTTCCACGTCGTCGAATTCAGAAATCGCCATCAGCACCGTCTCCATTCCGTATCTGCAAGGTGACACTCGGTGGTTGTCTCAGCCGAGCGCCTCAACAAGGTCGCGGCAGGCTCGTTCACAGCGACGGCATACCTCGGCGCACACGCGGCAATGCTCGTGTTTCGGCGCATGCTTGTCGCACTCGTCTGCGCTTGTCTTACAGGCGAAGGCGCACGTTTCGAGCACCGTCCTAGTCAAGTTGGCGTCGTAGCCCGTGTGCCGGGACACGACGCGGCCGGTTGTCGCGCAGACATCCGAGCAATCAAGGCAAGTACGGATGCATTTGGTCAAGTGGTTGACGTCGTCTTCACTCAGACAGGAATCTGCACACGCTGTGCAGGCTTGATCGCATTCGAAACAGGCGTCGATACATGCGATCAGCTTGGCTCTATCAATCCGGCCTAGATCTCGTGGATAGGTCTCCAGCATTCTCCTGGCGGCGCTCACTATGTCCTCCTCGTTAGGGCGATGGTTGTCTCACACAACAGAACACGGCTGCGCGGGTGTAGACCTTAAGAGCATGGCGCGCAACGGGGTGAACTGTCGTCGCCCACCTCCGTCACTCACCCGGGTGATAAACGACAGACGAATCGTCAAGACCGGTGGATCGGGCCGGCAACCTTAACGTTTTCGTGTTGCGCAGCCGCCAGCGCACCCCTCCAGCAAGTAGCCACAACCCCGGCGGCCGACTTGTGTAGTGGGTAGCGCGTGCGCTCACCCGGATGAATTGCCTCGTCGGGTGATGACCACTCACCCTGCAGCGGTGGATGCTGGCCTCAGAACGGCAAGCGGAGGTTCTGTGGAGTCGAGGAAATACCGTACCTGCGGTCATGGCTGCGTAAGGCCGGGCTTCGTCAGAGTGCAATTGGCAACGCGGGCACTGCGGAACAAAGAAGGAATTGCGATGACCGGCACCTACCCCAGCATCACAGAGGACCGCCTGAGCCTAGCAAGCGACGCCCAGTCTCAACGCGTGCCAATACTTTTCGCAATGGAAGGAACATAACGTGGAACGCATGCGTGCGGAACGCACAAAGGTGCCAGACGGTCAGCTGAGGGCACAATTTGAAAGCGCCGTTGTTCCGCTCCTTGAGCCTCTCTATCGGCAAGCTCTTCGGATGACCTCCAACAGAGCGGATGCGGAGGATCTGGTGCAAGAGACAGTGCTCAACGCTTATGTTGGTCGCCGGGGATTCGAGCCAGGAACGAACTTCACAGCATGGCTGCGGCGGATCATGATTAACACCTATATCAGCAGCTATCGGAGGCAAAAGCGCCGTCCCGCAGAGCATCCGACTAGTGAGATCACCGATCAACAGCTAGCGGCCAGTGCCTCACGCACGCCTGAGGGCCTTCAGTCGGCCGAAGAGCAGGCGCTCGAAATGCTGCCAGACTCCTACCTCAAGGCGGCAATGATGTTCTTGCCTGAGCAGTTTCGCATCGCCATCTATTTTGCCGACGTTGCGGGGTACTCCTACAAGGAGATCGCTGCCATGATGGACACCCGACAAGGAACCGTAAGTTCGAGGCTCAACCGCGGACGAAAACAATTGCGCGATTTACTATGCGACTCGCCAGCCAACTATTCCGCCAGGACAATGAACGAGGCCCCGAGCGGAGCAACCCAACAGCGGACTCGCGTCAATGGAAGGTCTATGCACCGGTATCGAGTTCATGCGACTCGGTCGGCAGATCAGGAGGCGTGATGAATAAAGCGGGAGTTCAGGGCACGGGCAGGGTTTCCCCGTCCTCGCCCTGGAGTGTCAACCTGACGCTACCGGCACCGAAACAGCTGGCTTTCTATGCCGGCGTCGGTGCCATGGCCGCATTTGGGATGATGGAATGGCCCGTCGTCGCTGCGTTGGTGGTGGGTCACACGCTTGTCTACGCGCAGCACAACAAGGTTCTTCAATCACTTGGCGAGGCATTGGAAGAAGCCTAGGCGCAATGTGTTACGAGCCGGCACAGTGTTGGCGGCCGTTCGTTGCAGACTTGGTATCGTAGCCGGCGGCCATTATCACGTCTTTCCTGGTCCGCGCAGGACGTGGGCCTCACTGCGCATCCGTTCAATCATGTGTGGATAGTGCAGTTCGAAGGCGGGCCGCTCAGAGCGGATTCGGGGCAGTTCGGTGAAGTTATGCCGCGGGGGTGGGCTGCTGGTGGCCCACTCTAGGGAGTTGCCGTAGCCCCATGGATCGTCGACGGTGACTGGCTCGCCGTAGCGCCAGCTACGGAACACGTTCCACACGAACGGCAGCATCGACACCCCAAGGATGAATGCCCCGATCGTTGAGATGATGTTGAGTGTGGTGAACCCATCGGTGGGCAGGTAATCGGCGTAGCGGCGTGGCATCCCCTTACCGCCGAGCCAGTGTTGTACCAAAAATGTTGTGTGAAATCCGATCAGCGTCAGCCAGAAGTGCAACTTGCCCAGCCGTTCGTCGAGTAGCCGCCCGGTCATCTTGGGAAACCAGAAATACACCCCGGCGTAAGTGGCGAACACGATGGTGCCGAACAGCACGTAGTGGAAGTGGGCGACCACGAAGTAGGTGTCGGTGACGTGGAAGTCGATTGGTGGGCTGGCCAGCAACACGCCCGACAGGCCACCGAGCAGAAAAGTCACTAAAAAGCCTACCGCGAAAAGCATCGGAGTCTCAAAGGTCAACTGGCCCTTCCACATTGTGCCGATCCAGTTGACGAATTTGATTCCGGTGGGAACCGCAATGAGGTAGGTGGTGAAGGAGAAAAATGGCAGCAGCACCGCACCGGTGGCATAGAGATGATGGGCCCACACCGCGATTGACAGCGCCGCAATGCTGATGGTGGCGTAGACCATGGTGGAGTAGCCAAATAACGGTTTGCGGGAAAACACCGGGATGACTTCGGTGATGATGCCGAAGAAAGGCAGCGCGATGATGTAGACCTCGGGGTGGCCGAAGAACCAGAACATGTGCTGCCACAACAGGACTCCGCCGTTGGCTGGGTCAAATACGTGTGCGCCGAGGTGACGATCGGCGGTCAGCCCGAACAACGCGGCCGTCAGCAGCGGGAAGGCCACTAGGACCATGATGCTGGTGACCAGGATGTTCCAGGTGAAAATCGGCAGCCGAAACATCGTCATGCCCGGCGCGCGCAGGCACACCACGGTGGTGATCATGTTGACCCCGCCCAGGATGGTGCCCAACCCACCGACGATGAGTCCCAGGATCCACAGATCACCTCCCGGCCCCGGGGAATGGATCGCGTTGGAAAGCGGGGTGTAGGCGGTCCACCCGAAGTCCGCTGGCCCACCGGGGGCGAGGAAGCCGCCCAGGGCGATGATCGCACCGAAAACAAAGAGCCACAACGATAATGCGTTGAGCCGCGGAAAGGCGACATCGGGGGCGCCGATTTGCAGGGGCAGCACCAGGTTGGCGAACCCGAACACGATCGGGGTCGCATAAAACAGCAGCATCACCGTGCCGTGCATGGTGAACAGTTGGTTGTACTGCTCGTTGGATACGAACTGTAGCCCGGGGGCGGCCAGCTCGCCGCGTATCAGCAGCGCCATGAGCCCGCCGACGAAAAAGAACGCAAAGCACGCGACGACATACATGATCCCAATCACTTTGTGATCGGTCGTGGTGATCAGCCGGTAGATCAGGCTACCCGTGGGGCCGGTGCGCTGCGGGAATGGCCGGCTGGCTCGAAGCTCTCCCGATGGTGGCGCCGAGGTGGACATCAGATCGTCTCCTAGATTGGTGAACGTTGAAGCACCACAAAGTGTTTAGCGCTGAAGTGCCCGCGACCAGGACGCCGCGAACTTGGACACGCCGTCGTGTTCGAGCACAGCGAACACGTTGGGCAGATCGATACCGACCGCAGTCAGCCGGTCGAATACCTCTTGTGCCTGCACCGCCTTGCCAGTCACGGTTTCACCTGCGATGACGCCGTGGTCGGCCACCGCCTCCAGCGTCGGCTCAGGAATGGTGCTGACCGTGTTTGGTGCCACCAGTTCGGTGACGTACATCGTGTCGGGGTAGGCGGTGTTTTTTACTCCGGTGGAGGCCCACAGCGGGCGTTGCGTGCGAGCTCCGGCGGCGCGCAGCGCCGTGTAGCGTGGCTCGGCTTCGAAGACCTGCTGGTAGGCCGCGTAGGCCAATCGGGCGTTGGCGACGCCCGCCTGTCCCCGCAGTGTGAGTGCCTCATCGGTGCCGATCGCCTCGAGTCGCTTGTCGACCTCGGCGTCGACCCGGGACACAAAAAGTGATGCTACCGAATGGATTTGGGATAGGTCAGCGCCAGCGTGCTGGGCGGTTTCGATACCGTCCAGGTAGGCCTTCATCACCGCTCGGTGCCGTTGGACGGAAAAGATAAGCGTCACGTTGACAGAGACACCTTTGGCCAGCGCCGCGCTGATCGCGGGCAGCCCCGCCGCGGTGGCCGGTATTTTGATGAACACGTTGGGCCGGTCGACGATCTTGGCCAACTCGACGGCCTGCGTGACTGTCGCATCGGTGTTGTGAGCCAGCGACGGGTCGACTTCAATGGACACTCTTCCGTCGACGCCGTCGGAGGCCTCCCACTGAGGGCGCAGCACATCGCAAGCCGCCCGGACGTCGTCGGTGATCGCCGTGCGGACCGCGGTGTCAATGTCGGTACCGCCGGCCGTCAGCTCGGCGATTTGGCCATCGTAGGCGCAGCCGTGTGCAAGTGCGCGCTCAAAGGTGGACGGGTTAGTGGTCACGCCGACAACGCTTCTCGTGTCGATCAGTTGCTGCAGCCTGCCGGATTGCAACAGGTTGCGGGACAAGTCATCCAGCCAGACCGACACGCCCGCTGCCGATAGTGCAGCGAGATTCGGGTTCTGAGTCATCCCGTCACCGCCGCTCGCCGATTGCTGGGCCGCGGCAAAACCCATCCTGCGACACATACGGCCGCATAGAGCACCAATGGCGCGTACCCGCTGAACAGCAGCTGCCAATCAGGCGGAGTTGTCGGGTCCCTGTCCTGTGTTACCGAGCCCAGGTCGTTATTGAGTACGGTTGGCATGTTCTGCCGTAGCTGCCCCCGCGCCGGCACCGTCACCGCGGTTGGGCAACGTCCACTCGGGCCGAATGTAGTGGCAAGTGTAGCCGGATGGGTAGCGCTGCAAGTAGTTCTGGTGCTCGGGCTCGGCCTCCCAAAACTCGCCGGCCGGGTTGACCTCGGTGACGACCCTGCCGGGCCACACTCCTGACGCGTCGATGTCGGCGATGGTGTCCAACGCGATCTGTTTCTGCTCGTCGTCCAGATAGAAAATTGCCGACCGGTAACTGGTTCCGGCATCGTTACCCTGACGGTTCTTGGTGGTCGGGTCGTGAATCTGAAAGAAGAATTCCAGCAGTGCCCGGTAATCGGTCTCGTCTGGGTCGTAGGTGATTTCGAGTGCCTCGGCATGGCCGGGGTGATTGCCGTAGGTGGGATGCGTGTTGCTGCCGCCGGTGTAGCCGACACGGGTGGACACCACACCGGGCTGCTCCCGGAACAGGTCCTCCATGCCCCAAAAGCAGCCACCGGCGAGAACGGCGATCTTGTCGTGGTCGGTCATGATTGCTGCTCGTCGACGCTTTGGTATTGCTCCGATACATCTTTCGTGAACAACCGCAGATACTGCCCATACCCCTGAGCTTCCAGGTCATCGCGGTGGATGAACCGCAGCGATGCCGAGTTAATGCAGTAGCGCAACCCGCCGGCTTCTGTAGGGCCGTCCGGGAATACGTGCCCCAGATGGCTATCGGCGTGAACTGACCGCACCTCGACCCGTTCCATGAAGTGACTGCGGTCGCGCTTTTCAACAAGGCTGTCCGTGTTGATCGGCTGGGTGAAGCTGGGCCAGCCACTTCCGCTGTCGAATTTGTCCGACGAAGCGAAAAGCGGTTCACCAGAAACAATGTCAACGTAAATACCGGGTTCATGGTTGTTGCAATACTCGCCGGTGAACGGACGCTCGGTCCCGCTCTCCTGGGTGACGTGGTACTGCTCGGGGCTCAGCGCATCAACCGCCGCGGGGTTCTTGCCATATTGGTGTGACACTTGGTCTCCTTCGTTCGTGCAACTTTGTGGTGGTGCGATTAGCTTTTCGGTACGTCCGGCGTCGTTGTCGGGTTAGTTGCGGCCGGCCATGATGCCGCCGTCGACGTTGAGAATCGCGCCGGTGACCCAGCTGGCCTCATCAGACAGCAGATACGTCACGGCGCTGGCCACATCGGCCGGAGTGCCGACTCGTCCCAGCGGATGAAGCGGCGCAAAAGTATCCAGCGTCGTGTCGATCTCGTCCTTCGGTACCCACCGCTCCAAAGCGGGGGTCTTGACCGCGGCCGGTGCCACCGCGTTGACGCGGATCTTGTGCCCGGCAAGCTCGATGGCCAGGTTATGGGTGAGGGCGTGCAACCCGGCTTTTTGCATCGAGTGCCCAGACGATGGGGTCAGCCCGATGGCC
>NZ_JBAUZA010000010.1:0-21214 GCF_049585075.1 Mycobacterium sp.
GCCGCGGCCGAGGTCCCGCGGGTGGTGCATATCGGTTGTGAGGCAGCGTCATTCGCCCGCGACGTCGGCCTCTATCAGCGGCACGGATATGCGGTGGACAAGATCTCGGTGTTCGACTCGTTCCCGCTGACCCATCACACCGAGTGCGTCGCGCTGTTGACTCGCTGACGGGTCAGGTTGCCGCGCAACAGAACTACGTTTTTAGGGCTGCGGCCAACAGGCGTGATGCGGTGATCACTCCATGCAACTTGTTGTCTTTGACGACGGCAACGAGCGGGCTTCGTAGCCGTGCCATGACCTCGGCCACCTCGATGATGGTGTCGTCGGCATTGGCCACCGGAATGCGCTGGGGTTGCTTAGGCAGCATGTCGCGGATCTTCTTGCCGCTTAGCTTCTCTGCGGCGTGGTCGGCCATCGACTCGGTCAAGACGCTGGCCAGCCCGGGATCGTCCTGCACATAGCCGGGCACGATGAATCGGACGACCTGCGAGGCCGGTAGCACGGCGTACGGCGTTTCGGACGTGTCGGTGACCACCACGATCCCGTTCAGCCGGTGCTCGGCGAGTAGACGGACCGCATCAAGCGCATCTGAGTCGATATTGACGACTGGGAACTTCTCGTCGATTTCCTCTGCCTGCACACCGACACAATACTTCCGCCGGGAAGCTCCGGTGATCGGGATCGCCGTCAGGATTTCATACGCGTCGCGCGACCGTCGCTGGCGCGGACCGGGCTAAGCGAAGGCGAAGTAACGCAGCCACAGGTAACCGACGGAAATCGCAAACGAGACCGCGACCACCACGGCCCCTCGTTTGGTGAAGTCCCAGAACGAGACGCGAGCCCCGGCGCGTTCGGCGAGTCCGACGATGACGATATTCGCGCTGGACCCGATGGGGGTGAGGTTGCCCCCGAGGATGGTGCCGAGGATCAGGGCCCACCACAGCACACCGGCGTTGGCGTCGGCATGAATGGAGTCGACGAACTCGGCGACGATCGGCGTCATCGTGGCGGCATACGGCACATTGTTGACGAAGCCGCTGAACAGGAAGGACACACCCAGGATCAGTAGTGTCGTCATCCACAAATTGCCGCCGGTCGCGTGGCTGGCCGCATGGGCCAAGTTGCTGATCACACCGGTCCGCACCAGGGCCCCGACCATGACGAACAGTCCCGCGAAGAACAGCAGCGTCTCCCATTCGACGCTGGACAGGTAGAAGTCACGGCTCAGGCCAGAGACGATGATCAAGATGCCAGCGCCCGTCATCGCCACCAGTGACGGCTCCATGTGGATCACGTGGTGTACGACGAACCCGGCGAACACCGCGACCAGGACAATCCCGCATTGGATCAGCAGCTTGCGGTTGCGGATCGCTTCACTCTCGTCGAGCGACATGACATCGGCGACTCGGTCGGGATCGACTTTGTAGAAGCCTGGAAACAGGCTGGGCAGCATGAGGAGCAGGGCGGCGAGCACGATCAGCACCGGTGGGCCCATGTTGGCCAGGAACGAAACGAAACTCAGGTGGGCGCCGGTGCCGATGATGATGCTGGTCGGGTCGCCGACCAGGGTCGCCGCGCCACCGATATCGGAGGCGAAGGACTCGGCGATCAGAAATGGCGCTGGACTGATCGCCAGCCGGTCGGCTACCAGCACGGTGACAGGTGCGATCAACAGGACCGTGGTCACGTTGTCCAGGAATGCCGAACCGACCGCGGTGACAAGCACCAGCAGGATCATGATCCGCAGTGGGGAGCCCTTAGCGCGCTTGGCCGACACAATCGCGATGTATTCGAATACGCCGGTCTGGCGGACCACGCTGACGATGATCATCATCCCGAGCAGCAAAAAGATGACGTCCCAGTCGATCCCGGTGTCGCGTGAGTAGAAGACCTCATCGGAGTTGATCACCGGCAAGAAGAACACGGCTACCGCGCCGGCCAGCGCCACCATGGTCTTGTTGAAACGCTCGGTGGTGATCAACGCGTAGGCGATCACGAATACGCCCGTCGCGTAGATGGAGTGAACGACGTTCATCGGTTGTCCTGCCGTCGGGCACACACCAGGCTGAGCATGTGCGGCGAAATGGCGCTCAAGATTTCAGCGCCGCGGCTAGCAGGTGTGACGCCGTGATCACACCATGCAACTTCCCGTTCTTAGTCACCGCGATCAGCGGACTTCGCGCCAGCGCCATCTCCGCGGCCACCTTCGTGATGGTGGCACGCGCATCGACCGACGGAATCTCACGCAGATAGTCGGGCAGCACATCGCCGACCGTCTTTCCCGCCAAATGCCGCATGGCCTCGTCAGGAGTCGAATCGCCAAGGACGCCGGCCAGCGTTAGGTCGTCCTGCACATACCGCGGCAGAATGAATCGCAGCATGGCGAAGGCCGGCAAAACCGCGTACGGGTTCCCGGAAGTATCGGTGACCAGGAGGCCGGGCAGATGGTGCTCGGCGATCATGCGTGCAGCGTCGACAGCATCGGAGTCAATGGGCACGATCGGGAACTTCTCTTCGAGGTCCTCTGCCCGCACACGGACACAATACTGAACCCCGGTGCTTTGCGTGAGCTGGTGGGCAGGCTAACCGAAGGCGAAGTAGCGCAGCCACAGGTAACCGACGGAAAGTGCAAATGAGAAAGCGGTCACCACCACACCCCGTCGGGTGAAGTCCCAAAACGACACCGGATGGCCTGCGCGTTGCGCGATCCCGACCGCGACGATATTCGCGCTCGCCCCCACGGCGGTGAGATTGCCGCCGAGGACCGTCCCTAGGAGCAGCGCCCACCACAGCACACCGGAACTGGTGTGCCCGGGAATGGATTCGGCCAGCTGCGCGACGACCGGTGTCATCGTGGCGGCGTACGGAACGTTGTTGATGAAGCTGCCCAACGTGAAAGACACCGTGAGGATCAGCAACGTGGCCGTCCAGGCATCGCCGTGGGTCACCTGGCTGGCCGCATGTGCCAAGTTATTGACGACGCCGGTCCGGACCAGGGCCCCAACCATGATGAACAGTCCTGCGAAGAACAGCAGCGACTCCCATTCGACGCCGGACAGGTAGAACTTCCGGCTCAGGCCGGAGATCACGATCAGGATGCCGGCGCCGGCCATCGCCACCAGGGAGGGCTCCGTGTGGATCTCTTTGTGCGCGACGAATCCTGCGAACACGACCACCAGGACGATCCCGCACTGGATCAGCAGCTTGTGGTTGCTGATCGCTTCCTTCTCGTTCAGCGACATGACATCGGCGACCCGATCGGGATCGACGGTGAAGAAGCCTGGAAACAGCCAGGGCAGCAGCAGCAGCAGGACGGCGAGCACGATGAGCACCGCTGGTGCCATGTTGGCCGTGAAGGTAAGGAAGCTCAGGTGTGCTCCGGTGCCGATGATGATGCTGGTCGGGTCGCCGACCAGGGTTGCTGCGCCGGCGTTGTTGGCGGCGAGGGCCTCGACGATCAGAAACGGCGCTGGACTGATGTCAAGCCTGTCGCACACAAGCAGCGTGACCGGCGCGATCAACAGCACCGTGGTCACGTTGTCCAGAACTGCTGTTCCAAGGGCGGTGACAAGTACTAGCAGGATCATGATTCGCAGCGGAGAGCCCTTGGCGCGTTTGGACGACCAGATGGCTAGGTATTCGAACACGCCGGTCTGGCGGATCACGCTGACGATGATCATCATCCCGAGCAGCAAAAAGAGGACGTCCCAGTTGACCCCGGTGCCACGTGAGTAGAAGACCTCATCGGAGTTGATCACCGGCAAGAAGAACATGGCTGTCGCGCCGAACAGCGCCACCAATGTCTGGTTGAACCGCTCCGTGGCGATCAACACGTAGGCCACCACGAATACCGTCACCGCGTAGACGGCATGAACGACGTTCATTGGCCGCCCTGCCAAGTCATCGCGCGCTCCTGAATAGCCCTGAATAGCAGGGAAACCCGAATTGCACGAATAAAGACGCCGACCAGGCTTCCCGGCACACCGGGGCATAATTTAGCAGGCTTACCTAGGCAGTGCTGCGCGTGACCTGCGGGCAGTTCACTAAAGGCGAATTAGCGCACCCACAGACCTCCCATGACATTGAGCGTCAAGATCTGACCTAGAGCCTTGTTCAGGAACGTCGGTGGAGTCCAACCGGGGAGGTGGGTTGATCTAGAGTCACCGGACTTGTGCCATCCAACCTCACATCCCGAAGTTGGTATGGCGAACCGTCGCGACAGCCTCGGCCGGTCCGGTCACGGCAACCTGCGCAACAGCCTGACGGCCGAAGACGAACAGCAGAAGTTCACCAGGCGGGCCGCTGAGTCGAGCAGTGGGTTCGGCCTTCCGAACCGTTATCCTCTCGTCGGTTCCCGCCCAGCAGATCTCAAGCCCGACCTCCCGCAGCCTGCGACTCAGGTAGCGGCTACCTTGGCGGACATTTCGCCATAGGGCGGCCTCCAATGCGGGCGTCAGGGTTCCGCGCGGGCCGAGGGCATTGGCTCTGCGCAGGTCTTCGTGATGGACGAAGAATTCGTTCAGGTTCGGGAAGGACCGCACCCAGCCGATGCGGAACAATCCGGGGGGTGGGCCCGACCGGATCCGCGTGACCAGCCACTCGAATTCCTTCTGCTGCACGAGCTTCGCTGTGCGTCGCTCGGCGAATCGCTGGAATAGGCCAGGTACGACGAGGCATGGGCCAGCGATGGGGTCGTGCTCCCGAACCACGAGGTGGGCGGCGAGGTCCTCGGCGCTCCAGCCCTCGAGCAGTGTGGGGGCGTCAGGCCCTAGCTCCTCGAAGAGATCGCACAGTGCAAGGCGCTCTTGATCGTCAAACGAAAGATCCGCCACGTACCTATCGTGCCTGTGCGATTCGGCGCATGCTCGCGTCTCTGACAGCAGGTGACGAAATCCGGGCCGACGGCAGAGTCCGATGACTAGGTGCGGGCAGCGATGAAACGGCGAAAGAGGGGCATGTCGAATTCTTCGATACCGAAACACGTTCCAATCTCAACCAACTCGACTTTTCCTGTCGAAGCGCGGCGGCTCACTTATCGGCTCAGCCTAAGCTGTCTTGCCCTCCGGATCGCCGATACCCCGGCGGATCTCACCCGGGCTGTGGGTGACGTGTGTCAGATCGCGCTGCTCGGATGAGCGAAGCTGCCAGGGGACACTGGTAACCATAACGCCCGGCTCGAACAGCAGGCGGCCCTTGAGCCGCAATGAACTTTGGTTGTGTAGCAGGTTTTCCCACCAGCGGCCGACAACGTATTCGGGGATATAGACATTGATGACGTCACGCGGCCCACCTTTTCGCCGCCGCTTGATGTAATCGATAACGGGGCGGGTGATCTCGCGGTAGGGCGACTCAATGACGGTGAGCGGAACGTCGACCTCGACCGTCTGCCACTCGGCTAGGAGTTCCCGGGTTTCGGCGTCATCGATGTTGACCGTCAGGGCGGTGAGGGCGTCGGGTCTGGTGGCCCGGGCGAACATGAGGGCACGTTGTGTTGCTTTGTGCCAGCCCGATACCAGCACGATGGCGTGCACCCGGCTGGGCAGGACGTGGTGGTCGTCGATGCTGGTGCGCAACTCGGTCCGCACTGCGGCATAGTGCCGCCGGATGGCTTGCATGAGCAGGCATAGCAGCGGGATGGCGATCACAACCAGATAGGCACCGTGGGTGAACTTGGTGACCATCACGACCACCAAGACCACTCCGGTAAAGCAGGCGCCGAATGCGTTGATGGCCCGGGCACGGTTGATTCTGAGCCGTTCTGCGCCGGTGGTGGCGCCCCGTAGTTCCCGATTCCAGTGCCGGACCATGCCGGTCTGACACAGCGTGAAGGAGGTGAACACACCGACGATGTAGAGCTGGATCAGCCGGGTGGTCGATCCGTCAAAGGCATAGATCAACCCGCCGGCGATCAGCGCGAGCAGAATAATGCCGTTGGAATGCGCCAGTCGGTCACCGCGAGTGTGCAGTTGCCGCGGTAAATAACGGTCCTGCGCGAGGATGGAGCCAAGCAACGGGAAGCCGTTGTAAGCGGTGTTCGCCGCCAGGATCAGGATCAGCGCCGTCGCCGCCTGCAGGTAAAAGAACATCACGCTGTTGTTGCCGAACACCGCGGCGGCGATTTGGGCGATGACGGTGCGTTGCGCGTCGTTAGCGCAGTCGCCGCGGTATCCGATGAGGTCGCAGGTGTTTTCGGTGTAACGAACGTGAGCGATTAGGGCGAGCGCGGTGACGCCAGCAAACATCGTGATCGACAGCGTGCCCATCATCGCCATCGTTCGAGCGGCATTGATTCCCTTGGGTTTTCGGAACGCGGGCACACCGTTGGAGATGGCTTCGGCCCCGGTGAGCGCGGTGCAGCCGGAGGAGAAAGCGCGTAGTGCCACCAAGGAAAGCGCCAACGTGTTGAGCCCTACATGTTCGGCGTGAATGCCGTAGTTAGCGCTCTCGGACTGTGGCGCGTCACCGAGCATCGCGCGAACGAGTCCGATTGCGATCATCGACAGCACACCGACGACGAAGGCGTAGGTCGGAATGGCAAATATCTGTCCGGATTCTCGAATGCCGCGCAGATTCATGCCCGTCAGCAGCAAGAGGAAGCCGATGTTGATCGCGATGCGATACGCGTTCAGATCGGGGATGGCCGAGATGATGTTGTCCACACCCGCCGCGACGGATACCGCGACCGTCATCACATAGTCCACCAGCAGCGCCGCGGCAACTACCAGCCCGGCGCGGGGGCCCAAGTTCGTGGAAGCCACCTCATACGATCCGCCCCCGCTGGGATATGCCTGCACCACTTGCCGGTACGACAGCACCACAACTGTAAGCAGCAGCACCACGGCCGCGGCAATCCACGGCGTCAGATAGAGGTAGCTGAGCCCGCCCAGGGTCAGGATCAACAGGATCTCCTGCGTCGCGTACGCGACCGAAGACAGGGGGTCGCTGGCGAATACGGGCAGTGCGATCCGCTTGGACAGCAGGGTATGGGCGAGGCGGTCGCTGCGGAACGGCCGACCCAGAATCAAGCGCTTCAGCAGCGACGTCGGTGACGACACGCTCGGAGCGTATTGTCCATCCAACGCCGGTGGCGGCCAGGGGCTGTATAGATTCCGTAAAAGTAGGACCAGGCCCTGTCTGAATATCGTGGTGAGCGTCGACAAGGCTTGTTCACTGTTCTAACGTCCGGCCGCATGGAGGACGTCACCGGCGGCTACCGCCGAAGTATCTCCGCAGGTCGGCTCGGTGGACTGGCGGGCGTCGTACACTGGCGGGATGCTTGAACAGATCCGCGGGCCCGCCGATCTGCAGCACCTTTCTCAGGCGGACTTGGGTGATCTGGCCGACGAGATTCGTGAGTTTCTCATTCACAAGGTGGCGGCCACCGGAGGGCATCTGGGGCCCAACCTTGGCGTCGTCGAATTGACGCTCGCATTGCATCGGGTATTCGATTCGCCACACGATCCGATCGTCTTCGACACCGGCCACCAGGCCTACGTCCACAAAATGCTGACCGGCCGCTCGGCGGACTTCGAGACGCTGCGCAAAAAGGGTGGTTTGTCGGGTTATCCGTCTCGGGCCGAAAGCGAACACGACTGGGTTGAGTCGAGCCACGCCAGCGCGGCGTTGTCCTACGCCGACGGGCTGGCCAAGGCATTCGAGCTGACCGGACACCGCAACCGGCACGTCGTCGCGGTGGTGGGCGACGGTGCGCTCACCGGCGGAATGTGTTGGGAGGCACTGAATAACATCGCGGCCGGGCACCGCCCGGTGGTGATCGTCGTCAACGACAACGGCCGCAGCTACGCACCGACCTTCGGGGGTTTGGCCAATCACCTCGCCGCGCTGCGGCTGCAACCCAGCTACGAGCACCTGTTGGAGCGGGGGCGCAGCGCGGTACGCGGAATGCCGGTCGTCGGCGAACTGGCTTACCAGTTCATGCACAGCGTCA
This sequence comes from Mycobacterium sp., assembly GCF_049585075.1. GTDB lineage: Bacteria > Actinomycetota > Actinomycetes > Mycobacteriales > Mycobacteriaceae > Mycobacterium. Next base: position 7,949 of record NZ_JBAUZA010000010.1, read on the forward strand.
AAGCCGGTGTGAAGGATGCGCTTTCACCGCAGTTGCTGTTCACCGATCTCGGGCTGAAGTACGTCGGGCCGGTCAACGGCCATGACGAACACGCTGTGGAGACCGCGCTGCGCAGCGCCCGTGGATTCCGCGGGCCGGTGCTGGTGCACGTCGTCACCAACAAGGGCATGGGCTATGGCCCGGCCGAGGCCGACGAAGCCGAGCAGATGCATTCGTGTGGGGTGATCGACCCGGCGACCGGACTGGCCACCAAGATCCCGGGACCGAGCTGGACGGCGACCTTCTCCGAATCGCTGATCGAATTCGCGGCCAAACGCCGCGACATTGTGGCGATCACCGCGGCCATGCCGGGGCCCACCGGGCTGACGGCATTCGGGCAGCGCTTCCCGGATCGGTTGTTCGACGTCGGCATCGCGGAGCAGCACGCGATGACGTCGGCGGCCGGATTGGCCATGGGTGGGCTACATCCGGTGGTGGCGATCTACTCGACATTTCTCAACCGCGCGTTCGACCAAATCATGATGGACGTGGCGATGCATCAGCTACCGGTCACCATGGTGCTCGACCGGGCGGGGATCACCGGCCCGGACGGCGCCAGCCACAACGGCATGTGGGATCTGTCGATGCTGGGCATCGTTCCCGGTATGCGGGTAGCCGCGCCCAGGGACGGTACTCGGCTGCACGAAGAGCTCGGTGAAGCGCTCGACATAGATGATGGGCCGACGGCCATCCGTTTCCCGAAAGGCGATGTCGGCGAGGACATTCCGGCTGTTGAACGCCGCAACGGCGTAGACGTGCTCGCGGTGCCGTCCGACGGGCTGACCGCCGATGTGTTGCTGGTGGTGGTCGGGGCGTTCGCTTCGACGGGCCTGGCGGTGGCCGAGCGCCTGCGCAACCAGGGCATCGGCGTGACAGTGATCGATCCACGGTGGGTACTTCCGGTTTCGGATGTTGTGAGCGAATTGGCACGTGGGCACAAGCTGGTCGTCACGATGGAAGACAACGGTGTCAACGGCGGTATCGGTTCGGCGGTGTCAGCAGCGTTGCGGCGCAACGAGATCGACGTTCCCTGCCGCGATGTCGGACTGCCGCAACAATTCTTCGATCACGCATCGCGTTCAGAGGTGCTTGCCGAAGCCGGTCTGACTGAGCAGGATGTGGCCCGCCAGATCACCGGCTGGGTGGCGGCGCTGTCCGGCTTGACCAACGGCGTCGAGTCCGCAGCGCAGATCAGCGAGCGCCTCGACTAGCTACTTCGTGTCGCCGAGATCGAGGGCAGCGTCATGCCTACTCGAACTTTTGCGCGCTGCTGTCGATTTCGGCGGAATCGAGAGGCTGCAGCGCTTCGGCCAGCACCGGCACCACTAGCTGACGTTGCCAATCGCGGGCCTGCCCGGCAGTCAGGAATTCGTCGATCGTCCCTACCGGATCGTCGGCGCCCTCCCAATCCCAGCACAGCCGTCGCACCAGGTCGGGGGACACCAGATTCTCGGTCGGCACCGATAGTTGCTCGGAGAGTTTGCGCAGCCCTGCGCGGGCGGCATCCAGTCGCGCCGCGGCTTCCGGTCTGCGTTTGGGCCAGCGTGCCGGGGCCGGTGGCCCGTTAGGCGGTTCGGCATCCTCCGCGGGACCGGGCGATTGGCGCGCCGATTCCAGCGCCGCCAACCATGTTGCGGCGTTGCGTCGTTGGCGAGGACCGCCGAATATCGGCAGAGCGATCAAGTCGTCGCGGGTCTTCGGGTCGGCGGTGGCGGCATCGATGATCGCCGAGTCGGGCAAGATGCGCCCCGGCGCGATATCGCGGCGTTGCGCGATTTCGTCTCGCACAGTCCACAATTCACGAACCGCCGCCAGGGCGCGCTGGTTACGCACTTTATGGATGCCCGATGTGCGTCGCCAGCGTTCCCGGCGGGTCGCCGGCGGTGCCTGACCTACGCTTCGCAAGTAGTCGAACTCCTCTGCGGCCCAAACTGTTTTGCCCTGCTCGGCAAGCACGCCCGCGATCGCGTCCCTTAGTTCGAGCAGGACTTCGACGTCGAGGGCGGCGTAGTTGAGCCACGCGGGCGGCAGCGGACGCTTGGACCAGTCCGCGGCGCCATGACCTTTGGCCAGACCCACCCCGAGCAGCCGTTGTGCCTCGGCCGCAAGGTTGACCCGGTCGAAGCCGGCCAACCGCCCGGCCAGTTCGGTGTCATACAGAGCCGGCGGTCGCATGCCGACCTCGGCCAGGCACGGCAGGTCCTGATCGGCCGCGTGCAGAATCCACTCGTCTTCGGCGAGCACCTCGGCGACGGGCCGCAGCACGGTCAGCGGGTCGCCGCCGTGGCTGACCGGATCGATGAGCACGGTGCCGGCACCGGCCCGGCGAATCTGAATCAAGTAAGCACGGTTGGAGTAACGAAACCCCGAAGCCCGTTCGGCATCGACCGCGAATGCGCCGCGGCCGTTAGCCAGCAGTTCTGCGGCGGCGGCGATCTCGGCGGGACTCGTGGCCAGGTCGGGCACACCGTCGGCCGGCGCGAGCAGCAGCGTTACTTCTGGCTCCGCGCTGTCGGGCTGATCGTCGGCCGCTTGAGGCAGCTGGGAAGCCATGTCAGACGCGGGACCGCGTGCCCAGATCCGTCACCCCGACCGGCGGCAGCCCCGCAGCATGCTCGAGCACCTCGCAAAACGCCTCGACGTGTATACCGATGTCGGGAGTGATCGCGGTCCAGGACGCGCGCAGCTCCAGCTGATGGGCTCTCGGCGGTCCGGAGATGTCCCCGTAGCGCACCGAGCTGGTGGCGGTGACGGTGCCGCCGAGCGCGGTGACCTGGTCGGCGCGCTTGTCCAGCGCTTCCACCAGCCAGCTCCACGCCACCTCCGGCAGCAACGGGTCGACCGCCTCGGTGGAGTCCAGGTCGGCCTGGATGTAGGCGACCAGCCGCATGGTGCCATCCCACGCGTCAGCCCCATCCGGGTCATAGAGCAGGATCAGCCGGCCGAACGCGTCGCCCTCGGACTGCTCCGACACGATGTCGACCTCGGGACGTTTGACCTCGGCGCCCAGCGCGTAGCTGTACGGCGCCAGGCGCTGCGGCGGCCGGATGGGGCCCAGCTCGATCTCCGGTCGCACGGTGGCACCGCTCATTGCCGCGACTGCGTCGCGGAACGGGACCGGTTCGGCTGAGCTCACGAGCGCCGCTCCTCCTCATTGCTCCGCGCTGCATCGTCGCGGGCGCGGCTCACAACAGCCGCCCTTCCTCATGCCCCCGCTCTGCTTCGTCGCCAGCGTGTGCCACAACGTCTGACGCTAGACCTATCCCGCGACACGCGGACACAGGCGCGCCGTTTAGGGCGAATCGGCGGAGAAACGCGCGGCCCGCTTCTCGCGGTGAGCGGCCAGACCCTCGCCGACGTCAGGCCCGCCGAACCCGAGAAACTCCAGGCCAAGGGAGGTTTCGAAGGCAGGCGCGAACATCCGGTACCAGTGGTTGAGGCTGTGCTTGGTGAAGCGGATCGCCGATTGCGCGCCTTGTGCCAGGTCCGCCGCGATGCGGGTCGCGGTGCTCAGCACTTGGTCGTCGTCCACACAAATCGACACCAGCCCGATCCGTTCCGCCTCGGCGCCCGACAGCGGCTCGCAGGTGAGCAGGTAGAACTTGGCCTTGGCCATCCCGACCAGCAGCGGCCAGCAGATGGCCGCGTGATCGCCCGCGGCCACCCCCAGCTTGGTGTGGCCGTCGATGATCTTGGCGTTTCGACCGGCGACCGAGACGTCGGCGAGCAGTGCCACCACCAGGCCGGCGCCGACCGCGGCACCGTGAATCGCCGACACCACCGGCTTGTCGCAGTTGACGATGTTGAGCACCAGATCGCGGGCCTCGCGCATGATGCGCAGCCGGTCGCTGAACTCACCCATCGTCTCGTCGATCAACTCGAAGCTGCCCCCCGACGAGAAGGCTTTGCCCTCGCCGCGGACCAAGACCACGCGGACGTCGGGGTCGCGACCGATCACCGGCCAGATGTCGGCGAGGTCGCGGTGCATCTGCGGCCCGACCGAATTAAGCCCTGGCGCATCCAGAATTAGATGCAGCACCCCGTGGTCGGCGCGTTCTATTCGCAGGCTTGGAAACTCGTCGTAGCTGACCTCGGGGTGACGAACTGGCATGTTAGGCAGGTTACTGGTCGTGGCAGCATTAGATCTGATGACTACTCGTCGCACATTGCCTGAGTCGCCGTACCTGGCTGCGGCCACCGGACACAAGCCGTCGCGGGTGCCGGTGTGGTTCATGCGTCAGGCCGGCCGCTCGCTGCCGGAATACCGTGCGCTGCGGGCGCGCAGCACGATGATGGAAGCCTGCTTCGACGCCGAGCTGATCACCGAGATCACCCTGCAACCGATACGCCGCCACGACGTCGATGCCGCGATCCTGTTCTCCGACATCGTGGTGCCGCTGCGCGGCGCCGGTGTCGACCTGGACATCGTCGCGGACGTCGGGCCTGTGATCGCAGCACCGGTGCGCACCGCCGCCGATATCGATGCATTGAAACCCCTTGAGTCACAACGTGTTCAACCGGTATCCGACGCGGTCTCCCTGCTGGTCGAAGCGTTGGGCGATGTTCCGCTGATCGGGTTCGCCGGTGCGCCGTTCACGCTGGCGTCCTATTTGGTCGAGGGCGGGCCGAGCCGCCACCACGCCCGCACCAAGGCGATGATGCTGGCCGAGCCGACCTGCTGGCATGCGCTCATGGAAAAGCTGACCGATCTCACCATTGCGTTTCTCGCGCTTCAGCTCGACGCCGGGGTGGATGCGATTCAGGTGTTCGACTCGTGGGCGGGCGCGGTGTCGCTCGCCGACTACCGGCGCTATGTGCTGCCGCACAGCGCGCGGGTCTTCGCCGCGCTGGCCGACCGCGGCGTCGCGATGACGCATTTCGGGGTCGGCACCGCCGAACTGCTGGGTGCCATGTCTGAGGCGGGTGCCACGGTCGTCGGTGTCGATTGGCGAACCTCGCTGGTCGATGCCACCGCCCGCGTCCAAACCGGCACCGCGTTGCAGGGCAACCTCGATCCGGCGGTGTTGCTGGCCGGCTGGCCGGCGGTGGAGCGGGCCGCGCGCGCGGTGGTCGACGACGGACGTAACGCGGTGGACGCCGGCGCGGCCGGACACATTTTCAACCTCGGGCATGGGGTGCTGCCGGAAACAGATCCCGGCGTTCTCACCGAATTGGTGGCACTGGTCCATTCATTATGACCCACTCGTATTGTGTTGTCGGCGGCGGTATTTCGGGTCTGACAGCGGCCTACCGGTTACGGGTGGCCCTGGGCGACGAGGCGAGCATCACGTTGTTCGACCCGGCCGACCGGCTGGGCGGGGTGCTGCGCACCGAGCAAGTCGGCGGGGTGCCCATGGACGTCGGCGCCGAGGCGTTCGTCGTACGCCGCCCCGAGATGCCGGCGCTGCTCGACGAACTGGGCCTGGCGAACCGTCAGGTCGGGACCACCGGCGCGCGTCCGCTGATCTACAGCCAGGATCGGCTGCACCCGCTGCCGCAGGCCACGCTCAATGGCATTCCTTCGTCAGCGGAGTCGATGGCCGGGCTGGTGAACGACGCGACCCTCGCGCATATCGCGTCCGAGCCGAGTCGGCCGTTTCGCTGGCAGCCGGGTGGCGATCCCGCCGTGGTCGACCTGGTCGCAGACCGGTTCGGCGAGCAAGTGGTGGCCCGCTCGGTGGATCCGATGCTCGGCGGGGTGTACGCGGGGTCGGCAGCGACGATCGGCGTTCGCTCGGCTGCTCCCACTCTGGCGGCTGCTCTTGATGGGGGCGCGGCGAACCTGACCGACGCGGTCCGCCAGGCGCTCATGAGCGTCACCGCAGGACCGGTATTCGGTTCAGTTGGGGGCGGTTACCAGGTGCTGGTCGATGAACTGGTCAGACGCAGCCGGCCGAATTGGGTACCGGCGGCCGTGACACGCATCGAAGCTGCCGGGCAAGGCTGGATGCTGCACGACGCCGCCGGTGGCCAGTGGGGTGCCGACGCGGTAATCCTCGCCGTCCCGGCGCCGCGCTTGGCGGGGCTCGTCGAGGGCATCGCACCACGCACCGCTGCCGCAGCCGGCCGCATCGTCAGCGCGTCGTCGGTGGTGGTGGCGCTTGCCGTTCCTCGCGGTGTCCGCTTCCCGCAGAATTCCGGCGTGCTGGTCGCCAGCGGGGAACGGTTGCACGCCAAGGCAATCACGTTGTCGTCGCGAAAGTGGGGACGACGCAGCGACGTCGAGCTGCTGCGACTGTCCTTCGGCCGGTTCGGCGATTCAGCCGACAAAAATCCAGCCCGTCGGGTGTCCGACGACGAGTTGCTGGCCTGGGCGAAACAGGATCTGGCACAGGTTTTCGAGCTGGCAGTCGACCCGGTGGATGTCTGCGTTCACCGCTGGCTCGATGCGATGCCACAGTACGGGCCCGGCCACCGCGACTTGGTGGCCGAGCTACGCGCAGGTCTGCCGCCGACCGTAGCGGTGGCGGGTGGTTATCTCGACGGGATCGGGGTGCCGGCGTGCATCGGGGCGGCCGGTCGGGCCGTGACCGGCGCGATCCGGGCGGTCGACGGCTCCGTGGCACGATAGTTGTATGGCCCGCTTGGATTACGAGACGATCAACGCCACCGTTCGCTACCTGATGTTCTCGGTGTTCTCCGTGCGTCCAGGGGGGCTGGGTGAGGATCGTGATGCCGTCGTCGATGAGACCGCGACCTTCCTCAAGCAACGGGAAGAACACGGCGTCGTGGTACGCGGTGTCTACGACGTCGCGGGCTTGCGGGCAGACGCCGATTTCATGATCTGGACGCACGCCGAACGCGTCGAATCGCTGCAGGCGACCTACGAGGATTTCCGGCGCACCACCACGCTGGGCCGGGCGTGCACGCCGGTGTGGAGCAGTGTGGCGTTGCACCGGCCGGCGGAGTTCAACAAGAGCCACATCCCGGCGTTTCTGGCCGGGGAGGAGCCGGGCGCCTACATCTGCGTCTACCCGTTCGTGCGGTCCTACGAGTGGTATCTGCTGCCCGACGAGGAGCGCCGGCGCATGCTCGCAGAACACGGCATGGCGGCTCGTGAGTACAAGGATGTCAGGGCCAACACCGTGCCGGCGTTCGCACTCGGCGACTACGAATGGATCTTGGCGTTCGAGGCTCCCGAGCTGCACCGCATTGTCGACCTTATGCGGGACTTGCGGGCCACCGACGCGCGACGGCATACCCGCGAAGAGACGCCGTTTTTCACCGGCCCGCGGGTGCCAGTCGAGCAGCTGATTGCATCGCTGCCCTGATGGACATGTCGCCGGCCACGCCGGTCAACCATCATGCCGATCACCCTGGAGTTGCCGGGCCGATCGGAGTTTTCGTCGCGCTCATCATTCTGGTGCTCGGCCGTACTCGCTCCCGATTGGTGGCCGATCTGGCGTCGGTGACAAATTCCGATCACGTTGTGGACATTGGTTGCGGCCCAGGCAATTCCGTCAGAGCAGCCGCCCGCCGGGGCGCGCGCGTCACCGGAGTGGATCCGGCGACCCTGATGTTGCGTTTGGCCCGAATGGTGACCCGCGACCGCCCAGGCATTACCTGGCTGCAGGGCAGCGCGGAAAACCTTCCGGTGCCGGAGCATTCAGCGACCGTGGTGTGGTCTGTTGCGACCGTGCATCACTGGATGGATGTCGCCGCGGGACTCGCCGAGGTTCGTCGAGTGCTCTCCCCGGGCGGGCGGTTCCTGGTGATCGAGCGCCAGGTTCGACCCGGTGCCACCGGGCTGGCCAGCCACGGATGGACCGACCAACAGGCGGCGTCGTTCGCTGATTGCTGTCGTAGCGCAGGCCTCGATGATGTCCACATCGAGACGATGAAAGCCGGCCGACATGCCGTGCAGGTGGTCCAAGCGGTGCGCCGCTGAGCGTTGCATCGCGATAGGTTTAATGTCATGACTCAACCAGCTTCCGTCGATCCCAGCCGCTTCGAAGAGATGTACCGCGACGAGCGGGTTTCGCACGGATTGCCGACGGCCACACCGTGGGATATCGGTGGCCCGCAACCGGTCGTCCAGCAACTGGTTGCGCTGGGCGCGGTGAAGGGCGAGGTTCTCGACCCAGGAACCGGCCCGGGCCACCATGCCATCTACTACGCGTCAAAGGGCTACTCGGCCACCGGCATCGACGCCTCGCCGGCAGGACTGGAGCGCGCTAAGGAGAATGCGCGCAAAGCCGGGGTCTCGGTGAACTTCCAACTGGCAGACGCGACCAAGCTGGAGGGTCTGGAGAATCATTTCGACACTGTCGTCGACTGCGCCTTCTACCACACCTTTTCGACCGATCCAGAGCTGCAGCGGTCGTATGCCCAGGCCCTGCATCGCGCGACCAAGCCCGGGGCGCGGCTGTACATGTTCGAGTTCGGCGCCCACGAGGTCAATGGTTTCCGGATGCCACGATCGTTGTCCGAGGACGACTTTCGGCAGGTGTTTCCCGTTGCGGGCTGGGAGATCACCTACCTAGGGCCGACAACGTATCAGGTCAATCTGAGCGTCCAAGCGATCGAGATGATGCTGGCCCGCAACCCCGATCAGGCCGAGCAAATCGAGCCATTCCTGGAGCGATTCCGCATCATCGAACCGTGGTTGACCAACGGCCGGGCCCACGCCCCGTTCTGGGAGATGCACGCCAGCCGGGTCGACTGATCGACCGCTCGTCCGCGAGATTTAAACGGTTGCGACGCGCTTCGGCGTGTCGTCGCAACCGTTTACGTGTCGCGAAGATCAGGAATCCGACGGCACCAAGCGCAGGCAGATCGAGTTGATGCAGTAACGCTGATCGGTCGGGGTCTGATAGCCCTCGCCTTCAAAGACGTGGCCCAGATGGCTGTGGCAGTTGGCGCACAGCACTTCGGTGCGCGTCGTCCCCATGGAGTGATCGGACCGCAGGATCACCGCGTCGGAATTGGCCGGGTCGAAAAATGATGGCCAGCCGCAATGGGATTCGAACTTCTCCGAACTACGAAACAGCTCGGCGCCGCACGCCCGGCATTCGTAGACGCCGGTGGTCTTGGTGTCGGTGTACTCGCCGGTGAACGGGCGCTCGGTGCCGGCCCGTCGCAGCACCGCAAACTCGTCGGGAGTCAGCTTTTGGCGCCATTCGTCGTCGGTCAGTTGCAGGTGCGGAGAGCTCATGCGTCCACGGTAGCGCGCGGCCGTTCGACCGTCAGCCATGCCGGATCGATGCCCTCATCTAGCCGGTTTTCGGCTTTGGCGTCCAGGTAGCGGAAGTAGAGCACGGTGAACACCACGATCAGCAGCAGCGACCAGCCGTAGGTGATCTTCAGGTATTCCAGCGGCCGCCCGATGTACATCCAGTTGAACAGCAGCCAGCGATCCATCGTCAGGAACCCGTAAATGCCCAGCCACGCCAGCCAGTTGCGAATCACCGAGTTGGGCAATACGACCGTCATCAGGAACGGGAGCAACATCATCGAGTAGTAGCCCTGGGCCAGCGACAGCACCAGCCACGACCACAGCAACAGCACGCCCGACGATGTGGTGAACCAGAACAGCGGGTTGCGGGTGCGGTAATAGCGGTATAGCAGCCACAAACTGCCAATGGTGAGCAGTGTGAACAGGATTCGCAGCGACAAGATCAGCCAGAACGGCAACCCGAAATACACGCCGTTGCCTTCGATCGAGCTGTTGAAGTAGTCACGGACGCCCAACATGTAGGGCAGCGTGCGGGTCACGAAGTCCTCGGGATGGACGATCAGCGGCAGCGCGGCCAGGTTGAACGCCGCCGGAACCACGATGGCAGCCAGCACGGCGCGCCACTGGCGGTTCAGCAGCGGCAGTAGCAGCAACGGGCCCAGCACCGGTTTGACCACCAGCGCCAGCCCGATTGCAATGCCGGCCCACCATTCATGTCGCCTGGACCCGTTGAGCAGCCACCGTAAAAACAGCACCTCAAGCAGCAGAATGCAGCCGTTGATGTTCGTGAAAACCAGTGTGTTGGTTACGGATTCGGTGCAGAACATTGCCAAAAGCAGCGCCGGGGCTGCGACGGAGCTCAGCTTGAAGTTGAACATCCGCAGCAGCACGTATCCCGCCAGCACGATGGCGACGCTGTTGCACGCGATGAACAAATAGCGCGACTCCGCGAATGGCAGATAGCCAAACGGCGCCATGATCAGCGTGCCGCCGGGGGGATAGAGGTAGTGCGGGTCGACGTAGTCGAAGTGCTCGTTGTAGATGTCCCAGCCGTGCCGAAAGTTCAGCACCGCACGGTAGACCGGCTTGAAATCGTCGGTGATGTTGCCGTTGGTGGTGACCACGACGGTGCGGTGGATTACTGCCAGGATGGCCACCGGCCACAGCACCGAACGCAGCACAATCGCAGTGCTCGGCGCGGCGGTGCGGGGACCGAATGTGGCCTGCGCCCAGTCGCGCAGACCGCCACGAGGGGAATCAACTTCCGCCATCAGCGCCGCTCCTCCTCATCGCTCCGCTTTGCATCGTCGCCGCGCGCATCACGAGCGCACCGTACATGGACGATCGCCGCAGCGGTCAGGCGGGACAGTAGGTGTCGGTCGGCGGCAACTGGCCGCTGTCCAGGTAGCCGACCAGCGGCGGCACCGCGCATGAGGAGTAGATGCTGGCGCCGTGGCCGATCCCTTGCCACATCACCCGCTTGCTGGCCGCGGTGGCGTTGATGATGGTGGCTGCGGTGGCCGAGACGCCTTCCATCCCGACGATCGGGTCGTCCTGCACGCCCATCAGAAGCACGTTGACTTTGAGAACCTTCGGCGGTGGCGGCGGGTTGGTGCTCGGCCACGAGACGCATTTGACCAGATTGAGCGCACCCACGGTGCCGAACTGGGGGTAGAGCTTGGCCCAGGCGACTACCAGCTCGCGAATCCGGTCGGGCGTGGGGCGGCTGAGCGCGTCACTGCATGAATTGACGAACTGCCCGTCGGTGCCGGAGATGCCCTCCGCTCGGTTGGCCAGGCTGGTCAGCAGATTGGTGTCACCCGAGCGTGCGGTCGCGAGGGCATTGGCCAAGTCGTTGGTGGTACTGGCCCGGTCACCGCTGGGGTAGCCCAGCGAGATGTTGATCGCGTTGGCCAGGGTCGCTACCGACATACCCCCGGGGCCGTGGCCGGCGCGGGCGTCGGCCAGTAGCGAGCTCACCGCCGCTTTGGGATCGGGGCCCAGCGGGCAATTCACCGCGGCGCATTGCGCGGCGAAGGCATCCAGCGCCGATTGCTGACCTTTGACCTGTTGCTCGGCCGCGGCTTCGGCGCCCACGCCCAACGCGATCGGGGAATCGAGGACCAGCCTGGACACCTTGTCGGGATGCGAGCTGGCGTAGGACAGCGCCACCTGGGAGCCGCTGCCGATGCCGATCAGCGCGAGCGCGGGCACGTCCCAGATACTGCGCAATCGCTCGATGTCGCTGGCGGCGTGGGTGTTGTCGTAGGCGGAGTCGCCGGGCGCGATGGTGTCGGTGCAGCTGGTGGTGGCGTTCTGCACGATGTCCCCGAGGTTGGCGACGGGATCGTTGCCGGCCTGGAACTGCGCCTGGTCGCGGATCTCCTGACGGTCGAACTGATCGAGGCAGTCCACCGGGCTCGACGTGCCCATGCCACGGCGGTCGACGGCGACGACGGGGTGCTTTTGCAGCACGTCGGCGCCGGCGCGCGCGAGCCACACCGGCAGCTGCAGCGACGACGGCAGATCCGCGCCGGTGGTGAAGACCAGCGGGCCGGCATCGTGCGGGGTCTTCACTGAGCGGGCGCGTACCACACCGATGCTCAGGGTGCCCGCCGAGCCGTTGACGGGGTCGAGGTCGGCGTCATAGCTTGCGCAATCCAGCTTGACGCCAGGCGCTGGGGGGACCGCGGCGTCGCTGAATTCCTTCGACGTGCAGTCACGCCACGACAAGTCGTTCTTGGGCACGGCGATCGGGGGCGGGCCGTTGGGTGGCTTGGCCGTCGTGGCCTTTCCCTGCGGCCGGCCACCTGAATCGGTGGCGAAACGCGGGTTGGCGGCCAAGCCAGGTGCGCAGCCGGCCAGCAACCCCGTCACCACGATCAACGACGTAGCGATTGCGGCGCCCCGGCTCATGCCGACCACAGTAGCCACTCCCGCGATCTACTCAGCTTTGACGTAGCGGGTGTACAGGTAGCCGTCGTCGTCGGTGAGGATGTGCGCGCAGCGCATCGCGGTGTGCACCTGGCCCGGGCCAGCGGCGATCCGGCTGGCCAGACCGCCGACCAGGCTCGGTGCGATCGTCAGGCAGAGTTCGTCGAGCAAGTTGCGCTCGACGAACGAGCTGAACAGCATCGGACCGCCCTCGGTCAAGACCCGGTACAGGCCGCGATGGGCCAGCGCGGCCAGCACGGCAGCCTCGTCGACGCGATCGGGGTCGTCGTCCGAGCACTCGATAACCTCAGCCAGGTCGGCCAGCCCGCGGCGGACCTCGTCAACCGCGACCGCGCAGGTGCACACCAGCGGCGGCACTTCGGTGCGGGTGAAGACCGGCATATCCCGGTCCAGGCGGCCGGATTCGGTCACGATCGCAAGCTGGGGAACTTCGCTTTGCCCGCGGGCCTGGCGGCGATGCCGCTGGGCGATGCTCGGGCGTGCGCCGGAGTAATCCTCGACCCGCACCGTGCCGGCGCCGACAAGGATCACGTCAGCGAGTTCACGCAGCAGGCTGAACAACGCGCGGTCACCTGGCCCGCCCAGGCGACCGGTGGTGCCGCCGACGGTGGCGCCACCATCGATGCTGGCGATGAAGTTCGCCCGAAGCCAAATCCTGTTCAGCTCCGCCGGGTAGCCGTAGAGCTCGGGCAGCTCGCCGCCGTCGAGGTCGCGGACCGAGCCGAGCACTCTCAGCTGCATCCCGCCGGCGTGATCAGCCATGCGCATGATTGCAACACACGTCGGTAGGGTGCCTGCATGCCCGGGTCCGTCGCTCATCTGGTCGATCGGCAGCCGACGGTGTCACCCGAACGGCTGATCGCCCAGTTGACGCCGCCGCCGACCTTCGCCGAGGTGAGCTTTGCGAGCTACCACCCCGATCCGGCCGAGCCGTCGCAGTCCGCTGCCGTCGCGGCTTGCCAACAGTTCTGCCGGCAGGCGCTCGAGCGTCGCGCCGGCCGCAAGAAGCTGTTCGGTCGGCGAGAAGTGTTGCCGGGTGTCGGCCTGTACCTCGACGGTGGTTTCGGAGTCGGCAAGACGCATCTGCTGGCCGCTGC
>NZ_JBAUZA010000011.1:0-5370 GCF_049585075.1 Mycobacterium sp.
GTAGTGTCGGAAGCCTGAGCATGTTCGCCTATCCGTCCTGCTGAAGTGGGGTTCTGGTGACCGAAAAAATGAAACTGATCGACCGGGTTTCGGCGATCAACTGGAACCGTCTGCAAGACGAAAAGGACGCCGAGGTCTGGGAGCGGCTGACCGGCAACTTCTGGTTGCCCGAGAAGGTGCCGGTGTCCAACGACATCCCATCCTGGGGCACGCTGAACGCCAACGAGAAGCAACTAACGATGCGGGTGTTCACGGGGTTGACATTGCTGGACACCATTCAGGGCACGGTCGGGGCGGTCAGCCTGATTCCGGACGCACTGACGCCGCACGAAGAGGCGGTCTACACCAACATCGCCTTCATGGAGTCGGTGCACGCCAAGAGCTACAGCTCGATCTTTTCCACCCTGTGTTCGACCGCTGAGATCGACGACGCGTTCCGCTGGTCGGAGGAGAACCCGAACCTGCAGCGCAAGGCCGAGATCGTGATGGAGTACTACCGCGGCGACGAGCCGCTCAAGCGCAAGGTGGCCTCGACGCTGCTGGAGAGCTTCCTGTTCTACTCGGGGTTCTACTTGCCGATGTACTGGTCGAGCCGGGCCAAGCTGACCAACACCGCCGACCTGATCCGGCTGATCATCCGCGACGAAGCCGTCCACGGCTACTACATCGGGTACAAATACCAGCGCGGGTTGGCCCTTGAGGACGCTGCCAGGCAGGCCGAGCTCAAGGACTACACCTATGAGCTGCTTTTCGAGCTCTACGACAACGAGGTGGAGTACACCCAGGACCTCTACGACGAAGTTGGGCTCACTGAGGACGTCAAAAAGTTCCTGCGCTACAACGCGAACAAGGCGCTGATGAACCTCGGTTACGAGGCGTTGTTCCCGCGCGATGAGACCGACGTCAACCCGGCCATCCTGTCCGCGTTGTCACCCAATGCCGACGAAAACCACGACTTCTTCTCCGGGTCGGGATCGTCATACGTGATCGGCAAGGCCGTCGTCACCGAAGACGAGGACTGGAACTTCTAAGCAGCGGGTTACTGATGGGTCTGCGGCTATTACTACAACCGGCGTGGTTGCGATTCCTGGTGTGGGCGTTCGTCTTTGCCGTGTTGTGGGGTCTGTTTACCAGCCTGCAGTCGAGTTATGAGTTCGAAAGCGCAGTGCTATCAGCGATCGTCTTTGGTGCCGCCCTCGGCGGATACTTCACGTTTGCGACACAAGGTATGCATCGGGCAGCTCTCGAGGCGATATCCGGACTGGACCAAGCGGGACGTTCCCAGTCAATCGATGCCGTCCTGCACGGTGGTGCGCCTCACGATGCCGACGTGCGGGCAGCCGCGACGCGTCTTGGCAGGGCCCTCCTGCGCAACAGGTCTGCCGATCAACTGCGGCGCGCCGAAAAGTGGACGTGGGTCATGTACGTCGTCGCGTTGGTGGGGTTCGCAGCCGCAGCGACGAGCTTGTCCAGCGACAGGCTGTACTTCCTTGTGGTGGGCATACTTTGGGCGATTGTCATTCCGATTTCCTTACTCCGAAGTCGACGCATCCAGCGCAACGTCACGCTGCTCGCCGGAGCCTCCACCTAACCGGCGCTGACCGGTGCACGGCCCAAACAGATGAACGATGCGTGAATTGTGTGAATGGTGGCCCGCCGCGGTAGCGCCGCTGACCCACCTTTCGTGACACTGAGGACGTGGCGATAACACCATCTTCTACGGCCGCTTTTTTCCGTTCGGTGATCCGGTGGCTGCAAGTCGGCTACCCGGAAGGCGTGCCTGGCCCGGACCGCGTGCCGTTGCTTGCGCTGCTGCGCAGCACACCGCTCACCGAGGTTGAGATCACCGAAGTCGTCGACGCCATCGACGAGGAGGTCGAGGGCGAGGTCCACCGCGACGTGATTGCGGACTTCATCTCGGACATGACGCAATTCGACGCCGGTCCGGAGAATGTCGCACGGGTGGCCGCGAGGCTAGCCGCGGCCGGTTGGCCGCTGGCGGGCATCGCAGCGGACGGGACTTCCAGCGATTCTTCTAATGGGGAAGCTGCAGCCGCCTCACAAGCCTGACGTGTCGATCACGAAGCGGTAGCGCACGTCGCTGGCCAGCACGCGCTCGTAGGCCTCGTTGACATAGTTGGGTTCGATGACTTCGATTTCCGGCGTCACGTCGTGCTCGGCACAGAAGTCCAGCATCTCCTGCGTCTCGGCGATGCCGCCGATGTTCGAGCCGGACAGACTGCGTCGCGCCAGTGCCAGCGGGAACGCCGGCACCTCCATCGGGTGCTCGGGGATACCCAGCTCGACGAGTGTGCCGTCAACGTCAAGCAGGTTCAGGTAGTCGCCGAGGTTGAGGTTGGCCGAGACGGTGTTGAGGATCAGGTCGAAGCTGCCGCGAAGCTTCTTGAAGGTGTCCCGCTCGGCGGTGGCGTAGTAGTGGCTAGCGCCCAGCCGCAGTCCGTCCTCCATCTTCTTCAGCGACTGCGACAACACCGTCACCTCGGCGCCCATCGCCGCGCCCAGCTTGACGCCCATGTGGCCCAGCCCGCCCAGGCCGATGATGGCCAGCCGGGTGCCCTGTCCTGCATTCCAATGCCGCAGCGGCGAGAACAGCGTGATGCCGGCGCACAGCAGCGGCGCGGCTTTATCCAGCGGCAGCGAGTCCGGGATGCGCACAACGAAGTTTTCGTCGACGACGATTGCTTGGCTGTAACCGCCCTGCGTTGGCGTGCGGTCTTTGTCAATGGAGTTGTAGGTGAAAGTCGCGCCCGGCTTGCAGTACTGCTCGAGTCCGGCGTTACAGCTGCTGCACTTTCCGCACGAGTTCACCATGCAGCCGACGCCAACGTGGTCGCCCACGTTGTATTTGGTGACCTCAGAGCCGACGGCGCTCACCACGCCGGCAATCTCGTGGCCGGGAACCACCGGGTAATTGGGTTGGCCCCATTCGGCTTTGACGGTGTGGATGTCGGAGTGGCAGATGCCCGCGAACTTGATGTCGATGGCCACGTCGTGCGGGCCGGGTTCGCGGCGGGTGATGGTGGTCTTGGTCAGCGGCTCGGTCGCCGAGCTAGCGGCATATGCGGAAACAGTGCTCATCGGTAATCCTCTTGAGTGCGCTTATTTCACTATCGAATTCTATTGGACCCAACCAAGATTAGCATAGATAGACTATGTATTCTCTGCGGTGCGGTGGACATCACAACCCGCGGGGAGTTAATTGATCGGCGCGTTGACCCATCGCAGGTCGTCGACCACACCGCGGGCCGCAACGACGCCCTCGCCGGTCTGCCAGATTTCGTTGTTCACCACGAAGACCCGGTTTTCGCGGGTGGCGGATAGCTTGCGCCACGGGTTGCTGTCCAGGATGGTGGCGGCGCGGTCCTTGGCGGCCGGCGACGCGAACGACACGTACACCAGATCGGCGTCGGCCGCCGAGAAGTCAGGGTTGCCGGCCAAGTCGGCGTCGGTGCTGCCGATCTCGATGTAGGGCTTGCCGGTAAACCGTTGTGCCGCAGGGCGATCCACGCCGACTGCGGTTAACACGCTGGCCGGGAAGTTTTCGGCGCCATATACCCGGATGGTGTTCTCGGTGAATTGCACAATCGACGCCTGGAAGTGGGCGGCGTCATGCGCGGCGCCGTCGTCGTGCGCCTTCTTGGTGAAGTCGTCGATTACGCCCTCTGCGGCCTCGGGCCGCCCGGTCGCCTCGCCCACCCTGGACAGGTTGTCCCGCCAGGCCGCACCCGGGGCCGCGGTGAACACGGTCGGTGCGATCGCGGTCAGCGCCGAATACAACTTCGGTGTCAACGCCTGCGAGCCAAGGATCAGATCCGGCTTGGCTGCCCCGATAGCTGCCACGTCCGGACTGCTGCGGGTGCCGACGCCTGGCAGGCGGTGCACGACGGTACCCAGGTACGACGGCTGCGTCGACGAGCCGTCCGGCAGCGCGGCGGCCACGATCCGCGACTGCAGGCCCAGGGCGCACAGGGCGTCGAGTTGGTCGCCAGACAGCACGACGATGCGCTGAGGGTCAGCGTGCACCTGGACCACATCGGGCTGCACACCCGCCGCGTTGTGAGCGGTGCGAGTGGGCGGGCCGGGATCCGGCTCAGCCGGCTGCGCCGCACACGACTCGTCTGGTCGGCGCTGGTTGCCCAGAACTCCGGCGCCCGCGATTTGGGTGGTGCTGGTGATCGCGAAAGGGGTGGTCGCCGACGGCGCGCCGCCGGGTGCACCGGACGAGCAACCACCGCACAGCACAGCCGTAATCGCTATCGCGGCGGCCATCGTCGCGGGTCGCATCCGCCTGATCAGCACGGGTCCGACGCTAACATTTGGCCGTCTGATAACCAGTACGACAGTTTGTAGGACCAGTCGCTCGGCGGGCACCGTCGAACGCTAGACTCAGGAACCACTGATCCCAGTTGCTTTGCCCGACGTTTGGAGGAGCTCTTGACCACCGAAGCGCCCCCGCTGGGAGAACTCGAGGCGAGTCGTCCATACCCGCCGCGAACAGGCCCTAAAGGCAACCTGATCTACCGGCTGATCACCACAACCGATCACAAGATGATCGGGATCATGTACGTGGTCACGTGCTTCATCTTCTTCTTTATCGGCGGCCTTTTGGCGCTGCTGATGCGGACCGAATTGGCCGCGCCCGGCCTGCAGTTCTTATCCAACGAGCAGTTCAACCAGCTGTTCACCATGCACGGCACGATCATGCTGCTGTTCTATGCGACGCCGATCGTGTTCGGGTTCGCCAACCTAGTGCTGCCGCTGCAGATCGGCGCGCCCGACGTGGCGTTCCCGCGGCTGAACGCCTTCTCGTTCTGGTTGTTCTTGTTCGGCGCGATGATCGGCATGGCCGGCTTCATCTGCCCGGGCGGGGCTGCCGACTTCGGTTGGACCGCCTATACCCCGCTGACTGACGCCATCCACTCGCCTGGTCCCGCCGGCGACCTGTGGATCATGGGTCTGATCGTCGCCGGTCTGGGCACCATCCTCGGCGCGGTGAACATGATCACCACGGTTGTCTGTATGCGTGCGCCGGGGATGACGATGTTCCGGATGCCGATCTTCACCTGGAACATCCTGGTGACGTCCATCCTGGTGCTGTTGGCGTTCCCGCTGCTGACCGCGGCGTTGTTCGGGCTGGCCGCCGACCGGCACCTGGGCGCACATGTCTACGACTCGGCCAACGGCGGAGTCTTGTTGTGGCAGCACCTGTTCTGGTTCTTCGGTCATCCCGAGGTCTACATCGTGGCGCTGCCGTTCTTCGGGATCGTGACCGAGATCTTCCCGGTGTTTTCCCGTAAACCGATCTTCGGCTACACCACGTTGGTCTACGCGACGCTGTCGATCGCCGCG
>NZ_JBAUZA010000012.1:0-2936 GCF_049585075.1 Mycobacterium sp.
CGACGATGGCCTCCCAGATGTTCCAGAGCGCCGTCTGCTCAGGCAGGGCCACGTCGCGGAAGTCGACGAACAACGACGACAGCAAATCCGTATCCTGCGGAATGGCTTGCCCGTCCCAGCTGACCAATGTCCAGCCGTCGGTGGGATTGCCCTCGATCTGAACGACGCCGGTGTTGGGCAGCAAAACCGTCGAGAGGCCGTTGGGGACGGTGTGCGATTCGATGATGCGCTGGATGAAGAAGGGGAGATCAGGGTTTTCCACATTGTCCAAGGCCCAGACGAAGATCGAAGCTTCGCTGTTGAAGGCCACGTCGGTGATGTTGCCGTCGGCGCTGACAACCGGGTTCGCCAGAGCGGCGTCGTACATCGAGTTGATCGCGTCGGTGAACCTCGCGTCGAACACGATCCCGTTGACGTCCGAGGACTCCGGCGCCGGCACCAACGCCAATCCGAACGGCGCTCCCAGCGACCATGCGCCTGCGGTCAGGAAGGCCAGCTGGCCGCCGGGGCTGTCGATCGGATCGAATGCGTAAATGCCGCTGTCGATTTCGTCGAGCCCGGGCAATATCTGCACGCCATTCGTCATGTTCTCGAGCGTGGCGAACGGCGCCGCGGTTTCCATCTCCCGCAGGCCCTGCCCCTCGAAGATGCCGGCGACGTGCGGGCCCAATTGGTCGAACAGTTTGGTCGCGAGGTCCTGTGCCTGCTGCTGACCGAGATCGCTCAGCGGAGCCCCGGGATACGCCGGGGAGCCGGTGAGCTCGTCTTCGAACGGCGAAATCATCTGTGCGTGCCGCACGACGTCGATGACGATGTCTGTTGCGTCGCCGGAGGTGAGCTGGATGTCGGGCACGTGGACCACGGGTGCAGGCGCGGCTACCGGGCCGACCGCAACGACACTGGCGGCGATGAGCGCGAGACCTGCGATGACGTGCGGACGATGCCGGAGCTGCATGCTGGACCTACCTAAACGCAACCTGAGAAAATACTTACATCAGTATTAATCCTCGGCAGTCCGGCTTCGCAGAGCAATGGGCATCTCGCACCGATACCGTCTAATCGCGGTGCATAGTGCACTCCGGCGAATACGCTGCACAGGTGGACTGGGAACGGCCGTCGAAGCGGGTATGCGAGCTGATGCAACAGGGCGCCAAGATGGTCCTCGACGGACCCGAGGACCCGCTCATCGAGCTGAATAAGGCCACGCTGACCCCGGAGTACATGCAGACCATTGCGAGCGATCCGGTGCTCGCCGAGGCGGTCCGCCGAAGCAATCGATCAAATCGGCTGCACTGGGCGGCCGCCAACATCAGCCACCCGGGTGAGCCGGTACCGCCGAATCTCGGGCCGGAATCGCTCACCATCGCTCGCTACCTGGTTCGCCGCGGCCTGGAGGAGTCGACGGCCGTCGATGCATATCGCATCGGGCAAAACGTGGCATGGCGGGCCTGGATGCAGGTCGCGTTCGCGCTGACATCCGATCTCGACGAACTGCGTGAGTTACTCGATGTATCGGCTCGCTCGATCACGTCATTCATCGATGCGACGCTCGCCGGGATCTACCACCAGCTACAGATCGAACGCGACGAGCTCACCCGCGGATCTCACGCCGAACATCGGGAGATCGTCGCGCTAATCCTCGACGGCGCGCCGATCACCCGACAGCACGCCGAGAACCGGCTCGGTTACCGCCTCGGACAGCGCCACACCGCAGCCGTGATCTGGAGCGACGAATCGAACGCCAACCTCTCCGACCTGGACCGTGCCGCCGAGGTTATGGCACGCAACGCCGACGGCCGCCGGCCGTTGTCGGTGCTGGCCGGTGCTGCCACCCGGTGGATGTGGTTGCCCGGTGCCGAGGGCCCGGAACTGGCCGGCGTCGCGAGCGCGGTGAGTCAACTGCCGGGCGTACGGATCGCGGTCGGGCCCACCGCTGCGGGAATCGAGGGCTTCCGGCGCAGCCATTTCGACGCGATCAACACCCAGCGCATGGTGGTGCGACTCGGCTCCACCCAGCGAGTCGTCAGCTTCACCGATGTCGAGCTGATCGCGCTGATCACCGCGGATCCAGAACGCGCGGACCGATTCATCAAACACACACTCGGCGATTTCGAGTCCGCAGACGCTGAACTCCATCGGACCGTCCTCACCTTCGTCCGTGCGCAGTGCAACGCCTCGCAGACGGCCGCACGGCTATTCACACATCGAAACACTTTGCTGCGCAGGCTCGCTCGCGCCGACGAGCTGCTGCCGCAACCACTAAAAGACACCAGCGTGCACGTCGCGGTGGCATTGGAAGCGCTGCGCTGGCGCGGTGCCGCCAGGTAGGCAACGGCGGCACTGGAACAATCGACTGGTGATCCGGCAATCGGCTAGCGAGGTCGCCGTCGCGAGCATCGGCGCCGTCCGGGACGACCCGGCTGGCCGGCTCGCACTGATGCGCGGCCAATACCAGGTGCCGCCGGACGTCGACCGCGGCTATCTTCCCTACCGACAGGCGGCGTCGGCCTTCATGCGATGGCAGTTGCGGCGCGGACTGCTCAACCCGATCGACTCACCGAGGCCGGGCAGCCCATGGTGGCGGGCGATCAACGAGCGCTTGCTCTACGACGGGGTCGAAGCCCGTGCACTGGCGTTCGGTTTTCCCGGGCCGCCGAGCTCGCCGACCGTCGCCGCCTGGCTGGAATTCATTCGACATCCCAGCGCCGCACGCTGGTATCGGGCACACAACATGAGCGTGGTCGGCGGCTACCTAGAAAACGAACAGCTCGCCGCGTGCGAAGGCCGGATCGAACGGTTCTTCCTCAACCTGGTGCTGATGCGGGTGCTCTACACCCACACGATGGTCGCCGCGCCGCGGCTGGCGCTCGGCTGGCTGGCTCCCGCCGGCCGGTTTCTTGGCGATCCACGGCTGGGCATGACCAGCATCTTCCTCT
>NZ_JBAUZA010000013.1:0-19413 GCF_049585075.1 Mycobacterium sp.
GAGTCGACCGACCTACCACCACGGGGATCTGCGGGCCGCGATCCTGACCGAGGCCGCACGTCTGGTGTCCGAGCGCGGCGCCGACCGGGTGTCGCTGCGCGAGTTGGCGCGCGAAGCAGGGGTGTCACACGCCGCGCCGGCCCATCACTTCGCTGATCGGCGCGGCCTGTTCACCGCGCTGGCCGCCCAGGGATTCGAGTTATTGGCCGCAGGCCTCGCCGAGGCCCGGCCCCGGTTCCTTGATGCCGCGCTGGCGTACGTGCGGTTTGCCCTCGCGCATCCGGGCCACTATCGAGTGATGTTTGACAAGTCGCTGGTCGACCCGTCAAACGCGGAACTGGTAGCGGCTCAAGCGGCTGCCGGTGCCGAGTTGTCTCGGGGTGTGGCGTCGCTGCCGGACCAGCACGCCAAAGCGGATCCGGCCGGCGCCGAGCTAGCGGCTTGGTCACTGGTGCATGGGTTTTCGATGCTATGGCTCAATGACGCGGTGAACGCTCGGCTAAAGGAGACCGATCCGACGGTGACCGTTGAGCGGATTGCCAGGATGCTCTTCGAAGGCTCGTCGGCCGGCTAGTATGCCGGCACCGGCGGCTGGGGTTTCGTCGCTAACGGCGGCTTATTCGGCAAAAACGCGGTCGGTAAGAACGTCAACGCAACCAGAATGATGGCGGCCACGATGACGAGCGTGTAGGCGTGCGAGAGGTCTTGCATCAGTCGGCTAGTGAAGTCGGGCGAAAGCGCGTCCGGCGACGGCGCCGACGAGTGAATCGGTGCACCGTGTCTACCCGTCTTTCCTCGCAGCATTCCGAGTGCGTTTGCGGTGGTGATGTTTTCACTGCGGTTGAATTGGTTGGTGAGGACTACCGACATCAAGGCAGTGCCGACCGAACCCGCGATGTGACTGTTGACGCTGAGCAGCGTCGACCCTCGCGCGATCTGGTGCGGGGCCAAGGTTTGCACCGCCGCTCCGGACAGCGGCGTCATAGTGCAGCCCAAACCCATGCCGGTAATGATCAAGCCGACCAGCAACGTGGGTGTGTATGCGGCTTGTTGCCATGCGCCACAGGCGAACACGGTCAGGCCAATGGTGACAAGCGCGATACCGACCAGCAAGACATTGCGGGGTCCGCGTTTGTCCATGAACGTGCCGGCCAGTGGCATTGTCGCCATCGCGCCGAGCCCTTGCGGTATGAGATGCAGCCCTGACTGCAGCGGGGTCTGGTGCAACAGCTGCTGAAAATAGCTCGGATATAACAGCGCAACCCCAAAGAACCCGACGGCGAACAAGAACATCGCCGAATTGGCCAGTGTCACCACCCGGTTCTTAAACAATCGGAGGTCAATAAGCGGGTGCTGCGCACGATTGAGGGCATGCAAGACGAACGCAGCCATCAAACTCAGGCCGATCACCGCCGGTATCCACACATGGGGGTCGGCGAACGTGCCGCGCCGGGGTACCGATGAAACGCCGAACAACAGCGTCGCCAAACCGGGTGAAAGCAGCGCCATTCCGGTGAAGTCGAATGTTTCCGACGGCGTCGGGCGGTCTTTGACGAACACCACCGCGGCGAGGAACAACGCGATCAGCCCAAGCGGCAGGTTGATCCGGAAAATCCATTGCCAGCTGTAGGCGTCGATCAGCCAGCCGCCGAGCACCGGTCCGCAAATCGGGCCCAACAGCATAGGGATGCCCAGCACCGCCATTAGCCGGCCGAGCCGGCGCGGGCCGGCCTCGCGGGTCAAGATGATAAAGGTCAATGGTGTCAGCATTCCACCGCCGAGTCCTTGTATTACGCGAAAAGCGATGAGCGCGGTGATATTTGACGCCAATGCGCACAACAGCGAACCCAACGTGAACCACAAAACCGAGCCCATGAACAGCCGCTTGGTGCCGAACCGATCAGACGCCCACCCGGCCAGCGGGATCACGGTGGCAAGCCCGAGTGTGTAGCCGGTCATCGTCCAGGCGACGACGGCTTGGGTGGAGCCAAACTCTGTGATGAACGTGCGTTGTGCGACGCTGACGACCGTGGTGTCCAAGATCGCCATCACCGAGGCGAGAATGCAGACACCGGCGATGCGCAGCAGGCGGCCGTCGAGGGCGTCGGGATAATCGGGCAAGTTGTCGACTACCGGCTTGATCGGCGCAGCCGGCAGTACAGCACCGTTAAAGACAGTCTCAGCCCCAGGCCGCGTGGGTTCCGGGGAGTGCGGGCTGTCTGGGCGATGGACCACCAAATCAGCCTAACGAGGAACTAGCTAGCCGACCAAGCTAATTTGCGCTGGGGTAGCGTGGGCGGCTATGACCGTGACCGAGATCGCTTTGACCACACTTGATGGCCGTTCGACGTCGTTGGCCGACTACAGCGACCATGCGGTATTGGTGGTCAACGTGGCATCCAAGTGTGGCCTGACGCCGCAGTACGCTGCGCTGGAACAGCTTGCGCGCGACTACAGTGACCGCGGGCTCACAGTCCTTGGAATTCCGTGCAACCAATTCATGGGCCAAGAACCCGGCACCGCCGAAGAAATCCAAACCTTTTGCTCCACAACCTATGGCGTGACGTTTCCGCTGTTAGCTAAGACTGAGGTCAACGGACCTGGTCGGCATCCGCTTTACGCGGAACTGACCAAGACGGCTGACGCCGCGGGGGAGGCGGGTGACGTGCAGTGGAACTTCGAGAAGTTTCTGATCGCTCCGGGTGGCAAGGTAATCAACCGATTCCGTCCACGCACAGTGCCCGACGCGCCGGAGGTTATCGCCGCGATCGAGGCTGCGTTGCCGAATTAGCTGGTCGCAAGACCGGATCGACGTTTTCTGTCCGCATGTATGTCACCAATTGGACACCTCGAATCGTCAAAATTGTGGTGTGTCTGGGAAGTTGATCGTCTCGGTCTCCGGGATTTGTGAACGGACGTTGGACGACGTCGCAGCATTCTGCGCACAGATGGACGCCCGTGAGGTGCCGCTATCGTTGCTGGTGGCCCCACGGCTCAAGGGCGGCTACCGCCTCGACCGTGATCCGCAAACCGTCCAGTGGCTGGCCAGCCGACGCGCGGCCGGCGACGCAATCCTGTTGAACGGCTACGACCAGGCCGCCACCAAAAAACGGCGCGGCGAATTCGCAGCGCTGCCTGCCCACGAGGCCAACCTGCGAATCATGGCCGCCGACCGAGTGCTCGAGCACCTCGGGCTGCGCACCCGGCTGTTCGCGGCTCCGGGTTGGACAGCGTCGCCTGGTACGGTTAAAGCACTGCCGCACAATGGGTTTCGACTGCTAGCCGATCTGCGCGGCATCACCGATTTGGTTCGGCAGACCACCGTGCGCGGACGTGTATTGGGCATCGGAGAAGGTTTTCTCGCCGAGCCGTGGTGGTGCCGGATGCTGGTGCTTTCCGCTGAACGAGTGGCCCGCCGGGACGGCATCGTCCGAGTCGCGGTCGCGGCCCATCACCTGCGCAAGTCCGGGCCGCTGCAGGCGATGCTGGACGCGGTGGACCTGGCGTTGCTGCAGGGTTGTGGGCCTACCGTGTATCACTGGCCGGCCGCTCAGACCGTTCTCGACGCAGCCTGACAGCTCAGGTCGCTACTGTGTAGCGCCATGAGCGATACCGCAGCTGGGTCGGCGGGGCCGGCCGCTGATGTCATCATCGTCGGGGCGGGCCTGGCCGGCCTGGTGGCAGCCTGCGAGGTGGTGGACCGCGGTTTGCGGGTGCTGATTCTCGACCAGGAGAACAGCGCCAACCTCGGCGGGCAGGCCTTCTGGTCGTTCGGCGGGTTGTTCTTCGTCGACAGCCCCGAGCAGCGTCGCCTGGGCGTTCGCGACAGTCACGAACTCGCTCTGCAGGATTGGCTCGGCACTGCGGCCTTCGACCGACAAGAAGACTATTGGCCGCGGCAATGGGCGCATGCCTACGTCGATTTTGCTGCCGGGGAGAAACGCAGCTGGCTGCGTGCACGGGGCTTGCAGATTTTCCCGTTGGTGGGGTGGGCCGAACGCGGCGGCTACGACGCGCAGGGGCATGGCAACTCGGTGCCCCGTTTTCACATCACCTGGGGAACCGGGCCGGCTCTGGTGGAAATGTTTGCGCGGCGGTTGCGTGGCCAGCCGAGGGTGCGTTTCGCGCACCGCCACCAGGTGGACGAGCTGATCGTCGAGGGTGAGGCGGTGACCGGCGTTCGGGGCACCGTCCTGGAACCTTCATCGCAACCGCGTGGCGTCCCGTCCTCACGAAAAGCTGTTGCGCAGTTTGAGTTTCGTGCTCCGGCGGTGATCGTGACCAGCGGGGGCATCGGCGGCAATCACGACATGGTGCGGGCCAACTGGCCCGAGCGGATGGGGCGGGTACCGGAGCAATTACTCAGCGGCGTGCCCGCCCATGTGGACGGCCGGATGATCGCGATCACCGAGAAGACCGGCGCGCGCGTGATCAACCGCGACCGGATGTGGCACTACACCGAGGGCATCACCAACTACGACCCGATCTGGCCGCTGCACGGCATTCGGATCATTCCCGGGCCCTCATCGCTGTGGTTGGACGCCAACGGCAGGCGGCTGCCGGTGCCGCTGTACCCAGGGTTCGACACTCTCGGCACCCTGGAGTACATCGCGAAGTCGGGCTCCGACTACACCTGGTTTGTGTTGAACGCCAAGGTCATCGAGAAGGAATTCGCGTTGTCCGGTCAGGAGCAAAACCCCGACCTGACCGGACGCAGCGTGCGCCAGCTACTGTCATCGCGGGCACGGTCAGGCGCGCCTGCCCCGGTGCAAGCCTTCGTCGATCGGGGCGTCGACTTCGTCAGTGCAAACACATTGCGCGAGTTGGTGACTGCGATGAACAAGCTGCCCGACGTGCTGCCGCTGGACTACGCGACGGTGGCCGACGAGGTCACTGCGCGCGACCGTGAGGTGGCCAACCGCTTCACCAAGGACAGCCAGATCACCGCGATCCGTGCTGCGCGTGGATATCTGGGCGATCGGCTGGGCCGGGTGGTCGCCCCGCACCGCTTGACCGATCCGAAGGCAGGGCCGCTGATCGCGGTCAAGTTGCACATTCTGACCCGAAAGACGTTGGGCGGGTTGGAGACCGACTTAGATTCACGGGTGCTCAAGGCCGACGGAACGCCGCTCGACGGCCTCTACGCCGCCGGCGAGGTAGCCGGTTTCGGCGGCGGCGGTGTCCACGGTTACCGGGCCCTGGAGGGAACGTTCCTCGGCGGGTGCATCTTTTCGGGCCGCGCCGCCGGGCGCGGCGCGGCAAGCGACATCGCCTAGCAGGCCACCGCGCTTAGCCGAGCCCACGAGCGTGCGGCTAGCCGCACACTCGAAACTGACTGTGCGGCTAGCCGCACACTCGGCGCGGCGCTAGAAGGCGACCGCGTTTTCTTCGGGAAGCACTTGGAAGTCGGTGCTGGTCATCTCGCTGAGCCGGCCGTAATAAATGCCGCGGGCGTCCGGAGCGATGATGCCTTGGTGGATCGGCACCGCCCGCGCTGGTGCAACCGCCCGCAGGTAGTCGACGGCCTCGGACACCTTCATCCACGGCGCTGCCGCCGGCGTGGCCAACACGTCTATCGGTTCGTCCGGAACGAACAACGCATCACCGGGGTGCATGAACCGAGCGGGGTGCTCGCCGTTCCCGACCAGATACGAAATGTTGGTTATCACTGGGATTTCGGGGTGGATGACGGCGTGCTGTCCGCCGAGTGCGCGGATGGTCAGGTCGCCGACTGACAGCTCGTCGCCGACCCGCACCTGTTGGCACGGCACATCACGCTGCTCGGCGGTTTGTGTATCGGCGTAGAGCGCGGCATCCGGATTGGCGTCGAGCAGCGCCGGCAGCCGGGCGGCGTCGACGTGGTCGGGGTGCTGATGGGTGATCACGATCGCGGACAGACCGGTGATGCCCTCGAAACCGTGTGAGAAATTGCCCGGGTCGAACAGCAGGCTGGTGTGGCCGAAATCGGCGAGTACACAGGAATGGCCGAAATGCGTGAGTTGCATGTCTACGATTGTGCGCTCATGGGGTGCCACGCATGCGGGTAGTGCTGGCGACCATCCTGATCGCGGGCGGCCTGGTCGTCGGGTGGGTGCCGTCGGGCCCCGCCCACGCCGACCCGGAGACCTGCCCGCCGGTGTGCGACCAGATCCCCGACACGGCATGGATCCCGTCGTCGGCGATCCCGATGAACTCGACATACCGCTGGCCGTCGCTGGCCGGGGTGGCGGTACCGATGACCGGGACCGCGACGCCGCGGTTCCGGTTCGAGGAGGTGTGTGCGACCCCGGTTTTCTCGCAGGACACCCGCAACTCGGCGGTCGCCGGCCGTGCAGTCGTGGTCAACCCGCAAGGTCAGTGGCAGTTGCAGGCCCAAGTTCTGCACTGGCGTGGCGACACGGCCCGCGGCGGCCAGAACGCATCCTCGGTGGTTGCCGTCGCCGCCGCCGCGCTGCGCGGTTGCCAGCTAGGGGCGGCGGCGGAGTCGCCGTCGATCACCGTCGACGAGCCCAACCGACTGGCCGCGGTGATCAGCGGACCGGTGATCATGCGCACCTACCTCGTCGCGCACCCGGAAAACAGCACCATCAGCGAACTCACGCTGTGGTCGTCGGAGCCACCACAGGTGCCCTGGCCGGCGATCTCCGATGGCCAAGTTCTGGACGCGATGACGTCGCCGGTATGCGCGGCCTACATCGGCTCGTGCTAAGCAGGCCTTGCCGGTATCGACCGGTACAGTTGGGTCCGAGCAAACCGGATTGGTAGGAGGAGCGCGGGTGGCCCGGGTCGTTGTGCACGTGATGCCCAAGGCCGAGATTCTCGACCCGCAGGGTCAGGCGATCGTCGGTGCATTGGGGCGGCTTGGCCATGCCGGCATCTCAGATGTGCGGCAGGGCAAGCGGTTTGAGCTCGAAGTCGATGACAGTGTGGATGATTCGGCACTTGCCGAGATCGCCGAGTCGCTGTTGGCCAATACCGTGATCGAAGACTGGACAGTAAGCCGGGAACCCCAGTGACCGCCCGTATCGGGGTCATCACGTTCCCCGGGACGCTCGACGACGTGGACGCCGCGCGGGCGGTGCGGCTCGTCGGCGCCGAGCCCGTCAGCCTGTGGCATGCCGACGCCGACCTCAAGGGTGTCGAGGCGGTGGTGGTGCCGGGCGGATTCTCCTACGGCGACTATCTGCGGGCCGGCGCGATCGCCAGGTTCGCCCCGGTGATGGGCGAAGTCATCGCGGCCGCCAACCGTGGGTTGCCAGTTTTGGGAATCTGCAACGGTTTTCAGGTGCTCTGTGAGGCGGGGCTGCTGCCCGGCGCGCTTGCCCGAAACGCCGGCCTGCATTTCGTCTGTCGCGATGTGTGGTTGCGGGTGGCGTCGACGACGACGGCGTGGACGTCGCGGTTCGAGGCCGACGCCGACCTGCTGATCCCGTTGAAGTCGGGTGAGGGTCGCTACGTGGCCTCTGCCGAGGTGCTCGACGAGCTGGACGGTGAAGGCCGCGTGGTGTTTCGCTACCACGACAACCCGAACGGCTCCCTGGGGGACATCGCGGGCGTCAGCTCAGCCAACGGCCGAGTCGTCGGGCTGATGCCGCACCCCGAGCACGCCATTGAGGCGTTGACCGGGCCATCCGACGACGGGCTCGGCCTGTTCTATTCGGCGCTAGACGCCGTGCTGGCTGCGTGACGACCGCCGGCCGTTCAACGCAACGCGTGATCGGCCGCCAAATCTCGCGTGCTGACCTGCGCTGAAAACCCTGCGGCACTGCGTAATTCGCCGAAGGCCTCGATGAGCGCGTCGGTTGCTTCGTGTGGATCGTTGAAGGTCTGGTCGTCGGTCAGCACCGCCACGCCAAGCTGGTCGACGTAACTCCAGACGGTGATGTTGACCGGTGCGCCGGGGGAGAGCACGCCGGTCGAATAGATCTCGCTGACCGGGGCGCCGCCGAAATGGCCGCGCTCGCGCGGTCCGGCCACGCTGGAGACCGCGACATTCATGATCTTGTTCGGCGCCTCGCGATGACCCAGCCACCGGAAGGCCGCGGGGGCAATCGCCGTCGGTAAATAGGCCATCAGCTGGCCGTACAAGCGCGGGCCGAGAATTTCGTGGTCCTCTTTGGCGATCTGGGTTGCCAGTGCCACCAGCCGCGCGCGTTCGGCGGGGTCGGCGACGTGCACCGGCAACGAAATCGACAGGCCGCTGATCTCATTGCCCGTGATCCGATCCGACTTGTCGGTGGCGGTCGGCACCGATGCGATGATCGGACGGTCGGCGTGGCCGTCGTAGGCTAACAACAGCTTTCGCAATCCGCCCGCCGCGGTCGCCAGCACCAGGTCGTTGATCGTGATGCCCAACCCCTTGGCGGTCGCTTTGACGTCGGCCAGCCGCAGCGCGGCGGTGGCGAATCGCCGCCGCGGCGAAACCACGTGATTGAGGAAGGTCGGCGGCGCGTCGAACGCGTCGGCCAGATCCGGATGATCGCCGCGTTGCTTGGAGCGGCGGCGCACCCGAGAAAAGCCGACCGCGGCATCTTTGACCAGCCGGGGAAGCTCGGTGATTTGCCGGACGTGGTCGCGTCCGGCGGCGCTCAGCAGATCAGCGGTTGTCGGTGCGACGCAGGCGTCGTCGTTGTCGCGCTCATCGGTCGGTGCGTCCTTGAGATCCATCGCGCGCGCCAACAGATTGACCGAGGCGACCCCATCAGCCAGCGCGTGATGGATCTTGCCGATCAGCGCGAACCGATCCCCGGCCAGACCGTCGGCGAAATAGAACTCCCAGAGCGGGCGGGTTCGGTCCAGCGGCGTGGAGGCCACCTCGCCGATGACGCGGTCGAGCTCTCGACGGCCGCCGGGCGCCGGCACCCGAATCCGCCGAAGGTGGTAATCCAGGTCGACCTCGCAGTTCTCCAGCCACATCGGATGATGTAGCCGCCAAGGGATATCGACGAGTTTGTAGCGCAACGGATCCAGTAGGTGCAGCCGGCGGCGCAGGTGATGGCGAAAGGCCGCGTAATTGAATTCACCGTCGAATTCGGCGGCGTCGATAATCGCGACCTTCAACGTGTGGGTGTGCAGGTTGGGCGTCTCGCTGTAGAGCAGCATGGCGTCCATACCGTTGAGTCTTTTCACGCCGCACCCACCTTTTACGGCTCCATGCCTGCCAGTCAATGCAAGCACCTAAGGCGTGGGGTTTTCGCCGGAATCGTCCAACGTCGCCCACAGAGATCGTGTCGGCGGCCGGGCACCGGTCAGCCCAGAACGGGGAAGCGCCGATGGCGGGCCAGGCGGTTGAGCGCGGTTTGCATGGTCGAGCGCACGTGGGCGTCGACCTCCTCGACGTCGGGGTCGTGCCCGAAGCGGGCGGCGACGTCGATCGGCTCGAGCACTTCGGTGATGATCTTGGCCGGCAGCGGCAGGTTCGGCGGGAAGATCACGCTCAGACCGAACGGAAACCCGAAGCTCACCGGCAGGATGTCCATCCGCGCTTTGGAAAGACCCAGCGTGCGCGCCAGCCAATGACCCCGTGTCAAGAACAGCTGGGTTTCCTGCCCACCGATTGACACGGTCGGCACAATCGGCACCCCGGCTTCGATGGCGGTCCTGACGTAGCCGGTGCGGCCGTTGAAGTCGATGGTGTTCTCGCTCAGCGTGGGCCGGTAGGAGTCGTAGTCGCCGCCCGGGAACACCAGGACTACCGCCCCCGAGTGCAACGCCTTAGCGGCGTTTTCCGGGCTCGCTTCGATGACTCCGGCCCGGCGCAGCCACCCGTCCAGCGGGCCCAGGAGCACCCCGTAGTGAGCCAGTGTGTACACCGGGCGGCGGTAACCGAAGGCGTCGTAAAAGGCCGAGGCGAAGATGAACACGTCCGGCGTGAACATGCCGCCGGAGTGGTTGGACACCACCAACGCCCCGCCGGCCTCCGGGATATTGGGCAGGCCTCGCACCTCGGCGCGGTAGTACCTCTTGACCAGCGGCCCGACCACGGTCTTGAGCTGTCGGGTGAACGACGGGTCCCACTTCGCGATCTCGTGATTCTCGGCGGTCATGTCGCTCAGGATTCCCCGCTGTCCCGTGGATCAATCAACGACCAGCGTATATGGTACTCTCCGTTTTAGAGAATGTCATATCCGCGGTTTGCTGGGCCGCCCGAGATGTATCGCACCCAGGGGGAAGATGGCCGAGAAGATCCTTGTCACAGGCGGTTTCGGGCTGGTCGGATCACAGACCGTGCGCAAGCTGGTCGGCGACGGCCATCGGGTGGTCGCCGCCGACCTGGGTACGCCCGCCCAGCGCAAAGCGGCTAATTCCCTGCCCGAGGGTGCTCGGGCCCATTGGGCCGACCTGACCGATCGGCGGGAGGTGGACCGGCTGGTCGCCGATGTATCGCCGAGCGTGATCGTCCACCTGGCGGCGGTGATCCCGCCGACTATCTACCGCCATCCCGAGCTGGGGCGTCGCGTCAACGTGGACGCGACGGTGGCACTGCTGCGCGCTGCGGAGTCTTGTGCACGTCCGCCACGCTTCGTCCAGGCATCCAGCAACGCGGTGTACGGCGCGCGCAATCCGCATCGACATCGCGGCCTGATCCGCGCGGACTCCCCACTGCGACCGTCGGACCTCTATGGCGCGCATAAGGCCGAGGCCGAGGAGCACGTGCTGTCCTCCGATCTGGACTGGGTGATTCTGCGCCTCGGCGGGGTGATCAGCGTCGAACCAGGCGCCATGCCGTTCACCGGAGACGCGTTGTACTTCGAGAGCGCGCTGCCCACCGACGGGCGCCTGCACACCGTCGACGTCCGCGATGTTGCGGCCGCTTTCGCCACCGCGGCTACTGCCGACGTCGTCGGTGAGATTTTGCTGATCGCCGGTGACAAGTCACACCTGCACCGGCAGAAGGACATTGGCCATGCGCTGGCCGCGGCACGCGGGCTGTCGGATGTCTTACCGGCGGGCAGGCCCGGCGACCCCGACAGCGACGACGACTGGTTCGTCACCGACTGGATGGACACCGCCCGCGCCCAGGACGCGCTGTCATTCCAGCATCACTCGTGGCCGCACATGCTCGCCGAGATGCACGCCACCGCGGGCTGGCGGCGCTACCCGATGCGTGTTGTCGGCCCCGTCGTGCGGCAGTTGCTCAAACGCCGGGCCGCGTATCGAAATGCACCGGGCCGATACGCCGACCCTTGGGGTGCGATCCGGGCCCAGCTCGGCGAGCCCCGCCCCGACGTCAACGGCCGTCAGGCCGACGAATCCCGGTAAGCCTCAAGAAGTCTCAGCCATACCTCGCTGATCGTGGGAAAGCACGGCACGGCGTGCCATAACCGGTCGATGGGCACGCGACCGGCGACGGCGATAGTGGCCGAGTGCAGCAGTTCGGCGACTCCCGGGCCAACCATCGTCACACCGAGCAGATAGCCGTTGTCGACGTCGACCACCATGCGCGCTCGACCGGTGTAGCCGTCGGCGTAGAGCTTGGCTCCCGTCACGACATCGCCGATTTGGACGTCCACCGCGCGCGCCCGGTGGCCGGCCTGCTCGGCCTGCTCGGCTGACAGCCCGACCGCGGCGGCTTCGGGGTCGGTGAAGAAAACCTGCGGCACCGCGTAATGGTCGGCGGTGGTCGCATGCGCGCCCCACGGCGCGGTGTCCAGCGGATGACCTGCTGCCCGGGCCGCGATCGCCGCCCCGGCGATCCGCGCCTGGTACTTGCCCTCATGGGTAAGCAGCGCACGGTGATTGGCGTCTCCGGCTGCATAGAGCCAGCCGTCATCTATCGCCCGAACGCGGCAGGTGTCGTCCACGTCGAGCCAGCTGCCCGCGCTGAGGCCTATTGTCGGTAAACCGATGTCGTCGGTTAGCGGCGCGCGACCCGTCGCGAACAGCACCTCGTCGACTTCCAGCTCGCTGCCGTCGCTCAAGTCCAGGGTCACCGGTCCGTCGGTTCGGCGCAGCTTGGTCACCGAAACACCCACGCGCACATCGATGCCCGACTCCCGAAGGCCACGCTCGACAAGCTCACCGACAAACGGCTCCAGCCGGGGCAGCAGACCAGATCCACGTGCCAGCAGGGTCACTGAGGCGCCCAAACCATTCCAGGCGGTGGCCATTTCGACGCCAACACCACCCGCGCCGACGACGGCGAGACGGTCTGGCACCGAGCTGCTGTCGGTGGCTTTGCGGTTGGTCCACGGCCGGGCTTCGGTGATGCCCGGCAAATCCGGAAGCACTGCACGGCTTCCCGTGCAGATGACGACGGCGTGCCGGGCGGTGAGCACCGTTACCTCGCCGCCGGCTGCGGTGACCGTGACACGGCGGGCGCCGTCCAACCGTCCGTGGCCGCGCACCAGAGTTGCGCCGATTCCCGCTACCCAATCGGCCTGGCCGGCGTCGTCCCAGTTGGTCACGTAGCGGTCCCTGCGACCGAACACGCCGGAGGCGTTGATCGACCCGTTGACCGCTTCGCGAGCGCCGTCGAGGTGGCCGGCATCGGCGATGGCGATGACCGGACGCAGCAGAGCCTTGCTGGGTACGCAGGCCCAGTACGAACATTCACCGCCTACGAGCTCACGCTCGACCATCGCGACACTGAGGCCGCCGGCCCGAGCCCGCTCAGCGGCATTCTGTCCGACCGGTCCCGCCCCGAGCACCACGACGTCGTAAGTATTTTCTGCTGTTGCCACTTTCGACCTTTCCTTGGCTGGTTTGACAGCCTACTGGCAGGAGTATCGAATGGGTTAAATAACCCAAAAAACTCGGCGTGAAAGAAGCGCGACCTAATGCTGAGCCAGATCCTGCTCAGCCTGGAAAGTAGAGTGGTCGAGCAGTACGACGTAACCGCCGAACCCGACGATGGCTGATTGTCATGAGTTTCCGCAAGCCAGTGCCTACCCTGGCGATGCACGCACGCGTGGTCGAATTCGCTCGCTGGGAACACACGCGGTGACACGGAATTGAAGGAGTGCCCGACTTGTCGCATCATTTCGACACACCAACGGCCCGCGAGGACCCCAGGCTGAATCTGTGCGACTTCTATCTGTTCGCCGGTAGCGCCGCGGAGACTACGGCGATGGCGATGACGGTCAACCCAGCGGCAAATGCGCATACCGTCGCGCCGTTTCGCGACGAAGCGGTCTACGCGTTCCGCTTCGACACCGACGGCGACCGACACGAGGATGTGTCGTTCAAAGTACGGTTCGGCGAGATCTCCCACGCGAGCTCGGACAGCGGGACGCTTAATCACACCCAGAGATTCGAAGTCCGCCGAGCGGATCACCTCCCTGACGGCCTGAGCGGAGACGTGTTGGCCTGCGGTCGAACCGAGGAAGTCGTGTCTGGCGTGAACGGTGTACGCGCATTCGCCGCCGTGGTCGATGATCCCTTCGCTGGTGATGCAGCCGCGCTCGAGGCGTTCAAGGCTGCCTTCGCCGAGGGCCATTACAATCCCGAGGCGTTTCACAACCGGGTCAACTTCTTTCACGACCGCACTGTTGCGGCAATTGTTCTCGAAGTGCCGAACCGGTTGATTGCCGATGCCGGTCGTGTGAACGCGTGGGCAACGGTCTCATTGTGTGGGCATGCCCCAGAGCAACAGGTAGCCCGCTGGGGACTGCCATTGCTTACCCACATTTATCTCGGCGGAGACGACCTACGCGAGCGGTACAACCACAGTCGGCCATCCGACAACGAGTCGCTGTTCATCTCAAGCATCGTGTCGACTGTGAGCAAATACGCCGCCGCGGCCGGTATTACCGATGATCCTGATGCGTATGGTCGTCGGGTAGCAGGGTTATTCGGATCCCTTACCCTGCCATATGAAGTGGGCACTGTCGCCTCGTTCGACTACGCGGGCTTTAATGGCCGATCGCTACGCGATAACGTAATGGATAGCATGCTGTCATTGCTGACAAACTCCCCGCTGGGAACCGGCGTTGCCCCGGATCCGGCCCGATTCGACCACACGTTTCCCTTTCTACGGTCGGTGGTGTCGGAGTGACGTTCCTCTAGCAGTCTGACGCGACGCCCTCCAGTTCGAGCAGGGCTCGCTTGGCGGCCGGGCCACCCCGATAGCCGCCCAAGGCGCCATCGGATCGCACGACGCGGTGGCACGGCACCACGACCGGGATGGGGTTAGTCGCGCAGGTCGTTCCCACGGCGCGAACAGCCTTGGGAGAACCTGAAAGTCGGGCCAGGGTGGCGTAGCTGGCGGTGGTTCCGTAGCCGACGTCGACCGCCAGATGTCCCAGCACCACACGCCGAAATCCTTTGGAGAGCTGCCAATCCAGCGGCACGTCGAAGGTGCGGCGGCGCCCG
Organism: Mycobacterium sp.; assembly: GCF_049585075.1. GTDB lineage: Bacteria > Actinomycetota > Actinomycetes > Mycobacteriales > Mycobacteriaceae > Mycobacterium. The sequence continues at coordinate 14,314 of NZ_JBAUZA010000013.1, forward strand.
CAGAAGTATTCGTCGAGTTGGCGGGCGACGGCATCCAGCCGCTTCGGGGCGTGCAGCAATCGGGAGCTGATGCGATCGGAGAGGTTCTGCACCACCGCGTCGTGCCCCTCGCTGCTGAACGCCACGCGCACCAGCCCGGCTGGGGTCGCGGCCACCAGCAAGCCGCCGACGGGTGAGTCGACCGTTCGGTAGGCGACATCGAGAAGGTCGTCGCGGTCGGCAGCCGCCGCCAGCCGGGCGTGCAGGCGGGTGATGTCGTCGTCATCGACCGGGTAGAGCGCGGCGAGGTCAACTGTGGTCATTGGTGGACTCCCTGTTCGTCAATACTGTTGTGCGCGTAGGTGCGTCGCAGCGCGGCGATGCCGTCGGCGGCCGCGCGACGAGCCGCGTCGGCGCTGCTGTCCAGTAGCGTGGCGATCTCGGCGTAGGGCAGGCCGGCTAAGTAGTGGTAGGCCACCGCCTGACGTTGTTTGGTCGGCAACGCCGCGACCGCCTCGGTCAGGTCAGGGTGACGTTCGTCGGGGTGGCCGCACGCCGGCTTATCCGGTGTCTCCGCGACGGGTATCGCCCGCCGAGACGTGGCGCGGTGAATGTCGATCGCCTTGCGGTGGGCGATGGTAACCAGCCACGCCTCGAGGTTCGCGTCGGCCGGTAGGCCTGGGTAGGCCTTCATCGCCGCCAAGAAGGTGTCGGACCAGGCGTCGTCAGCATCGGCGTGGCCGAGGACCGCGCGGACCACCCGCAGCACGGTGGCACCGTGCCGCGCGACGACCTTCTCAAACGGCGGCTTCATTTACCACAGCGTGTCAGGCGAGGCGGGTATCGCCTCCTCCAGTTCGAGCAGGTAACGCTTGCGGTCCAGGCCGCCGGCGTACCCGGTGAGTTTCCCGCCTGCTCCGACCACCCGATGGCAGGGGATGAGGATCGAGAGCGGATTGCCGCCAACCAAGCCGCCGACGTCCCGAGCGTCGATGTCGCCGACACTGCTCGCCAGCTCACCGTAGGTAGTGGTTTCGCCGTATGGGATTTTGGCCAGTAGTCGCCAGACGTCGCGCGCCATATCGCAACCGCGCGGGTTGAGCGGCAGATCGAATTGCCGGCGCTCACCGGCGAAGTACTCGGCCAGCTGGGCAACGGCCTCGTCGAAGCCGTGATCGACGTTTGAGTCGGCGTGCGGCCCGAACGACTTGCGGTCCGGGCGGGTCCAGTGGCCGGGGAAGTACAGCCCGGTCAGGCCGGAGTCGTCGCGCACCAGCGTCAACGGGCCGATCGGTGATTCGATGACGACGTGACGCGTCGAAATCGTGGCGGCTACGGTAGACATGAGCGGCTCCGTGGGTCGTCGGAATTGTCATCTACCCGGTAAACGTCTGATCCGCCCGGTTTGTGAGCTGCCGGGCGAACTCGCGCAGATCGTCGGCGACGATCGCCGGTTGCGGCAAGTCGGGAATTGGTAGCAACGCATTGCCGGGGCGAGTGATCAGCGCGCCGCTGAACCCCGCGGATTGCGCACCGATGGTGTCCCAGACGTGGGCCGAGACCATCATGCAATCCGCCGGTGCCACCGCGAGTTCCTCGGACACGTACCGGTACACCGTAGGCGCGGGCTTAAACGCGCGACACGCCTCGACGCTGAACGTCTGCTCGAAAAAGTGTGCCAGCCCAGCGTGTTCCAGCGGGGCAGGCCCATCCGGATTGGGTGGCGAATTCGTCAGCGTGACCAGGCGAAAACCGTTGTCGCGCAGCGCTGTCAGCCCATCTTCGGCGTCGGGATGAGCTGGCATGGTCAGCATGCTGGCCTTCAATGCATGCACGTCGTCGTCGGTGATGGCCAGGCGATGAGTGCTTGCCAGCATCTGGAGCAATCCCTGGCCAAGGGTGAAGAAATCGACGTAGTGCCCCGAGAGCGTCGCAGCCATCGAGTACATGACGAGCTGGTTGAACCACTCCCGCATGGTCTGTGGATCACCGAAGACACGCTCAAAAAGTGGTGCCAGGGATTCGATATCGATCAGTGTTTCGTTCACGTCGAACACTAGGACGGATGGAGCCGGAGTCATCGCTCCATCATCCCCAACAGCCCGCGACGATGACCATTTTTCCGCCGGCCTCGCCGTGGGGGATTCGCACAATATTATGGGTTAGTCAACCCAGAGCGTCCAGTCGGTGTTCAGCTCGTGGGCTTGCGGCGAGCGGATCCGCGGCGCTTGGGCGCCGGTGCGAACGAGCGCACATATTCGACTGCCGCGTTCAGCGCTGCGCGCAGCGGTTCGGGGCTGTCGGTGATGTAGCTGACCATGGCGCCGCCCTGATGAGCTGCGACCAGTGCGGCCGAGAGGTGCCGCGGGTCGGCCTCGGGGCGCAGGTCGCCGCGGCGGCGCATCTGGGTGAGTCCGGCGCGAAACTGACCAATCCATTGGTCATAGCCCGCGGCCAGATCGGCCCGGATTTCGGCGTCGGCCTCAACCAACTCCCCGGCTAGCGAACCGTAGACACATCCACCCCTGCGGTAGACCGCGTTGATGTCGGCAATGTTCGCGTCGGCCCACGCTTGCAGCGCGTCCAGGCTGTCCAGGGCGCCAAGCTGTGGCTGCCGGTGAAACTTTCGGACGTCGTCCCGGCGTGCGTCGATCACCGTGCGGGTCAGATCGCGTTTGTCATGGAAATAGTGCGAGATCTGCGATCCGCTAACAGCCGCCGTGTTGCGCACCTCGTCGATGCTGGTGCCGGCAACGCCGTGCTGGAACATCAGTTTGGCGGCGACGTCGACGATCCGCGCCCGAGTCGCGCGTCCTTTGCGAGTGAAACCTGGTGTGGTGTCGTCGTTCACGTTGCTGCTGGCTTCGCGCGTCGAGCGCGGGGGCGGCGCGGAGGGCGGGGGACCCGTTCGGCGGGGTCGGTGGCGAACATGCGCAAGTAGTTGACCGCGAACCGTGCAGCGTCGGCGTGTGGCCACCCATGGCGATAGGTGAAGCTCAGCGTGGCGCCGCCTTGATGGGCACTGACTATGACCAAAGCCAACTTTCGTGGGTCTGCGGATGCGACCAAGACGACGTGGTCCTTCATCCGTTGAATCGCCTGCTGCAGCAGCTCAATCCACTGCCAGTAGCCAGCCGCCAGTGTCTCGCGTGTCGCAGTGTCAGATTTGCCGAGTTGTCCGGCCAGCGCGTGATAGGTGGGCGTGCCGGAGTAGCCGATGCGCCGCAGGTAGCGCATGTTCAGATCAATCCAGCGCTCGAAGTCGTCGAAGGTGTCGAGAGTCCCCAGCTTGGGCTGACGGTGGAAGTCGAGCACCACGTTGATCTGCCTTACGACGACTGCGCGGATCAACGCCTGCTTGTCGGTGAAGTAGTGGGCGAGTTGCGAGCCGCTTACCGACGCGGCCTTGCGCAGCGCGTCCATGTTCAACGCCGACAGACCGTCGCGGAGGATCAGCTCGGCGGCCACCTTCACGATCCGGTCGCGGGTGGCGCGACCTTTGGCAGTCAGACGCCGGTCGTCGTGCAGATCGACACGAACCATAACGTCAGGTTAACGCCGGTGCCGAGCCGATTATGGGATGTTCAACCCATATGGTTGCGCCGTGTCTTGTCAGGCGGTGGGATGCACTTTGGCGAGGAAGGACCGGATCAGCCCCGTCACCTCGTCCAGCGTTGACTCCAGCAAGAAATGTCCGCCGTCGAGCAGATGAATTTGCGCGTCAGGCAGGTCATCGGCGAAAGCCTGCGCACCTGCCGGACCGAATATCTCGTCGCCGCGGCCCCACACCGCCAGCAGGGGCACCTTGCTGGCGCGGAAGTATTCGTGCACGCGCGGGTAGAGCGGTGAGTTGCTGGCATAGTCGCGAAACAGCGTGAGTTGCACTTCGTCGTTGCCTGGCCGGGATAGCAGCGCGTAGTCGTGATGCCAGGACTCGGGATTGACCAGAGTCTCGTCCGCCACCCCGGTGAGGTATTGCCATCGGGTGGCGTCCAGCGTGAGGAATTGCCGCACCGGGCCTTCCGTTTCTGCGTTCTGCTCGCTCTGGTACGCCGTGACCACCTTCCAGAAGCTCTCCACAAATCCGGCGTCGTATGCGTTGCCGTTCTGGCTGATGATCGCCGTGATTGCTGCCGGGTCGGCGAGCGCCAGCCGCCACCCAATCGGCGCACCGTAGTCCTGCACGTACATCGCATACCGGTCGATCTTCAATTCGCGTAACAAGCCTTGTGTCAGGGCCGCGAGTGCATCGAAGGTGTAGTCGAATTGCTCCACCGGCGGCGCGTCAGAAAGCCCGAAGCCCAAATGATCCGGTGCGATCACGTGGTAGCGGTCGGCGAGCGCGGGAACCAGGTCCCGGAACATATATGAGCTGGTCGGAAATCCGTGTAGCAGCACCACTGCAGGCGCCTGCGGATCGCCGGCTTCCCGGAAGAACAGCCGGTGACCGTCGACCGTGAGGTAGCGGTAATGGACAGTCGGCGCGAACACTTTTTGGGTCATGCATCCCAGTATGCTCTGGACGCAACTCCGGCACAAGGGCTTGCGGAGGGGTAGTACCCTGCCGATCGACTAATCCACAGACGCCCGCTTCATCCAGATTGCGCTGAGGATCGTGGATTGCGCGAAATCACAACCCTCAGTGCAATTTCGACGACAAGGCAAGCCTCACGAGCTGAGGCAAACCGACGCCTCGGCGGTGTAGCACAGGAAAGTCAGCGTCTCCTGCAGGTACAACTGCACGGTGTCGGCGTCGTGGGACAGGTAGCCGATCGACACGTCGGTGCCCAGCTGCAAGTCGAAGTCACCGCCGCGGGTGGTCAACACGAATGCGCCGTCGATGGCCGGCGCCCAGATGATCTCGCCGTCGATCAGTCGGCGGATGTGTTCGCGGATCGGATAGCCGTGTTCGGTGGTCTCGCTGACTTTCGTGTACACGTCGGCGGACAACAGCACCGAGTAGGGGCCGTCGACACCGGCCAGTCGCAGCTCGGATAGTGCCTGCGAGATGACGTCGGGAAAGCCGCGTACTTCCTTGGGAAGTTTCAGCGGCGGGTTCGAGCTCGCGCTGCGAATACCGTCGATCGACGCGGCTTTATAGCCCTCGAAGATAGCCCGGTC
>NZ_JBAUZA010000014.1:0-1894 GCF_049585075.1 Mycobacterium sp.
GGGTCGTCGACACCGAACACGTCGCCGATGTCGCCCAAGCCGCACGCCGAGAGCAGCGCGTCGCACAGCGCATGGACGGCCACGTCGCCGTCGGAGTGTCCGGCGCAGCCGTCGATGTCAGGAAACAGCAGACCTAGCAGCCAGCAGGGCCGACCGGCTTCGATCGCGTGCACGTCGGTGCCCAGCCCTATCCGCGCGCTCACTGCACCACAATCGCTTGGGCCAGCAGGATGTCCAATCGAGTGGTGATCTTGAAGGCCAGCGGGTCGCCGTCGACCACCTGCACCTGACCGCCGATGTGCTCGACCATCGACGCGTCGTCGGTGAAGTCGGCCCACGCACGGTCGGCGGCGCCCTGGTAGGCACGCAGCAGCAGTTCGGTGGCAAATCCCTGCGGGGTTTGGACGGCGCGCAGGCCGGCCCGCTCGGGCGTCCCCAACACCACCCCGTTGGCATCGACCGTCTTGACGGTGTCGGAAAGCGGCAGCGCGGGCACCACGGCCGAATGCCCGGCCCGCAGCGCCTCGACCACGCGCACCACCACCCCGGGTGGTGTCAGCGGCCGGGCGGCGTCATGGACCAGCACGAAGTTGGGCTGTTCTGCATCTGTGACCGCCGCCAGCGCCCGGCTCACCGACTCACCGCGGTTCGCGCCTCCGGGGACGACGGTCGCGTGGCGGCCGAGGATCAACTTGGCCTGGCCGGTGCGGTCGGCCGGCACCGCCACCACGACGCGGTCGATGACACCGGACTCCAGAAGACAGCTGACGGCGCGTTCAACCAGCGTGCGGCCGTCGAGGTGAAAAAACGCCTTGGGCACACCGGCGGCCAGCCGTTGGCCCGACCCGGCGGCCGGGACCACCGCGACGGTCTCTGTCACTCGGGCCCCTGCGCGTCAGGGATTCAAGACGCGGCGGCCAGAACCTCGTCGAGGATGGTTTCGGCCTTGGCGTCGTCGGTGCTTTCGGCCAGCGCCAGCTCGCCCACCAGGATCTGCCGCGCTTTGGCCAGCATGCGCTTCTCGCCGGCCGATAGGCCGCGTTCCTGGTCGCGGCGCCACAAGTCGCGAACGACCTCGGCGACCTTGTTGACGTCACCCGAGGCCAGCTTCTCCAAGTTGGCCTTGTAGCGGCGAGACCAGTTGGTCGGTTCCTCGGTGTGCGGTGCGCGCAGCACCTGGAACACCTTGTCAAGACCTTCCTGGCCGACCACATCGCGGACGCCGACGTATTCGGCGTTTTCAGCGGGTACGCGAACTGTGAGGTCTCCCTGCGCCACCTTCAAGACGAGATATTCCTTTTGTTCCCCTTTAATGGTTCGGGTTTCGATCGCCTCGATTAACGCAGCACCGTGGTGTGGATAGACAACGGTGTCTCCGACCGCAAAATTCATCAGTTTCGAGCCCCTTTCGTTACTCCATGCTAACACGCCACGCCGACACGTGGGGAACAACTGCGCAGGTCAGGGGCACCACACATGAACAGAGGGGGTTGACAGACGGGAGAATTCATGCAAGGCACCGACCTATCGGGAACCCGATGGGCGCCCCCCGGAGGGCTCCAGGTTTGCGCTGTTCGGCACGCTCAAGATCATACTGCGCTGCTCTGAGACCTCAGCTACCGGCCGTCTTATCGACCTACTACTGTGCATAGTCGAACCGCAATGCCATGAGTCGGCCGAGCAGGAGGCTTTGAGTGAATCGCTTCGACAACCGCCGGTTGACCAGGGTCGCGGCGCTCGCGGCGGGCTGCTTAATCGGTGCCGTTGCGCTCGCCGGCTGCAGCGCCGGTCAGCTCTCCCAGACCGCCAGCCAGGAGTCGGCCGTCGACGGTAGCCAGGCGGTGATCAAGAACGTCGCACTGCGCAATGTCCGGATCCAGGCGCAGCAGAACAC
>NZ_JBAUZA010000015.1:0-17268 GCF_049585075.1 Mycobacterium sp.
GAATACAGTGGAGTAGGGACTCTATCCGAGGCGAGGACAACTTGCAGGTCAAGGCCTTGGGTGCTCGGCGTGACCATATGCAGTCTGCCATTTGCGCCAAGTCGGGATCGACGCCACAGCGCCATGATGGATCGCGCCAAGAAAACTCCAAGAGATCTGCTTCAAACTTTCGCCACCTCCAAATAAGAAAGCGTGTGCATGAACAAAGCGGTGAAGAAGATGAAGAAAGTGCGTAGCTTAATGTCCATTGTGCTGTGGACCATCGCGGGCATGGCGGGCGGGGACCCCGCCCAGATGCTTGGCGGTCAACTTCCCCAAGGGACGCGGGAAGGGAACGATGAAGAAATTACAGGTCGGCGCGGTGGTGAGTTCCGCGGTTCTCCTTGCAGTACCGGCGCACGCCAATTCCTCTGCTGAGAAAGAAGAGAAGCCATGAAGAAACTACTGACCTCGATACCTGCGGTGTTGGCGGCTGGCCTTATCTGCGCCGCTTCTCCACCGGCGCATGCCGACCCCAACAACCCCTACGGCCACAACGGGCCGTGTAACTCGCGTGATGTCCACGTCTCAAAAATCGACCCGCAAACCGGCAACGCCATCGAGGTCTGGGGTCCGCCCGGCTGTGACCCGAGCCTGCCGATGACCGGCGATAACTAATGGCAAGGAAAGCCATGAGGAATTTTCCGATTGGAGTGATGGCCGCATTCGTGGCCATCACCTTGTCCCCGCAGGCTTACGCCGATAGTCAGAACGACCAGATGTTCATTTCCTTCCTGGATGGGCATGACATTTCGGCCAGGATTCCCGACATGAATAACGCCGTCCAGTCGGGTTATCTGGCCTGCCGCGAACTGGCGGCAGGTAAGCCCGAGATAGACGTCGAGCTGGATGTTTCGGGGGCAAACCCTCCTGGCCTCAGCCGCGCTGACTCAAGCTGGGTGATCGCAGCCGCCAAGAAGGCGTTCTGCCCAGGATTGTGACCACGACGTGAAAGCAGAACGCTCATGAAGAAATTACTGATCACGGTGGCGATAGCCGCCATGACTCCGCTTGGGCTCGCCTCGGCGGCGAACGTGACCGGGTTCAAGACCGCCCCATGCGTCGCCGGATCCAGCGTCACATGCAATGCCTGTCTGCTGGGCTCCCAGGAGGCATGTGCAGCGTTGGGTGCACCGCCGCCGATACCAGCACCGCCGCCCAGTCTCTTCCCATGCGGCGGGTCTGGACTGCCACCCGGACCGGGCGTCCCGACGCCCGGATCCCCCTGCCGCCGATGACTCCTAGAGCACCTGTCGCTTTCAGCCGTATTTAGCCGTTTTGCGGTGCGGATCCAGGCGTTTGAGCTGAATCGCGAGCAAGATAACCAATACAACTGCCTGTACTGCGCACGCGCTCGCAGCAATCACCCAGCTGCTGACCTTGTAGTCCCACAGCGGGTCCGTATCCCCAGCGAAGGTGCGGCGCAGGTCGTTCAGGTCGACTGTGGAAGCGCCCATCGCGTACGCCCACCGCGACGGCGAGAGCCACGCCAGATACTCCAGCGGCACCCTGCCCCTCACACCGAACATCCCGCCGCAGAGCACGAGTTCGGCCATCACTACGAGCACCAAAAGCGGCATGCCGCGATCGGCGTTGCCGATCGTCGCAGAAATCAACAGCCCAATGATCATCGAGACCACGGTGACGCCGATGACCGCCACCGCCACTTCGACTCGGGGCCAAGGGATCAGCACCGACTGGTCGGGAGGAGGCAGCAGCACGCCGCCAAGCAAACCGAAGATCAGCCCTTGCAGGCTGGTTATCACGGTTAATACCAGCACCTTGGAGAACAGATAGGCCGCACGCGAGAGGCCGATGCCGTGTTCGCGTTGATAGATCGCCCGTTCCTTCACAATTTCGCGGATTGAGGAGGCGCAGCCCATCAGTGCGCCGCCGATGATCAGCAGCACCAGCAATTGAGAAGGTTGTGAAGTCGTCTGTGCGATGGCCTTGCTGATCGACAGCCCAGCCTTTCCCGGTACCGCATGGGCGAACAAGCTCAGCGCCAGCGGTAAAGCCAATAAGGTCACCGTGTATTGGCGGTCGGCGCCGATAACCGCGAGGTATCGCTTACTCAGGGTGACAAACTGGGCTAACGCGCTCTGCTGCCTGACGGGCTTCGCCGGGGCCGCGGGCGGTGCCAGTTGCTGGGCCCGGCGTGGGCCGCTGAGTGCCTCGTGAAGGGGCGAGGCGACGAAACGGTCGGTCCAGTCGGTCGTCGTGTCGTGCTCGAGAAGGTTGAACAGGTCGGCGAAGTCGCTGCACTCGAAATAAGTCAGGGCCTGTTGGGGCGGACCGAAATAGGCCAGCCGGCCGCCTGGTGCCAAGATGAGCAGGCGGTCGCACAGGTTCAGCTGGGCGGTGCTGTGGGTGACCACCACAACGGATCGGCCCTCGTTAGCGAGGCCGCGCAAGGTCTGCATGACGGACTTCTCGTACCCCGGGTCAAGGCCTGACGTTGGCTCATCCAAAAACAGCAATGACGGTTTGGTTAGCAATTCCAGCGCGACACTGGTGCGTTTGCGCTGTCCCCCGGACAGGCTGTCAATCCGTTGGCCAGCGTTCTCTGCCAGCCCGAGCTCGCCCAGGACCTCCTCAATGCGTTGGTTGCGCTCCTCGGCGGAAACGTCCTGCGGGAATCGCAGCCGCGCTGCGTAACTCAGTGCCGGGCGGACCGTCAGCGGAGTGTGCAGGATGTTGTCCTGGGGCACGAAGCCGATCCGGTGCCGGAGCTCGGCGTAATTTTCATAGAGATCGCGTCCGTCGTATTGCACCGAGCCGCTACCGGCCGGCCGGAATCCGGTCAGCGCCCCCAGCAGCGTGGATTTCCCTGCGCCACTTGGCCCCACCACCGCCAAAAAGCAGCGTTCCGGTAAGGCGAAGCTGATGTCGGCCAACAACACCTTGCCGTTGTTGGTCACCACCCGCAGATCCGTTGCCTCGTAGGACACGTCGCCGGTATCGATATGTTCGACCAGCTTGTCGCCGACAAGATGCAGCAGGTGGTGCCCGATACCGACGACATCATCGGGGCCGATAACGGCGCTGGTGATCCGGTTGCCGTTGACGTAGGTTCCGTTGGCGCTATTGCTATCGGCGAGCTCCCACCGGTTATCCGAGCGACGCAAGACTGCGTGGCGGCGAGAAACCAACAAGTCATTGAGGACCACGTTGTTCTCAGGCGCGCGCCCGATCGTTATCACCAGCTGGTCGATCGTGTGTATCGCAGTCGGCGCGCGGGCGATCGTGGTGCCGCCACGCGGCCGTCGGGCCCGGGTTGGAGCTGCGGACGGCGGTGGCGGGGGCACCTGGGGATGCGACGGTGGCGGCTCGGAATGAGATATGTGCGGGCGTGGCGGCCCGCCTGGCGAATTCGGTTGGCCTACTGGGCTTATCGGGCGTATATGCAGCACTTCGCCCGAGGATGCCGAACCTAGCAGCACCGTGACGGGCCGGCTTATTATCGTGACACTGTCTACCCGCCGGCCATCCACAAACATTCCATTGCTGCTGTGGTTTGCCAGGACCCAGCCCGCCGGCGTTGCCTGCAGGACCGCGTGCTGCCGGGAAACCCTCGGATTCTCTAGGCGGACGTCAGCTTCATTGGCGCGGCCGATGGTCCACGTACGACCGGCGCCGGCTTGCCAAGTTCGTCCACCGGCGCGAAGTTCCAGACGTGGCGGATCGCTGGTGACAATTTCGGTCCTGTCGTCCACGCGTAGCCTCCGCTGCGTTTACCAAACCAGAGACCCAAGAATGGGAAGTCCACCACTTGTATAGCTGATCCAGGTTGGGCGCTTGCTGCAATCCGCCGAACATCGTCGTTTGCCGACTTGTCCATCACTCCTGGATTCCCGGCGCAGGAAATTAGTTGCAGGCCCAGTTCTCGATCCAGCCGCCGCCGATCTTGTTCCGGGCTTCCTGCATCGCGACAGCGAGATTGTTGCCATATCCGCCCCCACGAACAAAACCATTCGCGGCCACGGCGCCACAGGCCGTAAAAGTAACCAACACCTGGCAGTCGGAGTAGCCGCATGAGTTGAGCGCCGCTTGCTGCGCCGCACCCGCGGTGGGGTAGTTCTGGGAACGCCCCCACCAGCCGGAGAGTGCGAACGCGATTGCGCCGTATCGACCGTCCGCGCCTGCTGGGGGGACTGGCGCGACGATTGCCGCAACGGCTGTAGTCACCGCCGCGAAGGCCACCGCGAAGCGCCGCCGATGGGTGTTGATCGTCATTAGTGACTCCTTTCCGAACCCATGGCTACTGCGTTGGTGGCTTGGTGGCCGTAACCTGCTTGCCCCAGTCGGACATCGTCAGGATCACCGAGGTGTTGCCGGTGGGATTGATCTGGATCTTGACCAGATGAGAAGATCCGTCCGAAGCGATCCACACGGTGGTCGGTACCGTCTTGACGTCTTTGGCGGACAACTTGTATCCGGCCAGCGTGGCAATGTCGTCTGCGGAGGAGTTACCGGTGATCTTGGTGGTTGCGATGCCGTTCACCTGCTCTGTGCCCGCCACGGACCCGCCCTGCAGCTTCGATACCACGTTCGCTAACCCCTTATTGGGATCAAGCAGAACTGACACGTTGTAAATCGATTTGCCGTCACCGAAATCGGTGTAAGAACCAGGGTTTCCAAGATCGGAATAGAGGTGGCCGTCGACAAAGACGAATTTCGCGTCTTGGGTGGTTTGGCCGACGCGAAGGGTCGCAGTGCCCGTAGCGGCCGTCTTCGGCGTAGTCGAGATGTCGCCGTCGAGCTTGGTCACCAAGAGGTTGGGCACGTCGCCCTGGACCGCAAGGCTCACATGCATGCCAGTGACCTTGCGCAGGGCATCCGCCGCCGACTTGAGTAGAGTTGCCGCATCTTTGTTCGCGGCCGATGTCGAGGCGCCGGAGGAGGCGACCGAGTTCGAACTGCGCGAGCCGCAGCCCCCAATAGCGAATATCACGGCGAATGCGACGGCGGCGGCGGCAATTACGGTACGAGACGAAGCCTTCATCGAGATCTCCTTTGCGTGCCCACAGCTTAGCTACCAGATCCCCATAACAGGGACAGTATTCACAGCAATCGTCTCGCTTTAATGCAATGGAAGTTGCGGGGCCGCCCTGCTGCATTGCTGAACGCCGAATTTCTGCTCGGCCATTCCGGATTGTCGTACCTGCCATCCCGATTACCGCCCACAGCGGGAATCCGCGCGTGCCCACCGGAGCCAACCTGCGGTCAGCGCTGAGGTACTTTCGCGGCGATTTGGTGGGCGATGTTGACGGCGGCGCCCGGCGGACCTATGCATGTGGTGACGTCTACAACGACATTGTTGGCCGCCGTCAGCGCCCGCTCGCAGACCGCGACGCTGTTAGCGGGTGTGACAGTGGCTGTCAGAACTCCGTCTGTGTTGGAAACCGGGCCCACGGTTTGCACTTGCGAATTGCCATTAGCGGCAATGGTGAATTGGCGATTGGAGCACGCCTGCCAGCTTTGTGTGGAGGCTGTGAAGAATGAGCTCGCATCCTGTGGGGCGGGAAATAACACGACGGCCTGATCCACAGTATTCTGTTGGGGATTCGAGAGCACCTGCGCTTGCACAGCGTTATACCTACTGCCCGCATAAGCTTTGGCTTGCACCGCGGCCGACAGGGGTAGGCACGCCTGGTCCAAGACCCAAGAGCTGTTGTCGGGCATCGCGGTCATGGTGCCAGCGGAACTCATTCCGGAGGTGCCCATCGCATCGTTGATTTGGTTGGCTCTGAGCAGTAGCCCATTCAGCGCGTTTGGAGGGGACGGGGGCGATTGGGGTGCGCTAGAAGGCGAATTCGAAGGTGGTACGGCTTGGGCCGTTGGGGTTTGGGCCGTTGGGGTTTGCGATGGGCGCCGGTCCTTCAGAAGGAGGTAGCCGGTGATGCCGGAGGCTAGCACCACAACGGTCGCGACGATCGCCACGATCAAGCCGACCCGGGGGCGGGATCGCGGCGTCGGGATCGGCTCAACAGGCCGACCGGATCGAGGATCGGTCGCTGGGTAGGCAAGCGGTTCAGCACTTCGTCCGGTAGCTGCCGGGGCCCCAGGGCTGACCGGAGGTTGTGGTTGCCGGTACTTCGTGACGGCTGCGGGCGGGACAGGCCTTGACGCCTGCTCGGTGGCTCGCCGCGTAGCAGCCGGTGTGGGTCGGGCAATGGGGTCGGTAATTGCGTCGCGAGCGGCGTCGGCTAGTTCGATTGTGGTGGCGTAGCGTTGGTTTGGGTCTTTAGCCATGCCGGTCGCGATGACATCGTCGACCCTCGATGGCACATTCGGGTGGGTGGTCGAGGGTCGAGGTGGTGGGGTTCCGAGGTGTGCTGTAACCAGATGCGCCATTGAGTCACCAGGGAAAGGCGGCTGTCCGGTCAAAGCCTCATACAACACACAGGCCAATGAGTAGATGTCCGCGCGGGAATCCTCTTCTGCTCGGGCATCCAGACGCTCAGGTGCGATGTATTGGAAGGTACCGATCGTGTTGCCGGACTTGGTCATTCGTGTTTCTTCGACGGCGCGGGCAATTCCGAAATCAATCAGATATGCGAAGTCGTCATCATCGAGGAGGATGTTGGAGGGCTTAATGTCGCGGTGGATCAGGCCGACCTTGTGGGCGGCATGCAGGGCTCTGGCGACTTGTTCGATGATGCCTACTGCCCGCACGGGTTCGAGCGGCCCGTCGGCGAGTACGGTTTGGAGGTCACGGCCCTCGATGAGGCGCATGTCGACGTAGAGCTGGTCGTCGATTTCGCCATAGTGGTGAATGGGTATGACGTGGGGGTTGTTCAACCGAGCTGCGGCGTGGGCCTCTCGGCGGAATCGGCGTTGAAATTCCTCGTCGGCAGAAAAATGCGCAGGCAGCAGCTTAATGGCAACAATTCGGTCGGTCTCGGTGTCGTGGGCTCGCCACACCTCACCCATACCGCCGCGGCCCAGCAACTCCACCAGGCGGTACCGCCCGAATGGGGTGCCCTCCATATCAGCCTCCCGGCAGCTGCGGTCCACCACACAATAAATCGGGCGACAGGTTTGTACTCAGGAAACGCTATACCCGTATGCGATGGTCAAAGGACTTATGCTCGCGTCATCGCGTAGTAGGCGCCACGTCGCGCTATTAGTTCGCTGTGGTTGCCTTGCTCGATGAACCGGCCGGCCTCCATCACCAGGATGTGGTCCGCACTTCGGATTGTCGAAAGGCGGTGGGCAATAATGAAAGTCGTTCGGTCGCGGCGAAGCTTGCGGGTAGCGCGCGCAATCAGTGCATCTGTTCGGCTATCCACCGAACTGGTTGCCTCGTCAAGGATCAACAGCTGCGGGCGGGCGATAAACGCGCGCGCGATGGTGATCAGCTGTTTCTCTCCGGCGCTGATGTTGCCGCCGTCATCGCCCACCTGGGTGCGGTATCGGTCCGGCAGCGTGTGGACGAACCGGTCGACATGCGCCAACTGCGCGGCCTGGACCACCTCTTCTTCGCTGGCTTCGGGGCGCCCGTAGGCGATGTTCTCTGTGATCGTTCCGCTGAAGAGCCAAGGGTCTTGAAGCACCATGCCGATGCGGGATCGCAACCAGTGTCGGCTCATCGAAGCGATGTCGGTGCCGTCGATCAGGATCTGGCCGGAGTCGATCTCGTAGAAGCGCATGAGCAGGTTCACCAGGGTGGTTTTGCCGGCACCGGTCTGCCCGACGATCGCGACGGTACTGCCCGGTTCGGCCACCAGTGACAGATCGTCGATCACCGGAGTGCCTGGCCGGTAGGCGAAGTTCACGTGACGGAACTCAACTCGTCCGCGTGCAACCGCGGAAGCAACTTGGAGTTCGGCCGTTTCACGGCCCGCATCCTCTCCGTTGGAGACCCTGCCATCAACCGACGGTGACTCCGCGTCACGGTCCGGCGGCTCCTCAGGTTCGTCGAGCAGGCTGAACACCCGTTCGGCGCTGGCTAGTCCAGACTGGAGCACGTTATACATGGCTGCAGTCTGCATTAACGGCGAATTGAACTGCCGCACGTACTGAATGAAGGCCTGGATACTGCCGACCGTGATTTGACCGGTCGCCACCTGAAGGCCACCGACGACGGCCACCACTACGTAGCTGAGGTTGCCGATGAACATCGTTGCCGGTGCCACCAGACCGGAAATGTACTGTGCGCTAAAAGTGCTGCGGTAAAGATCGTCGCTGAGCTCGCAAAACCGCTGATGAGCGCTGGGCCCGTGACCGAATGTCTTGACCACTGTGAAGCCGCTGTAGGTTTCTTCGATGTGGGCATTTAGCCGCCCGGTCGTGGCCCATTGGGCGGCGAAAAGCTGTTGCGAGCGTCGAGCGATCGCACGAGTCGCCACCAAGACCAGCGGCACCATCAGCAGCGCGATTACCGTCAAGAGCGGCGAGATCACCACCATCATCACCATGACCATTGCCACTGTCAGCGCCGAGTTGAGTAACTGGGCGATCGTCATTGACAGGGAAGTGTGGACATTGTCGATGTCGTTGGTGACCCGGCTCAGCACCTCACCGCGTTGACGGCCGTCGAAGTAGGCCAGGGGCAGCCGGAGGACCTTGTCCTCGGCCTCGGCGCGCAATGCCACTATGGTTCGCTGCACCGTAACGTTGGCCAGCCTTCTTTGCGCCCAGACCAACAGTGCCGCAAACAAATACAGGCCCAGCGCCAGGGCCAACATGCGGGCGACCGCGTCGAAGTCCACGCCACGGCCGGGAATGACATTCATCGCCGAAAGCAGGTCGGCGTAACTGTTGTCACCGCGGGCGCGGGCGGCGGCGATGGCCTGGTCTTTGGTGATGCCGCTGGGCAGTCGGCGTCCGATCACGCCGTTGAAGAGCAAGTCGGTGGCATGGCCGAGGATGCGCGGCACGGTCACACCTATCGCGGTGCCGCTTATGCCCAGGATGATCACCGCTGCGCCAAGCCCGCGTTGCAGTTTCAGCCGTTTGATCAGGCGGGACAATGAACGGCTGAAGTCGCGAGACTTTTCTGCGGGGCTGTCGGCAGCGCCGCGAATCGGTGGGTTCGTCGCCGCGGTCATGGTCAGCCCGTTGCCTCGATGCTCAGCGACTGTGAATCGGCTAACTCGAAGTAAGTCGGGCAATTGGCCAGCAGGTATTCGTGGGTCCCGGTACCGACCATTCGCCCCTTATCGAGGACGATGATTTGGTCGGCGCGGGAAACCGTTGATATCCGTTGTGCGACCATGACTTTGGTTGCGCTGTGCGACACCTCGCGCAGTGCTGCGCGTACTTTGGCGTCGGTGTGTGGGTCGAGCGCGGAAAACGCGTCGTCGAAAAGGTAGATCCTCGGCCGGCGGATCACCGCCCGGGCGATCGCCAGGCGTTGCCGTTGTCCGCCAGAGAAGTTAATGCCGCCCTGCGCCACAGGCATCTGCAGTCCGTCTGGGTGGGACCGTACGAACTCGTCGGCGTCGGCTACCCGCAGCGCTTCCCATAGCTCCTCATCGGTGGCGTCGGACTTGCCGTAGCGCAGATTGTCTGCGACGGTCCCCGAAAAGAGGTAGCCGCGTTGGGGCACCAACCCGATGTGCGACCAGAGACGTTCCGTTTCGTAGTTGCGCACGTCGACCCCGTCGACAAATACAGTGCCATCTGTCGCGTCGCAGAGCCGACAGATCAACGACAGCAATGTCGACTTGCCCGAACCGGTGCCGCCGACGATAGCCGTCGTGGTTTCTGGCAGCGCAGTCAGTGAAATGTGCTGCAGCACAGGCTGGTCCGCGTTGGGGTAACGGAAGGTCGTCCGGTGTAGCCGGATGACGCCATCGATACCCGCGGGAGAAGCCACCGGATGCTCGGGATTCCGCAACACCGGCTTGGTGAACAACACTTCCGCGATTCGTTCTGCGCATACGGCGGCCCGGGGAAACACGATCAGCGCCGTCGACGCCAACAACACGGCCATCAGGATCTGCGTGAAGTAGGACAGGAACGCTACCAAGGAACCGACCTGCAGGTGGCCGCCGTCCATCCGCCGACCACCGAACCAGATCACCGCGACATCGGAGCAGTTGATGATCAAGGTGGTCGCCGGCAACATCAGCGCTTGCCAATTGTCAGCGGTGAGGGCGGTGCTCGACAACGCGAGATTGGCTTTGCTGAACCTGTCACGCTCAAATGACTCCCGCGAGAACGCCCGAACTACGCGGACGCCGCTCAGTTGGTCGCGCATGACGCGGTTGATGTTGTCGATTAGCCCTTGCATGCTGTGCAGGATGGGCAGCAGGCGCAAAACGATCGCATAGTTGATGACGCCTAACAGCGGAACGCTGACAAGCAGCAGCCAGGACAGGCCGAGGTCTTGGTGGATGGCCATGAAAATTCCCACGACGCACATGAGCGGCGCGGTGATCAGCACCGTAGACGCCATTTGCACCAGCAATTGGATCTGCCGGACGTCGTTGGTGGTGCGGGTCAGCAGCGATGGCGTACCGAACCGGCTGGTTTCGTTCGGGGAGAAGGTGAGTAGGTGCCGAAAAACCGCGCGGCTAACGTCACGTCCGAATCCTGTCCCGGTGCGCGAGCCGAAGTAGACAGCTCCGATTGCGCACAACACTTGCAGGCCCGTGAACGCGAGCATCACCCCGCCAAGCCGGACGATGGTGAAGGTATCGCCCTTGGCGACGCCTTCGTCAATGATTGCGGCGTTGACGGTGGGGAGGCACAGGGAGGCCAGAGTGCCGAGCAGCTGCAGCACCATCACCGCCGCGACCAGCCACCGGTACGGCCGGAGATACTGGCGCAGCAGTGCCAGGAGCATCTGGTCACTGTCGCATACAACATCGCGCCGGGCGGCCGGTGTGCAAGCTGTGACCAGGCAAAGACGCGACGTAGCGGTAGCGGTTCTAGATGCCCCGGAGGTGGTCGCTGCAGGCGGCAACTTCAGCCCCGGGGTAGGGGGTTGCTCGCAATTCCATGACGCGTTTCCGACGATTGGAGTAAGAAGCCACCTTAATTTTTACTGAGAATATTCGAGCTATTGCTAATGGGACTCTCAGGTGGGAAGCTGAGCCATGGCAAGTCAGCGACATCGCATGGAGCAGATCCGTCGGTCGCGCAACGGCAAGCCTCGGCGCGGCGGACGTGCGGTCGGTTTCGGTATCACTGCCGGGGCATTTTTGGCGCTGGGGCTCACTCCGTTGGCCACCGCGCCAAGCGCGCACGCCGATGTCGAGGACATCTTCCAGCCCGTCATCGACGCCATCGCCCAAGCCATCAACGTGGTAGATCCGAGTCTCGCGAGTTCTCTTGATCCGGGCCTTGACGTTGGCAGTATTGCTGCAGCACTGCCAGCTGCCGCAGTAGAGAACGCAACCATTCCACTGACGATGGTTAATACCGACCCGGAGGTAGACATCTCGATAGCCGGCGGACCGGACATACCCGTGGTGGCCGACACTGGATCTGTTGGGCTGATGGTGCCGTGGAACGACGTCGGACTACCGAACCTCTTCACCCTCTTCTCCAACTTGTCCCACTTAACTTTCGAAACCACCGGCTACGGCGCCAGCCCAGCCGGTCCAAACATAGATATTCTCTACGTCCAAGATCCAGACACCACCGTGAGTTTCGGGAACGGCATAGTCACCAACCCGACGACCGTTGACCTAGCACTGTTCGCATATCCTGCATCTAATAGCGACCTTTTTAATTTGTACGATTATTCTCTCCCGGGCTATTTGCATAGCGTCAATGCAGACGGCTTTTTGGGTCTTGGCGCGGAGCCTACGCTGGTGGGCCCGCCCGGCAACAGCGTGATCACAGCGTTACCCGGCGACCTCAGCGAAGGGGTGCTCATCAACGAGACCGGAGGTTACCTAGAGTTCGGTCCCAACCCGCTATCCGTCTACACCTCGCTTCTCGGTGCACCGCTCACCGAAGCGCTGAAGGTGTCGGTCGGCGGTGGGGGCTATGCGACGGTCGACGTCGCGTCCTTCGACTCCGGTGGTACGGACGGGACCATCCCGGCGGACATACTCGTCGGCAATCCCGCGGTGGGCCAACCGTTGTCGTCGGGGACAGAAATTTCCGTCTACACGAGCAACGGTGACTTTCTTTACTCGTACGTGACGAGCGCGGCGCACAGCCCAACAATCTCGTCGGATCCCACAATGAATACCGGGTGGGCACCCTTCCAGGCGTATCCGGTGTACATCAGCTACAGCCCCACTAATCTCGGCACAATCGTCTTCGATTACTGACGTACCGTCTATTAGCCGCAATCCACCGATTTCGACGGTACGCTGATCGGTCATTCGATGAAGGTTTGGCGTCGCAGGAGGAGACGTTTTTCTGATGAGAGTCACCCGCAGGCGCTGTTGGTAGAGACTCGTTCGCAGACATGGGATCACACGACCGAAAGGTTCGGCTCTCCCGGCGGACAACGCCGCTAATCACTGATGCGTCGGTGGCTGCAATAGCGCCAACACCTCCGTGGGCAAATGACGATTCGTCCGACGGCCCAGAGATGTACTCCCTTGGCGCGGTGGTGATTTCGCCACATGTCCGGGTCTCCGAGGTGGACGGCCTCACTTTGGTGATGGATTTGCCAACATCGGCATTTTATTTCCTTGATGAAGATGCGACGCACATGTGGCGTGAGCTGCGCAGTGCCAACGGTTCCGTCGTCTCGGCGAAAGAAGCTCTAGGCGGCGGAGATGAGTCGTCGCGGCGCTTGGCCGGCATGCTTGACGCCTTTGTCGCCACCTGTATGGCGCGCGGCTTCCTGGATGCGGACCATTTGGCACCGGCGCATGGTGTTGGGCCAACGCCTCGGCCGCGGAGACTACCTCGCAGGTCGCTGCTTACCGCACGGGCATGGCTGTGGATGCTGCGGATGGGATTCGCGTTGCGTAGGGAGGGTTTCGGGTCCGTGTACCAAACGCTAGGGCACAGCGTCGGCCAGGCGATCGCCAGCGCCACCTCCGTCGACGTGAAAATGGCGCGGCAGGCGTTTTTGCGAGCGGAGAACTTCTACGTGCGACGGCGCGCTCCGAATGACTGTCTGCCTAGGTCACTTTCGCTGTATGCGTATATGCGCGGCCTTGGCCTGCCTGTTGTCCATCGCATCGGTGCTCGTCGGTTTCCGGCGTTTCGGTGTCACGCGTGGGTCGAATATGACGGCGAGCCGATCTTGGATGAGCTTGCCGATGTCAATGACTACACCGTGATTGCGTCGATGTAACCGTGACCGCCGTCAGCAGCCGATTGCCGCCGGCGAATCAAGCGTTCGCCGGATCGGTCGACATGTCGACGCCGACGCCGCGACTTTCCGGCGGTGTCGATTTCGACGTTGCGGGATGCCGCGTGTGGTGGCGCGGCTTTTTGGCGAACCGCTGCGCGCTGCTTAATGAGTTGGGCCTTGGCGACGAGTCATCGTGCCCGACTGAGCGATTGGTCACTGAGGCGTATCGGCGCTGGGGTACGGACGTGCAGGCGCATCTTCTCGGCGAGTACGCCCTGGTCGTTTGGGATGAGGCAACGCAGTCGCTGGTCCTGACCCACGACGCGTTGGGCGTGCTACCGATCTACTACTTGGCGCAGGGACAAACGATTTATTTCGGCTCCCATTTGTCACTGCTGGCAAAGCTCTTACCTTGTCTTGATCTCGACGAAAGCTATATCGCCGAGTTCTTGTTGCGTGGCCAGTGCCTCAGCGAGCGCACCATCTATCGCGACATGAGGCGGCTCGGCGTTGGCCGCACATTGCGCTACCGGGCACCCAGCGGTAGCGAACTCCAGACCTGGTGGCTGGGCGACGTCCCTGAGCTTCGCTACCGCGATCCTCGCGACTACGACGAACATTTCCGTCAGCTTCTCCAGTCGGCGGTAAGCACAGCGGTCGACGGGCGGACCTGGTCGGAACTGTCCGGGGGCCTTGACTCGTCGAGCATCGCGTGCACGGCCCACCACCTCGGCGTCGAGGATTTGGCGACCATTTCGGTCATTTACCCGGCCTCTACGACATCGGACGAAACTTCCTGGATCCAGGCCGTCCAAGCCGAGAAGCGGCTTCCCGGACATCTGATCGACGGCGACAAACACAAACCATTTTCGGTTCTCCCCAACCGACTTATCGAGGAGCCGAGCCGGCTCCACATTACCTGGCCGGTGTTTTCCGAATATGAAACGCTTTGCCGCGCAAACGGAGTCGATGTGGTCCTTTCGGGCTTCGGCGGCGACCAAGTGCTATTCGGAGAAACCGATTACCCGATTCATGTCGCCGATCACGTCCGCCGTCTGCGGCTTATCTCCGCAGTTCGCCAAGTCGCACGATGGTCGCCGACCGCCGGCGGACGTTCCCTGACTCACCAAATGCTCACCACTGCTGCGATACCGGCGTGGAATTATCTGCGCGGGCACGCGATCCGCTATCAGTACGAGAGCGCCATTCCACAGCATTGCCCATGGGTGCGCCCAAGCCTGTTAGAGCAAACCGGAATTGGCGACGACGCGGTGGGCGCACCGACTCCACGCATGCCGACCGTCCGCGGCCAGGCCTATTACGAGCAGGTCTGGCGCATGGCGTGTGGCGCCGGCCAACGTTGGGGCCAAAACACCACTGCCTACCGGTGGCGATACCCACTGCTGTATCGGCCTTTGGTGGAATTCATGTACTCGTTGCCATGGCAGCAGCAGGTCAGTTCGGGGCAGGATCGGCTGATACAACGGCGGGCGCTGGCCGGGATCCTGCCCGAACAAATTCGCACTCGGCGCACCAAAAGCGGCCCCGCGCAGGCGATCTACGAAGGTCTCACGGCAAACCGCGACGTGTATCAATTGTTGACCGATCGACCGCTCATCGCGCAACGCGGCTACGTTGACCAGGCAGCCTGGCGCACTGCGATGGAGGCTGCGCAGTTCGGGGTCGTACGGTCTGCGGCGGCGTTTGAGGCAGCCGCGAGCCTGGAAATCTGGCTCCGCCAACGGGAGAACCAGCTATGACAAAAGCTGCGGCGGCCTAGCGTCAAAGCCCTGGGAATCGCCATACAGGCGCTTTTGCTAGAAACTGCCGAACACCTACGGTCCATCGAATTCCCCGCTAAAATTCGTTAGCCCACGGTGAACTTCCGCTTCAAAGGAGAGGCTGTCAGATGAAAATCACCCGCAAACTTCGCCCGGGCACCGATGTGCCAGAACAGCCCGATAATCACACCAGCTCGCCGTCCATCGTCCGCCTCGGCACGATCGCGGAGCTGGTAGAAGGAGGCGGCAGCGTTCACGCTGACGGTCACGAAATGTCCTTGTTTGGCTGGAACCGCTGAAAGTCCTCGTCCTCACCTAAATGCGGAGGCGCGAGCTTAAGGGCACCCCGCGACCGGTGTCGCCGTCCATTCGGCCGCGACCCCGCCATGCAACCTAAGTCGCCGTGATGGTCGCCGTGCCACAGTTGCCCTTCGAGCAGGCACATCCATTGGAGTTCGCGCCTAGGTTGCGCGAGCTGCAAGCCAAGGGCGTCGTCCACCGTGTTCGTACCCCGGCGGGCGATCCGGCGTGGCTGGTCACCGGCCACGCGGAAGTGCTGCGACTCTACGACGACAATCGGCTCGGCGTGGCTCCCCCGGAGCCGGACAAAGCGGCTCGCATGTACGCGTCCGACAGACCGATGCCGAACTTCGCTACCGAGCACGCAGACCATGCACGCAAGCGGGCCCTCCTGCAGCCGCACTTCACACCGAAGAACTTGCAAGCGATGCGCCCGAGGGTCGACGCCCTGACAACTCAGCTGCTCGACCACTTGGCCGCGAAGGGGTCGCCGGCGGATCTGCGCGCCGCAGTGGCGGTGCCGCTGCCAGCGTTGGTGATTTGCGAGCTGCTCGGCGTGCCGTGCGAGGACAGCGAGCGGTTTTGCGCGTGGATTACCGATGTCTCCGCCAGACAGGATCCGGCGCGCACCGAACACGGCCTGGGCCAGCTGTTCACTTACAGCCAGCAGCTGGTCGCGCGCAAGCGACGAGAGCCGGGCGACGATGTGATCTCCCGATTGTGTGCGACTGAAGGAGTTTCCGACGACGAGGCCGCCCGCCTTGCGACCGGACTGCTGTGGGCCGGACACGGTTCCCCGGCGCCACATATCGGACTCGGCGTGTTGTTGTTGTTGGCCAACCCGGAACAATGGCGCGCGCTTGCGCGCGACCCGACGCTCGCCTCGTGTGCGGTCGAAGAAACCCTTCGAGCGGCGCGCAGCAGCGTCATCTTTCCCCGCTATGCGCGAACTGACCTCGAAATCACCGGAGTCACCATCCAAGCCGGGGATCTCGTCTTGATGAGTATCGGTGCGGCCAACTACGACCCATCCGTATTTGCCGCCCCGGAGCGGGTCGATATCAGTCGCCGAGCTCTGGGCCACCTCACCTTCGGCCATGGCGGCCGGTACTGCATCGCCGCGCCACTTGCCCGAATTGAGCTGCATGCGGTGCTATCTCAACTAGCTTCCCGCTTCCCGGCGATGCAGCTGGCGGTCGGCGTGGAGGAGTTGACGCTGCGCACTCACGGTCCGTTCGGAGGACTCGTAGAACTTCCCGTGCAGTGGTGAGCGGCATCTCGGCAGAGCTGGTCGAAGTTGCTCGCCCGCAAGCCGATTTTGTCCAGAAGCGCCGGGTGCCTTCCGCCAACTTCAGGACGAGCAAAGATCAGATCGCGAAGCGCAAGTCAAGGCAAAGCTGCAGAACACCCTCACGAACCGTCACCTGGTGCGACACTCACCGCAGGGTAACGGCAAACCCGCCGCTACCGACGAAGGGCGGATCAAGATCGCCACCACGTCATCGAGCAACTCACCAGCGCGCTAAAGCCGCGCAGTTCGCGGGAGCGCTTTCCAAGAATCCACCAAGCCAGCCGCCGCAGCCTTCCCTACAAGCACGATGCGCGCTGCACCACCGACACCTAGAAGCGCAACTGGCCGCCCACGTGCCTGCAGCAACGAAAGGACCGACAAAATGCGGAAAGCGATTATGGCAGCAGCGGCCGCCGTCGCGGCCATTGGTGCCATCCCGCTGATTGTGGCCGCACCGGCCGGCGCGGTAGTGCCGTGCCCTCAAGGCGGGATGGCAGCTAATGCCGCCGACTGCGCCGGATTGTGTTCGCTGACTGGCCAGTGCGCGGGGGGTCCGCAGGCTCCACCGCCGCCAGCGCCGCCTGCGCCAGTACAGGCAGCACCGACACCACCGGCTGCGCCACCGCCCTCCGCCC
>NZ_JBAUZA010000016.1:0-10802 GCF_049585075.1 Mycobacterium sp.
GCCCCTCGGCCGCAGCCCCTACCGCGTCTCCGGCCGCAGCCCCAGCCGCATCGGCAGCAGTCCCAGCCCCGAGGAGTCCGGGGATCTCCGACAGGGTCCCGATCCAGTTACCCGGCATGTAGAACCCCGAGGAGAAAATGGTGTTCCAGATGCTGCTGTTCAAACCCAACCCATTCGAGCTGAACAGGTCGTTGAAGATCGCCGACAGCCCTGTTCCGGATCCGTTCCCAGTCAAGAAGTCGAGGACGTCCATCAGTCCCGACCCTGACGACGTCGACGTTGCCGGCGACGTGAGCCCTTGTAACGCAGCGGGCACCGCAGTCACCAACTGCGACAGCGTCGACTGCGTACCCGTGCTGGTCGCCTGAGCGACGGTGGCGGCCTGCGCGGCCGGCGCTGTCCCGCTGGTGGTCGCCGGCGCATCGGCAAACGGCGTCAATGTCGAAGCGGCCGCAGACGATCCCGCGTAGCCGTACATCGCCGCGGCGTCCTGCGCCCACATCTCCGCGTAGTGGGCTTCGGTGGCCGCGATCGCCGGGGTGTTCTGGCCGAGGAGGTTGGTCGAGATCAGCGAGGCCAACAACGTACGGTTGGCGGCGATGACCGCCGGGGGCACCGTCATCGCGAACGCGCTCTCGTAGGCGCCGGCCGCCGATTTGGCTTGGCCCGCTGCCTGTTCGGCCTGCGCCGCGGTGGTGCTCATCCATGACACGTACGGTGCAGCGGCGGCAGCCATCGACGCCGACGCCGAACCCCGCCACGGGCCGTTGGTCAGGCTGGAGACCACCGATCCGTAATTGCTCGCCGCCGAATACATTTCGATTGCCAGGTTGTCCCAGGACGCCGCGGCGGCCGTCATGGGCGCGGAACCCGGGCCGCTGTACATCAGCCCGGAGTTGATTTCCGGTGGTAGTACTGCGAAATCCATTGCTCACTCCTCAGCTTGCCGCGACCGCGTTGGCCGCTTCGGTGGTGGCATAGGAATCGGCGCTGGTTGCCAAAATCGTCACGAACATCTGGTGCATCGCGGTGGCCTGCGCGCTGACCGTCTGATACATCTGCGCGTGTGCGGCGAATTGCATTGCGGTCAAAGCGGAGACCTCGTCAGCGGCGGCGGGAACCAGCCTTGTGGTTGGGACTAGCGCCGCGGCATTCTGCGCGCTCACCGCCGAACCGATCACTTGCAGATTGCTCGCTGCGGCGGACAGCATTTCCGGTACGATATCGACGAACGACATGGACTGCTCCTTCGTAAATCACCGGCCCCGAAATGCCATAGCGCAGGCGGTTTTCAGACAGCAAGTACCACTATGGGGACCGGATGGAAAGCTACGGTCATTGGTCTAGCCGTGGCCTCGCCACATCCAGACAGCAGGCCACCCGGCTCTGCCCGTGCATCGTGCAGAGTCGTAACGGTTTTGAACTGCGTTCGAGTGCGGTGGAGATCTCGGCCTGGCGGGAAGCCAAGCCGACTTCTTGACGCGTTTCAGCCGACGCGCTCGGGCTGCACCGTCCACTTCTCCTCGATGCGTGCATAGCGCCAGATCAACACGGCGCCAACCCATGTCACCACGAACAGGCCAACGATCAGAAATCCGATCGCATTGAGGTCGATGCCGCCCAGCCAGCTCCAGAATCCGCCGGTCCAACTGAGCTGTTCAGCGAGCAGTCCGAGCAATTCCACGCTGCCGATCAGCAGCGCGACCACGACAGAGAGCCCGGTGATCGTGATGTTGTAGTAGACCTTTCGCACCGGGTTAGAAAATGCCCAACCATAAGCGAAATTCATGAACGAGCCGTCGATTGTGTCCAGCAGGCACATTCCGGCGGTGAACAGCACCGGCAGGCACAAGATGGCATACCAGGGCAACCCGGCTGCTGCGCTGGTGCCGGCCAGCACCAGTAGTGCGACTTCGGTGGCGGTGTCGAAACCCAGCCCGAACAACAAACCCACCGGATACATGTGCCAGGACGCGGTCACCGATTTGGTGAAGCGGCCCAACAAGCGATTGAGCAGTCCGCGGTTGTTCAGCTGTGCTTCGAGCTCGTCTTCGTCGTACTCGCCGCGGCGCATCCGCGCGAATACTCGCAGAATGCCATGCAGGATCACCACATTGATGGCGGCGATCAAACACAAGAAGACGCCCGAGACGCTGGTGCCGATCAAGCTGGTGTAGTGGTGCAGGGCGGAAGAGTCCTGCTCGACCGGCCCGACGATCGCCTTGAGGCCGGTGGCGATCAACACAGCCAGCCCGAACACCACCGACGAGTGGCCAAGCGAGAAGAAGAAGCCGACGCCAAGCGGCCGCTGCCCGTCGTTCATCAGCTTGCGGGTGGTGTTGTCGATCGCGGCGATATGGTCTGCGTCGAACGCGTGACGAAGTCCCAGCGTGTAGGCGGTTAGCCCGATCCCGATCCCGAACGCCTTGTCTCCGACGCTCAAGTGCGCTGGCTGGACAATCAGTACCAGTGTGCCCCAACCGATCACATGTAGCGCGATGATCACCGCGAACATCGATCCCAGGCGCAGCCACTCGTCGGGCGTCAACGCGGACCGTAGCCGAGATAGTGAAGACCATTGCCTGCTGAGCGGGTCAGCGGCCATGGCGCGTCCTATCTTCAAAAACCCGACCGCCGACGAGGGTAGACCACCCGCGAACGATTCGCAAGAATTCTGCAAATTTTTTGCATGTGCTGGCTATGGAATCCGGTCAACCTTGAAAGGTGATCAGCGGGATCGCCAGCTCCGCCGGGGTGGCGGCGCCGTGAAAGCCGACCAGCCGAGCTACTTCCGGTGGTTCATGACTAGTGGCCAGCACTGCGGTATCACCGACGCAGCTGACGACGACATCGCCGATCCGGGCCAAGTGGTCGGATCGCACCGACCCGAACAATCCGGCCCCGACGGCGTCCTCGCGGCTGCGCACCTCGACTCGCCCATCCAACAGCTCGCGCCACGCTGCGATCACGTCGGGAGTCGCACCCGCTTCGGTGTGCAGGTAGCGCACCCGGGGATCGCCGGCAACCGCGCGCACACCGGCTTGCAGCCTCGGGTCGGCGTCGAGGTCGATGCGGGCATCCGCGGGCACGTTCAGGCCGCCGTGGTCGGCGGTGACCAGCAGCACCGCATCCGATGGCAACGCCTCGACCAGGCGGGTCAACAGCGTATCGACGCGAACCGCGGCGGCGTGCCACTCCGGTGACTCGATACCGAACAGATGTGCCGCGGTGTCGAGGTTGGCGGTATAGCCATAGAGCAATCCGGGTGCCGCACGCAACTGGTCGACCACGAGTTGCGCGTAGTCGTCGTCGCTGTTGGCCGGGTGCAATCGCGCGCCGCGATATACCGCCTCGGTGAGGCCGCTGCCGAGAAACGCCGCGGGCAGCACGGCCTGGGCGCCGACGCCGTCTTGCTGCAACCGCTCGAACCACGTTGGGACGGGCTGCCATTGGGCTGCCGGGGGATCGTCGCCCCAAAAGATGTGGTTAAGCACCCGGTCGGAGTCGGGAAGCTTGACGGTAAAGCCGAGAATCCCATGCTCGCCAGGTGCGGCCCCGGTGGTCAGCGACGCCAGGCTGGTCGGTGTCGTGGACGGGAAGGTGCAAGCGATTTCGTCCAGCTGTCCGGCATCGCCGGCCAGAACCGACGCCAGCAGCGGTGCATCGGCGGCCAGCGCCGGCAGTAAATGCCAACCCATCCCGTCGACCAGCACGACCGCGACGCGCCCCACCTCGCCGACCAAATCGGTCACTCCCAGCGCGTCGGTCGCGCCGGGAAACGAAAGCAGCGCAGCCGCGGCGGGCAGCACGTCGCAAATCGATCCGGCCATCACGCCAGTTTGGCAGGCGCATACTGGGTGGGTGGCCAAGCCTTCGGCATTGGATCCGGCCGTCACCGAGCGGATCGGTGAGCTGCTGCGGTCTCACGGGCTCAGGCGGATGGCATCTCGGATCGCGGTGTTGGCCGTGCTCGAGCCGGTCCACGGTCATCTGTCGGTTGCGGAAATCGACGAGCGGCTGCGCGAATGCATGCCCGCCGAAGACCAGCCGCCGGACTTGGCGACGATCTACCGCACGGTGACTACCCTGGTCGACCAGGGTGTGTTGCATGCGCTGACCATCGAGGGCGGGGTCACCACCTACGGGTTGGCTGCCGATCCGCACCATCACGCGGTGTGCACCCGATGCGGCTCGATCATCGAAGTGCCCGCGGGACGACTGGCCTCCGCGCTCCAACATGCGATGGCGGGCAGTTCGTTCACGCTGTCCGAAAGCGCCGGCCTCACCCTGCACGGACTGTGCCCGCAGTGCCAGGGTGACGGGCCGGGCAAACGCTCGCAGCGAGGCTAGACGTGCGCCAGCCGCTGGTTTGTCACGTTGAGCTGGCGGGTGGTGCTGTCGGCCAACGCCTGGATCTGGCCGGGTTGCAACCGGCCACATAGCCGGCCCCAGTGGATAGCAATCTCGTCCCCAACGACCACGTCGGGCACCGCACTGTAGCCGTCGGTCCAGACGTCGAGCCGGCGTGCCGACGGCTCGGACAAGCCCAGCACGTGTCCGTCCCACGCCAGCCGACAACACGACACCTCGACGTCATCGCCGTCGCGGGAAAGCACTGTCCCCCAGGTGATCCGGCAATTATCCAGCACACTTAACGGGTGATCGTCGAGTCCGCGCCCCAGCAAGCGCGACCACGGATAGACACCGAACACATGGAAGCAGTGATTGGCGGCCGCCTCGCACGCCAAATCGGCGGTGAGGTGCCCCCAATAGCGGCCCGCCTTGGGGCCGATGATGGCGAGCAACTCGTGGAAGAACTCATCCGGATCCAGCTCGGCGCCGATACCATCCCCCAGCCAGTACGACTCGACGAGCCGGTAATCCAGCGGGTCGGCGATCCGGGTCATCTTCGCGAGCACCTGCAAGTAGGGCCAGGCGCCGGAAAATTGCGTTGCGGCGAGTCGCACATCCTCGACCGAACCGTCGCGCAATGTCGCCCCCAGCGGTGGACCGCAATAGCCCAGCGCGTTGGGGGCATATGCGTAGCGGGCGAACATGTCTGGCCCGCGGTCGTTTACTGGCGACGCAGCCACCGTCACGCCCGCCCGGGGGATCCCACCAGCTTCACGGCGTCGCGATGCATGCGGCCGAAGTTGTAGTAGGCCGCGCACGCGCCCTCGGGTGACACCATGCAGGTGCCGATCGGCGTCTCCGGGGTGCAGGCCGTGCCGAAAACCTTGCATTCCCAAGGCTTGAGCACACCTTTGAGCACCTCTCCACACTGGCACGCCTTGGGGTCGGCGACCCGCACACCGGGCATCGAGAATCGGAGCTCGGCGTCGAATTCCGCGAAGTCGTCGTGCAGCCGCAATGCGCTTTGCGAGATGAATCCCAGCCCACGCCATTCGAAGTGCGGACGCAACGCGAACACCGTACCCATCAGCGCCAGCGCTGCCGGGTTGCCGTTTTCGGGCACCACCCGCTTGTACTGATTCTCCACCTCGCAGCGGCCCTCACGGATCTGGCGCAGTAGCATGGTGACCGCGGCCAGAATGTCCAGCGGCTCGAATCCGGCCACCACCAACGGCTTTCCGTACACCTCGGGAACGAATCGGTACGGTCGGTTGCCGACCACCGTGGAGACGTGACCGGGTCCGATGAAGCCGGACAGTCGCAGGTCCGGTGATTCCAGGATGGCCTTGATCGGCGGCACGATCGTGACGTGGTTGCAGAACACGCTGAAATTGCGCAGGCCGAGGTCGCGAGCCCGCACCAGCGTCACCGCCGTCGACGGGGCGGTGGTCTCGAAGCCGATGGCGAAGAACACCACATGTTTGTCGGGGTTGTCGACAGCGATCTTGAGCGCGTCCAGCGGCGAGTAGACGAACCGGACATCGGCGCCGCGCGCCTTGGCGTCCAGCAGACTGCCGGCCGATCCGGGCACCCGCATCATGTCGCCGAAACAGGTGAAGATCACGTCGGGCTGGCCGGCCAGCCACATCGCGTCGTCGATACGGCCCATCGGGATGACGCAGACCGGGCACCCCGGGCCGTGGACCAGTTCGACGTTGTCGGGCAGCAGGTGTTCGATGCCGTGCCGGTAGATGGTGTGGGTGTGTCCACCGCACACTTCCATGAACTTGAAGTGGTCGGAGCCGCTTCCGGCCAAGTGCTCGATGGCAGCCAACAGCTTGCGGGCCGCGGCCGGATCGCGGAATTCGTCAACGAATTTCATCGTCGCCTCCCTTAGACAATCGCCGACGAGTCGAAGGCCTCGACTTCGGTGGTGTAGGCCTCGCCGAGCTTCTTGACAGCGGCCAGGGTCAGTAGCGCCTCGGTCTCGTCGATCTTGGCCATCGCGAACCCGACATGGACCAGCACCCAGTCGTCGGGCTCGGGCATGTCGCCTTCCAGCAGCCGCACGCTGATCGTGCGCTGCACCCCGCTGACGTCCACCTTCGCCAAATAGTTTGCGGGGTCGGTGATCTCCACGATCCGACCCGGAATCCCAAGACACATGAGCGGTCTCCTCCTCTCTTGTGGCGACCCGCTGCGCCCGGCTTCGCCGCGCTTGCGATCGCCACGCTCTCAACAGATCCGCGGCAGCGGGTCGCCGACGAGCATGTCGACGATCCGGGTGCCGCCGAACCCGGTACGCAACACCACGCTTTCCGCCGGTTCGGTGACGATTTCCCCGACCTCGGCCGCCTCGCCGCCGAGCGGATGCGAGCGCAGCGCGGCCAGCCCGGCCTCGGCCTCGTCGGCTGCGACGACGGCGACGAACTTGCCCTCGTTGGCGACGTAGAGGGGATCGATGCCAAGCAGCTCGCACGCGCCATTGACCATGGGCCGCACGGGCAGTCGCTCCTCTTCGAGCAGCACCCCGAGGCCGCATGCTTGGGCCAGTTCGTTGCAGACCGTCCCAACCCCGCCCCGTGTTGCGTCCCGCAGCCAGCGGGTGGACGGCGCGGACGCCATCAGCAGTTCGACCAGCGGGCTAAGGCACGCCGTGTCGGAACGGATGTCCGCTTCGATGGCCAGGTCGCCCCGAGCGAGCATCACCGCCATGCCGTGATCGCCCATCGAACCCGACAAGAGCAGCTTGTCACCGGCGCATACCGCAGCGGCCGAAAGTTTGCGCCCCGCGGGAATGACGCCGGCCCCGGTGGTGGTGACGAACATGCCATCGGCGGCACCCTTGGGCACCACCTTCGTGTCGCCGGTGACGATCTGCACACCCGCGTTGGCTGCGGCGGCAGCCATGTCGGCGACGATCTCCTTCAGCTCGGCAATGGGAAAGCCCTCTTCCAGAACGAACGCCGCCGCGATCCAGGACGGCACTGCGCCTGCCATCGCGAGGTCGTTGCAGGTGCCGTGGACGGCGAGATCGCCGATGGAGCCACCGGGAAAACGTCTGGGCTGCACCACAAATGAATCAGTAGACATCGCCAGCCGCTCACCACCGGGCAGCGTGAGCACCGCGCCGTCACCGAGCGACTCGAGCAGCGGGTTGCGGAACGCCTCCAAGAACACCGCGTCGACCAGCGCGGCCGAGGCCTTTCCGCCCGCCCCGTGTGCCAGGTTCACGTGGTCGTCGAGCAACCGGGGGCGACGCCTGCGGAACGACTCGATCCGCTCGATCACCTCGCCCTCGGCGAACCGCGGCCCCGATGACAGGTAGTCACCCGCTGACATGCTCATGCGGCCCCCAAACCTCGACCGTCGCACCGTTGCTGGGTGGCCAGCCACAGCTGGTAGCCCAGCAGCGCTTGCGATTCCTGAATCCGATGCACGCTCTGTGAGCGAACGATGAAGCAGGCGTCCACAGTTGGATTGTTAGTGAACGCGCCGCCGTCATATCCGGCGAAACCGACCGTGTACATATCACGCTGTCGTGCCTCGGCCAGCGCGGTGAGCAGGTTGGGCGAATTGCCGCTGGTCGACATCGCGATTGCGATGTCACCGGGCTTCGCGCGGGCGATCAGCTGGCGGGCGAACACCAGCTCGAACCCCACGTCGTTGCCCAGCGCGGTGATAATCGCCTGATCGGCCGTCAACGACCACGCGGGCAACGGCTTGCCAGCTGGCGGACGGGCGAACATAGCTGCCAACGTCGTGGAATCGGTGCAGCTGCCGCCGTTTCCGAAGGTGAACAGCCGCCCGCCGGCCGCAAACCGGCGTGCCATCTCGGTAGCGGCCTGCTCCAGCAGCTCGGTGTTGGCTTCCAGTGTGGTGCGCCGCAGCGCCAGGCTCTCGGCAGCCTTTGACTGCGCTGACGCGGTGAGATCGGCAAGCAATGATTCCGAGTTGTCTTCCTGCGCATCGATGAACGGATACAGGAAGTTGGTGGGTTCTTCAGCCATCACGCGTCCTCCTCCATGCGGCTGATCGCGGTGCCGGCGTGCACCAGTACCAACTCGCCCGCGGCGACAGGATCGATCAACGTCGTCGCCACGTTCTCGACGCCGCGCGCGGTGCGGACCGCGGCTATCCCGTCGGCTGATGGCGACACCACTTCACCCATGCGTCCCTCATCACTGCACGTGA
This sequence comes from Mycobacterium sp., assembly GCF_049585075.1. Lineage (GTDB taxonomy): Bacteria > Actinomycetota > Actinomycetes > Mycobacteriales > Mycobacteriaceae > Mycobacterium. The sequence continues at coordinate 8,548 of NZ_JBAUZA010000016.1, forward strand.
CGCAAACCTCTTCGGTGCATTCGGGTTTGAGCAATCCCGAGTGCTCGAAACAAACGTGGGTGAGCTCCCACAACAGGTGATAGAAGAGCACAAAGCCGCCCGTCGCGGGGACGCGCGGGTCTGGGTCGTCGAGCCACAGCACGTGATCGGCCACCCCGGCCGGCGGCCGTTCGCCATTGCCGATCCAGATCGTAGTGGCGCCCCAGGCCGGGCTGCGGCGCATCACCGAACGCAGCTCGCGGTTATCGGCGGCACCAACCCCGATCACGATGTCGCCCGGCCGAACCGACACGCGCACCAAGTCGACCAGGTTCGGTCCGGTCAGCGCAACAGCCGGCAGCGCCCGCTTTCCCATGATCACGGGATGCACGAACTCGACCGCGATGTGCAGCGCGTGGGGCTCCCACGACGGCGCGATGGACCACATGGTCGCGCCCGCCGCGAATCGCTTGGCAAGCGTGAACGCGGTCGCGGCCAGATCGGCTGCCAGCTCGGCGCCAAGCCCCCGATCGATCGCCGTGGTGGTAGTCACGACTGAGCCTCTTCCAGCGCGGTCAGCACAGAAATCACGGCCTGACCCAGCGCCAACCCGCCGTCGTTGGGTGGTACCGTTTGGTGGGTCAGAATCTCAAATCCGCGCTGCTGCAATTGGTTACAGCAAGCACTCAGCAACAATACGTTCTGAAACACCCCGCCAGTGAGGCCCACCAGCCGTGTCGGCCCGGCGGCCATTCCGACCGCCTCGGCGACGGCAGCAGCGACCGCCTGGTGGAATTCGGCGGCCAGCACCGCCGGTTGTGTACCCGTGCGTAGCGCCGACACCATCGTCCGCAGCATGTCGGTGGGGTCGATCACCCCGTCGGCGCGTACCGTCATTCGTAGCCTCGGTCCAGGGGTGTCGCCGATCGATTGGGCGAGCGCCTCGAGCTCGATCGCCGCCTGGGCTTCGTAATCGACCCGGTGTCGCACCCCCAGCAGGGAAGCGACCGCGTCGAACAGTCGGCCCATGCTCGAACATGGGACGCAACCCACGTTGCTCTCCAATTGTGAACGTGTGAGCCGTAGTTCGGCGGGCGTAGCGGCGATGACCGGGGGTAAATCCGGTGTCCAGTCGATGTCGGCCATCCATAGCTGAGACAGCGCCATCCGCCACGGATTCCGCACGGCCGCATCGCCGCCTGGCAGCGGTACCGGCAACAGGTGGCCGACCCGGACGAAGCGCTGGCTGTCGCGCCCGAGCTTGAGAACTTCGCCGCCCCAAATTGTTTGGTCGCAGCCATAGCCGGTGCCATCGAACGCAACCCCGATGACGGGTTCACCGATGCGCCCGTGCTCGGCGAGCAGCGACACCACGTGCGCGTGGTGGTGCTGAACCAAGTCGACCGGTCGATCACCCGCGTGGCGCTCCGCCCAACCGCGGGTGTGATAACCGGAATGCAGGTCGGCGGCAAATCGCATTGGCTGGTGTCGGACTTCGCTGAGTTGGTCCACCGCGCGCTCGAATGCCCGTAGGGTCTCGAGCGTTTCCATGTCACCGATGTGTCCGGACATGTATGCGCGCGCGCCGTCGGTGAGGCAGAAGGTGTTCTTCAGTTCGCCGCCGACCGCCAGCACCGCTGGGCCGTCGCGGCCGAGGTCGACGGGCAGCGGCGCGTATCCGCGGGATCGGCGGATCGGCAGTTCGCGACCGTCCACGACGCGCACCACCGAGTCGTCGCAGGGCACATGGATCAGCCGGTCGTGGTCGAGCAGGGCGTCACACAGTGGTGGAAGACGCTGCGCGGCATCGTCGTCGGTAAAACAGATGGGCTCATCGGAGCGGTTGGCGCTGGTCAGCACCAGCGCGTCGGGTACCGGTGCTTCGGCACCTGGCACGGACGCGAGGAGTAAGTGATGGATCGGCGAGTAGGGCAGCATCAGTCCGAGCAGTGGGCTGCCGGGTGCGACGGCGTCAGCGACCGGCGCGTCCCGTCGGCGCCGCAGCAGCACGATTGGCCGGGCCGCATTGGAGAGCACTGCGGCTTCGGTGTCGTCGATATGTGCGTAACGGCGAGCGACATCGAGATCCCGCACCAGGACGGCGAACGGCTTGGCGCCGCGCGCTTTTCGGGTTCGCAGCGTGCCGACCGCCGCCTCGTCGTCGACTCGACAGGCCAGGTGGTAGCCGCCGATGCCCTTGATCGCGACCACCGCACGCGCGGCCAGTGCCCGCTGGCTGGCCGCCAGCGCCGCGTCGGATCCGTGGACCCGTTCGG
>NZ_JBAUZA010000017.1:0-33522 GCF_049585075.1 Mycobacterium sp.
GACGCACACCACGGTTCGACGGCCGATGACACCCAACAACGAGGAACGCTGATGTACGACACCATCAAGTACGAGGTCGATGGGCACAAAGCCACCATCACCCTAAACCGCCCCGACGCCCTCAACGCGCTCAGCCCGCATATGATCACCGAACTGCGCAGCGCTTACCGCGAGGCCGAAAACGACGACGCCGTATGGATTCTCATCGTTACCGGTACCGGACGGGCATTCTGCACTGGCGCAGACGTCAAGGCGATCCCCGGCGACGGCAAGGTGATCAACGAAGCACCATATTTGTCCACCTATGAACAGTGGGAGGCGCAGCAGGAGGGCACCCCGCCATTCCGGACAATGGCCAAGCCGGTGCTCGCCGCGATCAACGGAATCTGTTGCGGGGCCGGGTTGGATTGGGTGACCACCGGAGACATTGTCATCGCGTCCGACAAGGCAACATTCTTCGACCCGCACGTCAGCATCGGCCTGGTGGCCGCACGTGAGGTGGTCCGCGTGGCCCGGGTGCTGCCGCGCTCGATTGCGCTGCGGATGGCGTTGATGGGCAAACACGAGCGGATGAGCGCCCAACGCGCCTACGAGCTCGGCCTGATCAGCGAGATCGTCGAACACGACCAACTGCTGGAACGTGCCCACGAGATCGCCGACATCGTCAACTCCAATGCGCCGCTTGCCGTCCGGGGCACGCGGCTGGCCATCGTCAAGGGCCTCGACCTACCGCTGCACGAGGCCGAGATGCTCGCCGAGGCGTTCCGCGAACGCAACCTGCACACCGAGGATTCCCTCGAAGGGCCCAAGGCGTTCGTCGAAAAGCGACCACCAGAGTGGCAGTGCCGATGAGCTTTGAGACCATCCAGCTCGATGTGGACAGCGCCGACCGGGTTGCCACCATCACGTTGAACCGGCCCGACCAGCTCAACGCGTTCAACCGGACGATGTGCGACGAGATGGCCCGAGCCTGGCGCACCGTCAAGGCCGACGATTCAGTCAACGCCGTGGTGCTGCGGGCGGCCGGCACTCGAGCGTTCAGCGCCGGCCTCGACATCAAGTCGCCCTACGGCCAGCCCGAAAACATCTGGAATCACGAGGATCCCGGCGAAGCACTCAGCCCGAAGTGGCAGAAGATGTGGAAGCCGGTGGTCTGCGCGGTGCAAGGTCTGTGCACCGCGGGTGGGTTCTACTTCATCAACGAGTCCGACGTGGTCATCTGCTCGACGGACGCGACGTTTTTCGACTCCCACGTATCGGCGGGGCTGGTCTGCGCGCTGGAGCCGATCGGGCTGATGCGCCGGATCGGTTTGGGTGAAACCTTGCGGATCGCACTGATGGGCAACGACGAACGGGTCAGCGCCGATACTGCCCTTCGGATCGGACTGGTATCCGAAGTTGTCGCCGGCGAACAGCTGTGGACCCGGGCACATGAGATCGCCGCGACGATCGCGGCCAAACCGCCGTCGGCGACCCAGGGCACCGTCAAGGCGATCTGGGAATCACTGGACAAGCCGTACCGAGCGGCGCTGGATCAGGGGCTGATTTACACCCGGCTGGGCAATCCGATCGGCACCGCCGAGCTGGCAGCACGCGATACCGGGCCAAAACCCGATCCGAGGGTCCGCTGATGACCCATCCGCTCAGCCAGCGCATCGGCGACGTGCTGAGTTTGGCGCCGGACGCACCGGCTCTGGAGTATGAGGGCCAATGGCTTTCATGGGGCGCGCTTGGCAGCATGGCTGACCGGATCGGTTCGCTCGTCGGTCATGGCGCGCAGCAACCGCAGGTCGGAATCCTGCTGCGTAACCGGCCTATACAGGTGGCCGCGCTTCTCGGCGTTCTGCAGTGTGGAGCGACCGTCGTGGCGATCAACCCGGCTCGCGGCGATGAGCGCACCAAAGCAGATGTCAACCAGCTCGGCCTGCCGTTGATCGTCGGCGATCCCGACGACCTGGCGACAGTGGGCCATCCGGCCGACACGACGGTGGTGTCGATTTCAGACATGGCTGTCGAGCCGAAAATGGTTGCGGAGGGCGCGGCCCGCACCCAACACGAGGTGCGACCGGGTGTTGCGGTGCGGATGTTGACCAGCGGGACCACCGGTCCGCCCAAGCGGGTCGACCTGACCTACGACATGTTGGCGCACAGCGTGATGGGCCCGGAGAATGACCGACCACCGGTGCCCACGCAGCTGCGACGCGGTGTCGCGATCGTCAACTCGCCGCTGGTCCATATCGGCGGTGTCTTCCGGATCCTGCAATGTATTGCCGAGGCGCGGCCCTTCGTGTTGCTGGAGCGGTTCGAGCTCAACAGTTGGGCCGAGGCAGTGCGTACGCATCGACCACGCGCGGTGTCGCTAGTGCCGGCCGCGTTGCGGATGGTGTTGCATTCCGATCTGCGTCGAGAGGATCTGGCGAGTATCCGTGCCGTCACTTCCGGTACCGCGCCCCTGTCGGCTGACGATGCCGACGCGTTCACCGAAAAATACGGAATCCCCGTCCTGACTTCCTATGCGGCAACCGAATTCGGCGGCGGAGTCGCCGGCTGGACGTTGCCCGACCATCAGAAGTATTGGCGAATCAAACGCGGCAGCGTGGGCCGCGCCAACCCCGGGGCCCAACTGCGCGTGGTCGGCGACGACGGCACGCCGCTCGAACCCGACCAAGTCGGGCTGCTCGAGGTCAAGCCGGGTCAGCTGGGGCACTCGACCACGTGGATGCGCACCACCGACATGGCACGCATCGACGCCGACGGCTTCTTGTGGATCGTCGGCCGAGCCGATCAGGCCATCATCCGCGGCGGCTTCAAGGTGATGCCCGATGACGTCCGCTCCGCGCTGGAGAGTCATCCCGCGGTCGCGGGTGCTGCAGTGGTGGGGTTGGGCGATGCTCGCCTCGGTGAGACGCCCGCGGCCATGGTGGAATTGCGAGAGTCGGCGTCTGTCGATGCGGCTGCACTCACCGACTATCTGCGGACGCGGTTGGCGCGCTACGAAATCCCCACCGACATCGCGGTCGTCGCTGAACTTCCGAGAACACCGTCGGGCAAGCCCGATCTGACCGCAATCCGAAGCTTTTTCAGCGATCCCGTTTCCGCTACGCAGAGCGACCATGCCGAGTGAATCGCCTACCGTCGGCGAAGTCCTGCGAGACCAAGCCCGCAGCAGAGGTGATCATCCACTGTTGGTGTGCGACACCGATCGCATCAGTTACGCCGAAGCCGACCGTCGCTCTGCTCAACTGGCTCGTGGGCTCATCGCTTTCGGCGCAGGCAAAGGCAGCCACGTCGGATTGCTCTACCCCAACGGCGTTGCGTTTGTCATCGGCACGCTGGCGGCGGCCCGCATCGGCGCCGTCGTCGTCCCGTTTTCCACCTTCGCGACGACGCGAGAGCTACACGAGCAACTGATCGACAGCGACACCGAAATCCTTCTCGCCGCAGCGTCGTACCGCTCTCACGACTACGTGCAGCTCCTGACCGAGGTGCTGTCCGGCTCGGACCTCGACGCAGGCGAACGGCTACTCGACACCGCCGCACCGCAATTGCGCCACGTGGTCTTCGATGTGGCACGCCTTCATCAGCTGGCAGAGACCGTCGACGCGGCACTTTTGACGGCGATGGAAGACGATGTCGACGGCTCGGATCCGCTGACGATCGTTTACACGTCAGGCACCACGAGCGCTCCCAAGGGCGTGGTGCACACCCACGCCGCGCTGCTCAACCACCAGAGAAATCTCAACGCCGTTCGCGGCCTGACCGCTGCCGACAAGCTGTTCTGCAACTCGCCGTTCTTCTGGATCGGAGGATTCGGGTTTGCGTTGCTTGCCACGCTGCTGGCCGGATCGACGCTGGTGTGCTCCAATGCCGAAGACGCTGGCCTAACACTCGACCTGCTCGAGGCCGAAAGACCAACCGTCACCAACGGTTTCGCCTCCGGGATCGCGCATCTGGCGCGGCATCCGAGTTTTGATAACCGCGATCTGTCCTCGATGCGACGCGGCAACCTGTATCCGATCATGGCGCCCGAGACGCGGCCCGCCGATCCGGAGCTGCGGCACAACATGCTCGGCTTGACCGAGGCCGGAAGCGTGGTGCTGATCAGCGGCGACGACAGCGACCAGCCGGAACATCGACGCGGCTCGTTCGGCAAGCCCGCGCCCGGCCTCGAAACCAAGGTCGTCGATCCCGAGACCGGAACGCTGGTCGATGATGGCGCGCTCGGAGAACTCTGCATCCGCGGGCCCTGCCTCATGCAGCGGTACTACAAACGCAGTCGAGAAGAATGCTTCGACGCCGACGGCTGGTTCCACACCGGCGACCTGGTTGCCACCGACCGCGACGGGTTCTTCTACTACATCCGCCGACAGGGCGCGATGATCAAGACTTCAGGTGCGAACGTGTCGCCCGCCGAGGTGGAGCAGGCGATTGCCAAAGTCACCGGCGGCGTCGTCGCACACGTGGTCGGCATCCCGGACCCCGAGCGCGGGCAAATCGTCGCTGCGGTCATCACGCTGGAGAACGACGCCTACTTCGACGAAACCACGCTTCGGCGCAAGCTCGCCGCGGAGCTCTCGGTGTACAAGATCCCCAAGCGGTTTGCGGCGATTCCGGCCGACGAGGTCCCGCTATTGGCCAGTGGCAAGGTCGATGTGCGGGAATTAACAAGGGTGTTCGGTGCCTGACAGCATCGACCAGGTGGTGAGGGAGCGCGCCGCGGAGCACGGGACCAAACCGATGGTCATCGACCTGGTATCCCGATTGAGCTACAGCGAACTTGATGACACCACAAGGGATTTGTCAGCGGCGCTGATCGAAGCCGGTGTCGTCAAAGGTACTCGGGTGGGGCTGATCATGCCCAACGGCGTCCGCTGGGTGCAGATCGCGACCGCAGTCATCCGGATCGGCGCGGTGCTGGTCCCGTTGAGCACGCTGTTGCCGGCGCGGGAATTGGCCGCGCAATTGCGGACTGCGTCAGTGCAGTTCCTGATCGGCGTGGAGGAATTTCGTGGGCATCGATATCTCGACGAGTTGCTCCCACGCGAGCAGCTTCCCGCACTGCGCGAAGTTTGGACCGCCGACCGGTTATTGCAAACGGTCGCGGGAGACGCGGCCAGCCGGATCGTCGACCCGCTGACAGCGACAGTGACACCCAGCGACCCGATGGTCATTGTGTTCACATCCGGCAGCAGCGGGGCGCCCAAAGGCGTTGTGCACTCGCACGGCAACGCGCTGGGCGCGGTGGCTTCCGGTTTGGCGAGCCGGTGCATCGATTCCGACACTCGTCTGTATCTACCGATGCCGTTTTTCTGGGTAGGTGGCTTCGGCAGCGGTGTGCTCTCTGCGCTGGTGGCCGGTGCCACGCTGGTGACCGAAGAAATCCCGCATCCCGACACCACGCTGGGCCTGCTCGAGCGCGAGCGGGTGACGCTGTTTAGGGGCTGGCCGGATCAGGCTGAGGCGCTGGCCCGCCACCCGGACCGCGCCGAAGCGGACTTGTCGGCGCTGCGCCCCGGCAGTCTGGAAGCGCTGCTACCACCCGAGCAACGCGCGAAACCCGGTGCCCGGGCAACCCTGTTCGGGATGACCGAAGCTTTCGGGCCGTATTGCGGTTACCCTGCCGATACCGATATGCCGCGCTCCGCGTGGGGCAGCTGCGGGAGGCCGTTCCCCGGGATGGAGGTCCGTATCACCGACCCCGATACTGCCGAGCCGGTTTCGGCGGGAACCATTGGGATGATTGAGCTTCGGGGACCGCACACCCTACGCGGGATGTGTCGGCGCAGCCGCGAAGACCTGTTCACCGTCGACGGGTTTTATCCGACCGGCGACCTCGGTCGGCTCGACGAAGAAGGCTTTCTCTTCTACCACGGTCGATCCGATGACATGTTCAAGGTCAGCGGCGCGACAGTCCATCCCACCGAGGTCGAGCAGGCACTGCGGGAAATCGACGGTGTCGACAACGCTTTCGTCACCAATGTGCCTGGCGTGCAAGGTGATCAAGTGGGTGCGGCGGTGGTGTGTGACACCGTCGCGAACACCGCCGAGCAGCTTCGTGAGTCTGCCCGCAAACTGCTCAGCTCGTTCAAGGTGCCAACGATGTGGGTGCTCGTCGACTCGGATGACGCGATTCCGCGCGGTCCAACCGGCAAGGTCGACGCCGGGCGGCTGCGCGAGTTGCTATGTAACAACTCGTGACCGGAGGAGTTGCACACCTGGGCCGTCGAGCTCGTCGACGTAGGGTGCGCGACCAGCCATGCTCATGACCAGGGCCAGGGTGGATCCGGTGACCGCGGCTCCGCTGCCCGCGATAAACGGCCCGTCGTCCGCCCGCAATTGGAGGCCGGCGATGAGGGTACGACTAGCGACGGTGAAGTCGCGTCGGGCGAAGAATTCGGCCACAGGTGTCAGCGCTTCGACACTCGGTGTCCGCGCCAGTCCCAGCGGGTGCCGAATGTCTTGGGCATGGACAACGACCTCGCCGAGGTAGGCCGGGGTATGGGCCGACGGCGCTGTGGTGCTCGTGATCACGGAGCGGAACAGATCAAGTGTCTCGGCGGGGGTGCTGCCACGGTGCTCGGCCAGCCGCCGCTGGTTGTGCACGTCCGGCCGGAAACGCGCACCGAGCATGCTGCGCAACCACTTCCACTGATTCAGGCTCGCCGCGGCGGTCAGATGCGCGACGACCTCCTCAACGTCCCATTTCCCGCACAAGGTGCCGTGCCGCCACTGTTCTGCGCTGATGCTTGAAAGGTCCTCCGCCAGCGCCGCGCGCTCCGCATGCGCCAGTGTCCACAGCTGGTCGTCCTGGGGTTTCGCCATGTTGCTATAGACCTGCTCCGACGCCAAGATTCATCGAAGCGCGGCGGGTGATATCGCGGTCCAACGGCTCACGACGTGTCGACCACGCCATGCTCGGCGAGGTGGCTGATCAGCGGGGCCGCGCCGGCGGCCAGGTGCTCCGACATCGCGTTGCGGGCAAGCTCGCTGTCGTGTTTGGCCAGCGCGGCCAGCACCCGGCGATGATCTTTTATCGATTGATGTGGCCAGCCGGCGATCGTGGGAAACACGGATTCCGGTGCGTAACGGGTGATCTGCGACATCAACTGGGCCAGCTTCGGCGACTCGGCTGCCACGTTGATGGCCCGATGGAACTCGTGATTGAGCCGGACTGTTCGCTCGTCGTCGCCACTGGCATAGGCTTCCTCCAACTGCGCCTGGATCGTCTTGAGTTCGCGCAGCTGGTCATCGTCGATGTTCATCGCTGCCCGCGCCGCCAGCTCGCCGCCCACATGCGCCTGCACGTTGGCCACATCTGTGAGGTCGCGTCCGGTTACCGGCAGCACCACGAAGCCGCGGCGCGGCTGCTGAGCCAACAGCCCCTCGGCGCGGAGTTCGAACAGCGCTTCCCGCACCGGTGTGACGCTGATCCCTAACTCGGCGGCCAGTTGGTCCAGGCGGACGTACTCACCGGCGGAATAAGTACCATCGAAGATCCGCTTACGCACAAAGTGCGCAACGTCTTCCGAGAGCTGCGGGCGTGGAACGAAATCGGGGACGCTCACGGTCAAATCCGATACTCGGCGAGCAGCCGTTTGCTGATGATGGACTTCTGTATCTCGCTGGTGCCCTCGCCGATGAGCAGGAACGGGGCGTCGCGCATCAGCCGTTCGATTTCGTACTCTTTGGAGTAGCCGTAGCCGCCGTGGATCCGGAAGCTCTGCTGCGTGACCTCTGAGCAAAACTCGCTTGCAAGGTATTTCGCCATGCCGGCGGCGACATCGTTACGCTCGCCGGAGTCTTTCAGCCGCGCGGCATTGACCATCATCAGATGTGCCGCCTCGACTTTGGTTGCCATTTCCGCGATTTGAAATGCGATGGCCTGATGTTCGGCGATCGGCTTGCCGAAGGTATGGCGCTGTTGGGCGTAGCGCACCGCGAGCTCGAAGGCGCGGACTGCCACTCCACAAGCTCTGGCCGATACGTTGACCCGCCCGACCTCGATACCGTCCATCATCTGGTAGAAACCCTGCCCCGGGGTACCGCCCAAGATGTGGTCGGCACTGGCCACGTATCCGTCGAAGATCAGCTCGGTGGTGTCAATGCCCTTGTAGCCCAACTTGTCGATCTTCCCAGGTATGAGCAGACCGGGCATCACCTCACCGAAGCCGGTCGGCTTCTCGATCAGGAAGGCGGTCAGATTGCGGTGCGGTGATTCGGCTCCCTCGTCGGTGCGAATCAACGCCGCCACCAAAGTGGAACTACCGCCATTGGTCAGCCACATCTTCTGGCCGTTGATCGTGTAGTTGCCGTCGGCATTGAGTGTGGCGCGGGTCCGGATCGCGGCGACGTCGGAGCCCAACTCCGGCTCGGACATGGAGAACGCGCCTCGCACCTCGCCGATTGCCATGCGCGGCAACAGGCGTTGCTTCTGCTCGTCGGTCCCGTACTGGCGCAGCATGTAGGCGACGATGAAGTGGGTATTGAGCACCCCCGAGATGCTCATCCAGCCGCGGGCTAATTCTTCGACGCACAAGGCGTAGCTCAGCAGCGACTCCCCCAGGCCGCCGTACTCCTGCGGGATCATCAGGCCGAATAGGCCCATCTCTCGCATTTGATCGACGATGGCTTGCGGATACGTATCAGTACGTTCGAGCTCCGGCGCGTTGGGAATGACTTCCTTCTCAACGAATTGCCGTACCGTGGCGATGATCTCGGTTTGGAATTCGGTCAGGCCGAACGTCTCGGCGAGTTTTGTCATGCGATGGTCCTTGCACTCTCGAGCCGTTCCACGTCGGCTGTGCTTAATCCAAGCCGTTCGGTGAGCAGGTCAGCGGTGTCGGCGCCGAGCTTCGGCGCCGGTTCGCTAGCGAGATAGCCGTCGTCGAAGACGGCTGGCATCGCCGGCGCGAGATAGTCACCGAGACCGTCTTGGTGCAGCCGGGAAAACAGCGGATTCGCGGTAACCCGTTCATCTTCGGCCACTTGCGCGAAAGTCCGATAGCGCTCGAACAACACGCTGGTGGCTGACAGGGCCTTGGTGATCTCGTCGGCGGTGTGGTCGGCAAACCAGGTCGCGAACAGTCCGCTGAGCACGTCGCGGTACCGATAACGTTCGCCCTCGTCGCTGAAGTCGGCGCCGAGAGACTCTGCGAGCGCTGAGACCGCCGCAGCAGTCCCCGATACCTCGACGAGATCCTGAAAGTGACGCCGTGTCAACGTGACAACCATGAACGCAACGCCGTCCCGGCTGGTGAAGTCCTGACCGTACTGGCCGTAGATCGCGTTGCCCAGGCGTTGGCGTTCGGTGCCGTTGACTTGAGGCTCGGTCAACCAGCCCAAGTTGCCGGCGGTGGCGAGGGCGACATCCTCCAGCGCGATGCTGATTTTGGCGCCGACGCCTGCGTGGTCGCGGCGGCGCACCGCAGCGACGACGGCCAGCGCTGCGTAGAGGCCGCAGCAGACATCCCAGGCCGGCAGCACATGATTGATCGGGCCAGCCTGGTTCGCCGGCCCGGTGACCAACGGAAAGCCGCTCGCCGCGTTGACCGTGTAGTCCACGCCGGTGGAGCCGTCATGGCGGCCGAGCAGCTGGACGTGAATCACGTCCGCGCGCATCGCGGCGAGCTGCTCGAACGACAACCAGGACAGGCCTGCCGCGTTGGTTACCACGACACCGTCACCCTCCACGATGAGCCGCTGAACCAGCTCCTGTCCTTCTGGTGATCGCAAATCGATGGTGGCCGAACGCTTTCCCTTATTCAGGCCGGTCCAGTAAATCGACGTCCCGCTTGCGGCCAACGGCCAGCGCCGTACATCGGATGCGCCGCCGATCGGGTCGACCCGTATCACCTGCGCACCCAGTTGGCTCAACGTCATGCCGCATAACGGTGCGGCGACGAAGCTCGACACTTCGACGACGGTGAGATCGGACAACGGCGTGCTCATCGCCACCCGACCCGCTCGAAGACCGCCGCAAGGCCTTGTCCCCCGCCGATGCACATGGTTTCGAGCCCATAGCGCCCGTCCCGCCGTTTGAGCTCGCGGGCCAGCGTGGCCAACATCCGCCCGCCGGTGGCGCCAACAGGGTGACCCAACGAGATTCCCGACCCGTGTACGTTCGTCCGCTCCCGATCCGCAGCGCCGAAGCCCCATTCCCGCATCACGGCAAGAGCCTGCGCGGCGAATGCCTCGTTGAGTTCGATCAGGTCGATATCGCTAAATTGCAGGCCCGCCTTGGCCAGCGCGACCTCGGTGGCCGGTACCGGGCCGATGCCCATCACGTTCGGCGCTACCGCCGCGACGCCCCATGACACCAACCGGACCAGCGGGGTCAGCCCGAGCTCGTCGGCCTTTTCCATCGTGGTCACCAGACACATGGATGCGGCGTCGTTTTGTCCGCTGGAATTTCCCGCAGTGACGGTTGCCTCTGGATCATGCTCCAGCAGAACGGGTTTGAGCTTGCTCAACGATTCCACCGTGGTGTCGGCGCGTGGATGTTCGTCGGTGTCGATCCGCTCCTCACCTCGACGGCTGCGTACGGTGACCGGAATGATTTCCTCGGCCAGGATGCCGTCCTTCTGCGCGGCCACCGCCCGCTGATGCGATGCCACCGCCAGCTCGTCCTGCTCTTGGCGCGAGATGTTGTATTGCCGGCGCAGGTTCTCCGCGGTCTCCAACATTCCGCCCGGCACGGGGTGGTGACGACCGCCTGCGGTAGTGCGGCCGCGGGCCAACCCGTCGTGCACGCGCACACCACCGCGGGCACCACCCCAGCGCATATCGGTCGAGTAGAAGGTGACGTTGCTCATGCTTTCCGCACCGCCGCCGACGACGAGATCGTTGTCGCCGGAGCTGATTTGCAGACATGCCTGGATCACTGCCTGCAGACCCGATCCGCAGCGGCGGTCGACCTGCATGCCCGGCACAGTCACCGGCAGCCCGGAGTCGAGCGCGACGACGCGCCCGATCGCCGGCGCCTCGCTGCTGGGATAGCAGTGCCCAAGGATGACGTCCTGCACGGATTTCGGCGGAATGCCGGTGCGGTCGAGCAGCCCGGTGAGAGCGGCGACGCCGAGGTCGACAGCGCTCTGCGACTTGAACATTCCCCCGTAGCGGCCGATCGGTGTCCGAACCGGTTCACAGATCACGGCCTCGCGAGCGCTCACAGGTGTCTCCCGCCAGTCACCTCGAGAACGGTTCCGGTCATATACGACGACAGATCGCTTGCGAGGAACAGCGCAACGTTGGCGACCTCTTCTGGCTCGCCGGCCCGTCCCATCGGTATCTCAGCCAGCTTCTCGTCCCAAATCCGTTGCGGCATAGCCTCCGTCATCGCCGACCTGATCAGCCCGGGCTGGATCGCATTGACTCGCACACCGAGATACGCGAGTTCCTTGGAAGCCGCCTTGGTCATCCCCACGATGCCGGCCTTGGCCGCCGAATAGTTGGTCTGGCCGACCATGCCGACCTTCCCGGAGATCGACGACATGTTCACGATCGCGCCACGTTTGTTCTCCCGCATGATCGCCGCGGCCGTGCGAAGCCCGTTCCACGTACCCTTCAGATGCACCGCGATGACCTGGTCGAATTCCTCCTCGGTCATCTTGCGCATCGTCGCGTCGCGGGTGATACCCGCGTTGTTGACCATGACGTCCAGCCCGCCGAACCGGTCGACGGCGCTTGCGACCAACGCGTCGACGTCGGCCCCGGACGTCACATCACAGCGCACCGCGGCGGCGACGTCATCGCCGCCGAGCTGCGTCGCCGCGGCCTCGGTTGCCTCCAGGTTCACGTCACCGAGCACCACCCGTGCACCCTCGGCGACGAACCTCGCCGCTATGGCGAAACCCAGTCCTTGCGCACCGCCAGTGATAACTGCGGTCTGACCGGTCAACAACGACACCAGATCACCGTCCTTCGTCTACACCCCTAACCCGGCCACATCATCGCACATCATATTTCATATATGATCGCGCGGTGCTTCCCCTCACGGGGCTCCCCGGCAACAAGCTCGGAAGGAACGCAGATCGATGACCGCTGCCGCCGTCGACGACGACAGTTTCCAGCAGATCCTGGCGCAGACCAGGCAATTCGTCCGCACGGTCGTCGTCCCGCGTGAGCAGGAAATCCTGGCCACCGACCGGGTGCCCGACGATCTTCGGAACCAGGCCAAGGACATGGGCTTGTTTGGCTACGCCATCCCCCAGGAGTGGGGCGGACTCGGGCTGGACATCACTCAAGACGTCGAGCTGGCGATGGAGCTGGGCTACACCTCGCTGGCTCTTCGCTCGATGTTCGGCACAAACAACGGCATCGCGGGCCAAGTCCTGGTCGGATTCGGCACCGACGAGCAGAAGGCCACCTGGCTGGAAGCATTGGCGTCCGGCAAGGTCGCGTCGTTCGCGCTGACCGAGGCCGGGGCTGGATCCAACCCGGCGGGATTGCGTACCAAGGCCATTCACGACAGCGACGGGGCTTGGGTGATTTCCGGCGAGAAGCGGTTCATTACCAACGCACCGGTCGCGGATCTGTTCGTGGTCTTCGCCCGGACCCGTCCAGCCGACGACGCCGGCCCGGGTATCGCTGTCTTCTTGGTTCCCGCGGACGCCGCCGGCGTTGAGGTCGGGCCCAAGGACGCCAAGATGGGGCAGGAAGGCGCCTGGACCGCCGACGTGCGTTTCATCGACGTCTGCGTCTCGGCCGGCGCGCTGGTCGGCGGCAGTGAGGACATCGGCTATCGCGCGGCGATGACCTCGCTGGCACGGGGGCGAATCCACATCGCCGCGCTGGCCGTAGGAGCCGCGCAACGGGCACTCGACGAATCCGTGACGTACGCGGCCACCGCCACCCAAGGCGGCACTCCGATCGGGAACTTCCAGCTCGTGCAGGCGATGCTCGCCGACCAGCAGACCGGGGTGATGGCCGGCCGCGCCCTGGTCCGTGACGCTGCACGGCTCTGGCTCACCGACCAGGACCGGCGGGTCGCGCCGTCGGCGGCAAAGGTGTTCTGCACCGAAATGGCGGGCAAGGTGGCCGATCTCGCCGTCCAAATTCACGGCGGCAGCGGATACATGCGCGAAGTGCCGGTGGAGCGCATCTATCGGGACGTTCGGCTGTTGCGGCTATACGAGGGAACGAGTGAGATTCAACGGCTGATCATCGGGTCGAACCTAGTCAAGGCAGCGCAGCGCAAGCAGTGACGTAATATCGTTCGCGTTACAGTGACGTTTACGATATGGAGCACGCATGAGTGGCCGGCTGGCGGGCAAGGTGGCATTCATCACCGGAGCTGCACGCGGCCAGGGCCGCGCGCACGCGGTCCGAATGGCCCGCGAGGGCGCCGACATCATCGCCGTCGATGTCGCGGGCAAGCTGCCGTCCTGTGTGCCCTACGATTCGGCAACCCCGGAGGACCTGGCCGAAACCGCCCGGCTCGTCGAAGCCGCCAACCGTCGAATAATCGTGTCAGCGATCGATATTCGCGACTTCGACGGATTGTGTGAAGCGGTCGCCGACGGCGTGGCTGAGCTTGGGCGGCTGGATGTCATCGTCGCCAACGCCGGCATCTCGGCACCGCAGGCGTGGAACGAGATCACCCCCGAGTCGTTTCGCGACGTGATGGACGTCAACGTGACGGGAACGTGGAACACGGTAATGGCCGGCGCGCAAAAGATTATTGACGGCGGTCGCGGCGGCTCCATCATCTTGATCAGCTCGGCGGCAGGCATCAAGATGCAGCCGTTCATGGTGCACTACACCGCGAGTAAGCACGCGGTGACCGGAATGGCGCGTGCGTTCGCCGCCGAGCTGGGCAAGCATTCGATCCGGGTCAATAGCGTGCACCCCGGTCCGGTCAACTCGGCGATGGGGAGCGGCGACATGGTCGCCGCGATAGCGCGGGTCAGCGAAACCAATCCGCAGTTGGCCAATGTGCTCACCCCGTTTCTGCCGAATTGGGTGGCCGAGCCTGAAGATATCGCCGACGCGGTGTGCTGGCTGGCCAGCGACGAATCGCGAAACGTCACCGCCGCGGCGATCTCCGTCGATCAGGGCTCGACGCAATACTGATCGGCGTGCTGCCCGATGAGCTCCAAGGTGCCCAGGTCCCGAATCGCCTGGCAGCCGCGAGCCAACATGGTGAGCACCATGTCGTCACCGCGGTCGGTAGCAGTGGCAAACGCGAATCCCAGAGCCGAGATCAACAGTGCGTGCGGCATCCCCAGTCGATAATCACGCCAACAGGTTTCGCGGTCATAGCCGGTGACCCCGTATCCGGAGAGCGCCCGGTGGTAGTCGTCGACGAGGTCGTTCTCGATCGCGCAGCGCAGTTCCGGCTTGAGGCTTGTCGCGGTGAAGTAGGCCAAATCGCGTGCGGGCAGCCCGACCCCGAGCGTCTGCCAATCCACCACGGTGACACGGCTGGCGTCGGGATAGAACAGCATGTTGTCAAGGCGGTAATCACCGTGCAGTAAAGCGAACCGGTCGCGCTCGGCAAGCAGCCATGGCGTCACCAAACCCATTGCCGCGGTGAAGGTTTCTCGATCGGCTGCACTCATGCGCTCGCCGAGCTTATCCAGCGTGATCTCACCACTCATCCGCGCAACTTCACCGAGACCTTTAGCCAACGCTTCATCGGGCCGGGCGAAGGCGATGCCGGGGAAATCCAACCAGACCGGGTCGCACCAGGTCGGACCGTGCAGGCCGGCCAACGCCGTGACGGCCAGCCGCGCCTCCCGCTCACCGCAGCCCGCGATTTGATCGCCTTGCGCCGCGGGCGCCTGATCGGCCAGCAGCAGCGCGTAGTCAAGAGCATCGTCGCTGATCTCGCAGTAGAAGCATTGAGGCGTCGGCACCTGCACACGGTCGGCGACCCCGGTATAGAAGGCGCACTCGCTGCGGTAGCCGATGGCCACCCGATCGCGGACAGTGTCGTCGTGGGCAGGCAGTTTGATCACGAAGGTGTCAGGCAAGCTTCCCGCGTCATCGGCGTAGTCGACTGACACCCGATATGTCGCCCCGGTCTGCCCGGTGCCGATGGCGGCCACGTTCATTTCCGAGATCCGCAAAGGGGTGTTGCTGCTGCTCAGGACCGCCGAGAGCCACTCGCGGGTGATGTCGTCCGGGTATCGCGGAATGGACATCGGAGTTGCTCGCTTTCGGTTAGTTGCGACGGTTAGGCGCGACTGACCCGACAACTGTAAGGCATACGGCATGGGTGGCACGCAAATGTCGAATCCCCCGCGTCGCGCGTCTGGCTCGTCCTAGACTCGCCCCACTTGTCTCGCAGCAGGGGTGATCACTTTGAAGATGAATGCCGCGGTTCTCTGGGAATTCAACGCCGAATGGAGCATGGAGGAGCTAGACCTCGACGGCCCGCAGGACGGTGAGGTCCTGGTGTCCTTCGAGGCCGCCGGGCTCTGCCACTCAGATCATCACGTCCGCACCGGCGACCTTCCCGTGCCGCTGCCCATCGTCGGTGGACACGAGGGCGCTGGCGTTGTGCAGGAGGTAGGCCCGGGCGTCCGCGATCTGAAGGTTGGCGACCACGTGGTGGCGTCTTTTCTTCCGGCGTGCGGGCGCTGCCGTTGGTGTGCAAGCGGTCAACAGAACCTGTGCGACCAGGGCGCGATGTTGCTGGCTGGCACCCAGCTCGATGGCACGTATCGGCGGCGGTCCGGGGACAACGACGTGGGCGCCGCATGCTTTTTGGGCACATTCGCGCAGTACGGCACGGTGCCGGAAACATCGATCGTCAAGATCGACGACGACCTTCCGCTGCCGCGCGCGTGCCTGCTTGGCTGCGGGGTTACCACCGGCTGGGGATCAGCGGTCAACACCGCCAAGGTTCGCCCGGGCGACATCGTCGTGGTGATCGGCTGCGGCGGCATCGGTAGCGGCGCCATCCAGGGCGCGCGACTGTCTGGCGCGGAGAAGATTGTGGTGGTCGACATCGTGGAAAGCAAGCGAGACAAGGCTTTCCAGTTCGGGGCAACGCATTTCGCCACTTCGATGGCCGAAGCCACTGCTTTGGTCGGTGAGTTGACGCGTGGTGTCATGGCCGACTCGGCCTTGTTGACGGTTGGGCTCGCCGAGGGCCGCATGATCGGTGAGGCGCTGGACATCGTCCGCAAAGGCGGAGCGGTGGTGCTGACGGCGTTGGCATCGATAACTGAGGTGACCGCGACCCTCCCGATGGCGATGTTTACGCTATTTCAAAAGCGGCTGCTGGGCAGTCTTTACGGCGAGGCCAACCCGCGTGCCGACATACATCGACTGCTGAGCCTCTACCGCGACGGCAAGCTTCTGCTCGATGAGACGGTGACCGCCGAGTACAAACTCAACGACATTAACGAGGCCTACGACGATATGCTCGCGGGCCGCAACATTCGCGGCGTCATCATCCACGACCACTGAGTCGCACGGCTCTTAGCCGTCGGCCGCAGGTGTCCAAACGCGGGTTGACTCGGAGCGCCCCCGCAGCACGGTGTCGCCGTGTGCAATCCAGTGCTGTCGCTCGGCCGCATCGGCACGATCTATCGCCGCTGCGGAACACACGATTCGCCGGTCCAACTCTTTTGCGAAATCGGCCAGCCGTGCAGCTTCGTTAACCGCGTCGCCGACAACGGTGTATTCATAACGGTTTTCGGCGCCAATGTTACCGGCGAACACGCGCCCGGCGGATACGCCTATCCCGAAGTCGACCACAGGTAGCCGGCGCAGCTGACTGCGCAGGCTACGGGCGGTGGCTAACGCCGCCGACGCCGATCCATCCGCGGGCAGCGGCGCACCAAAGACCGCCAGCGCGGCGTCTCCCTGGAACTTGTTGATCAAGCCATTCCGTTCGTCGACGGCGCTGACCACGATTCGGAAGAAGTCGTTGAGTACCTCTGCGACCTCCTGCGGCGGTCGGCTGGCCGCCAACATCGTCGAGCCCACCAGGTCGATGAAAAGGATTGCCGCCTCGGTCACTTCGCCTGACAGCGAAGTGCCCTCTTCGATTGCGCGGCTGGCCACATCCGCACCGACATGACGGCCGAACAGATCTCTTAGTCGATCGCGTTCGGCGATCCCGGCGACCATCCGGTTGAATCCGCTTTGCAGACGACCGATTTCAGAGCGCTCGTAGACTCCGACGGAGGTGTCGATTCGGCCTCGCTCGACCTCTGCCATAGCGTCGACGACCTCGCCGATGGGATCCGATATCGATCGCGACGTCATGATCATCACCGGCAGTCCGATAAGTATCGCGACAAGCGTTACCACCAGAATGGGCATCTCGATCGACCCGGTCTTCTGGATGATCCAGCCGTTCGAGCGAGTTAAAACCAAGCCTGCGATCGCGGCGCACGGCAGTCCACTACCCAATAGCCACATGCCCATAAGTCGGGTAAGGACACGGGGCGCTACCACAAGGCCTTCCGAGCCTTGCGTGGCCGCAAGCAGAATCGGGCGAAGGGACCGCTGAGTGAGCAGCAGGCTCAGACTTGCCGCCGCGGTCCCGCCGAAGACAACCGCCAACAGGGTCGGGACCGCAAGGGCCGCAAGTCCGTCAAGGTTGAGCAAGAGATAACTCACGCCGCTCACCGCCCACACCAACGCCAGGATCATCGACTGCCGGCCGAGCAGGCGCATGGCCGTTCGCCGTTGATCGGGATCCGGTTGCTGCTTACCGACGTACCATCGCAGGACCGGGACGAGATTCATGACACCGCCGATCGCGACGGCCGCGGTTCCCAGAACAACGACGACCGCCGCGATGATCAGGCTTCTCGGAGCGAAATACGCCTGCGCACCGTGGGCGAACTGACCGTGCAACGGTATGACGATCGCGGCGGCATCCGCAGTACCAATCAGGTGGCCGCAAGCAAGGCCCGTCGCATAGTGAATCGCCAGCCTGCGGCCGGTCGCCCGCTGCTGCGCTTGTCCGGCGTCGGTCACGGGACAAAGGTAGCCCGCTGACAGGCTGAATTGCCGCAGGTCGTCAGCCCGCGGGGTACCCCACGGATTTGACCTCGGTGTACTGGTCGAAACCGGCGACACCGTTCTGGCGGCCAACGCCGCTGTCCTTGTATCCGCCGAACGGCGTATCGGCGCCGTAGGGTGCGCCGCCGTTGACGCCCATGAAGCCGGCCCTGATCCGACGAGCCACGGCCAGCGAATGCTCCAGCGAGCCCGACATCACGTTGCCGGCCAGACCGTATGGGCTGTCGTTGGCGATCCGGATCGCATCTTCTTCGTCGTCGAACGGGATGACCGACAACACCGGACCGAAGATCTCTTCCTGGGCAATCGTCATCTTGTTGTCGACATCGGTGAAAAGCGTTGGCCGGACGAAATATCCCTTGTCGAAACCGGTCTCCGCACCGGGACCGCCGACCAGCGCGGTGGCACCTTCGTCGACGCCCTTCTTAATGTAGTCGGTTACGCGGTCGAACTGTCGCTGCGAAATCACCGGCCCACACAGGGTGCCGGGGTCCTGCGGGTCACCACAGGTGACGTTCTCGTAAATGCTCTTGAGGATCGCCACACCCTCGTCATAGCGAGAACGCGGCAGCAGCATCCGGGTGGGGTTGGCGCAACCCTGCCCCGCGTGCATACACGGGGCGATGCCAATCGCACACGCCAACCCGAAGTCGGCGTCCTCCAAGACAATGGTGGCCGACTTGCCGCCGAGCTCAAGGAACAGCCGCTTCATGGTGGCCGCGCCTTTTTCCATGATCCGCTTGCCGACCACCGTGGAGCCGGTGAACGAGATCAGGTCGACCTTGGGCGACAGCGTAAGTTCCTCGCCGACAAAGTGATCCGACGCGGTCACGACATTGACGACACCGGCGGGAATATCGGTCTTTTCGGCGATGAGCCGACCCAGCCGGGTCGCGTTGAACGGGGTGTTCGGCGCCGGCTTGAGCACGACTGTGTTGCCGGTGCCCAGCGCCTGGCCGAGCTTGTTGATCGTCACCTCAAACGGGAAGTTCCACGGCACGATGGCACCGACCACGCCCACCGGCTCCCGCCAGACCTTGATGGAAGTGTTCGCGCCGGTGAGGCTGATCACCCGGTCGCCCAGGTCGGTCTCCCACGCGTACTCGTCGATCAGTCTGGCCGGGTACTTCAGTCCGTCGGCCAGCGGGGCGTCGAGCTGTGGGCCGAATGTGATGGCCCGGGGAGAGCCGACTTCGAGGATGAGCTCCTCGCGCAGTTCTTCCTTCTCGGCTTCGATCGCGTCGTGTAGCTGCAGCAGGCAACGCTTGCGCAGCTCGCGGTTGGTCGACCAGTCGGTCTCGTCGAAGGCGCGCCGGGCGGCGTCGATGGCCCGGTGCATGTCTTCTTTCGAGGCGTCGGCGACCTCGCCGAGCGACTCCTCGGTCGCCGGGTTGATGTTGGTGAAGGTGCCGGCCTGGCCCTCGACGAGCTTGCCGTCGATCATCATCTTCGGCTCGAAGCGAACCTTTACAGCCTCAGTCATGTCTGTCACTCTCTTTTGACTCGGTAGACCCCTACGGAGAGCCTTACTGGAAACTAGCCGATTGACAAGATGCAACCGTTGCGGGGTGGCTACTGGGCGTCGAACAGCACTGGTAGCGACGTCGGTGACCGGAAGACTTGCCCGCGGATGTGCGGGTCGTCGCCATCGGGGTCCAGCCGGAGATTCGGCAGCCGGTCGAGCAAGAGGTTAATAGCGGTGCGCATTTCGAGCCGTGCCAGATGCATGCCGAGGCAGACGTGCACGCCGTGCCCCCAGCCCAGATTGGCCTTGGCCTGACGGTGAATGTCGAACGTGTCCGGGTCGGGATAACGATCTTCTTGCCGGTTCGCCGAACCCAGCATCGGCATCACCGTCGCACCCGCCGGGATCGCCACCCCACCGAGTTCGGTGTCGCAGGTCGCCACCCGGGTGATGGTCAACAGCGGCGGTTCCCACCGCACACCCTCTTCGATGGCCGCTGGAAGCAGCGACCGGTCGGCGCGGATGGCGTCCAGCTGCGCGGGATCTGATAGCAGGCCGAACAGCAGGCTGCCCAGCGCCCGGTAGGTCGTCTCAACGCCGGCGGGCAGCAGCAGCCGAAGGAACGAGAAGATCTCCTCGTCCGCGAGCTTCTCGCCGTCGATCTCGGCCGCGCCGAGCGCACTGATCAAGTCGTCCTTTGGCTCGGCACGACGGGCCTCGAGGATCGGTGCGAAGTAGTCGCACAGGGCAGCCGAGGCCGCAAGCCCACGTTCCGGGTTCATCAGCCAGCTCAGCAGCGAAATCGACCACCGCTGGAACTGCGGGTAGTCCTTCTCCGGTAAGCCCAAAAGACCCGCAATGATCTGGCTCGGATAGTCGAAGGTGAACTCCTTAACCAAATCCGCTTTGCCGTTAGGGGCGAACTTATCGATCAGGCCATTCGCCACACGCCCGACCAGCTCGTCCTGCCAGCGCGCCAACGACTTCTGCGAGAACGCCTTCGACACCAACGATCGCAACCGGCCGTGGATTGGCTCGTCCATACCGAGCATCACGCCTTCGCCCAGCACGGGGCCGAACGCGGCGATGACAGCCGATGATGAAAACGTCTCGTTGTCGCGCAGCATCTGCTGAACGTCCTCATGGCGATAGACGATGAACATCGGCAGTGATTCCTCGTGCGGAAGCGCGCCGGACGTCTCAAGTCGTTGCACCGGCTCCTCGCGGCGCAGCCGCGCCAGTTCGGTGTACGGGTCACGCACGTCGCCGGAGATCGCGTCATCGAACGAGCCGAAATCCTCGAGGTCGTCAAAAAGCTGTTCCATCTCTATTCCTCATTTCCTTTGCGGCGCTTGGCCGCTAACGACGCCAGGCCTTTCATCACCGGCTGCGGCAGAACACGCGCGACCAACACCATCGCCCGCTGGCCCGCCGTCAACGGCCATGCGCCATCCCGCATCGAACCCTGTCTGGGTATGCCCAGCACGATCCGCGACATGTGGTGCATGCCCATGGCCGGAAGAATCCTGTTGAACGCCAACAACATCGACGCGTCTGGGCCTACACCGCGGCGTCGGAACGGGCGCTGATCATCGACCGCCTTGAGAAGGCCGTCGGTGAATCGCTCGGGTGGCCTGGCGAAACTGACCGCGAAGCGCCCGCGGGTATTCATCGTGTT
Organism: Mycobacterium sp.; assembly: GCF_049585075.1. Lineage (GTDB taxonomy): Bacteria > Actinomycetota > Actinomycetes > Mycobacteriales > Mycobacteriaceae > Mycobacterium. Next base: position 21,129 of record NZ_JBAUZA010000017.1, read on the forward strand.
GTGCAGCCGGGCGTAGGGGCCGTCAAAATCGCGATCGTCGGTGGTGCCCGCATCGGTGATGATTTCGGTGTCATAGGTGCCGGCGACCAGCACGGTGACGCCGAGGCCGAACGGGGCGATCTCGACCGCCATCGACTCACCCCATCGCTCCAACGCCCCCTTGGCCGCCGAATACGGCGCCGTGCCCGGCTGGCCGCGTACCCCCGCGGCGCTGGATACCAACACGACGCGCCCTTGGCCCGCTGCTCGCATCGACGGCAGCAGAGCCTGGGTCAGCGCGACGGGGCCGAGGATGCTCGTGGCAAACATCTTCTGCCACAACGTGATATCGGTCTCTTCGACCATGCCCGCGGCGGAGATCCCCGCGTTGTGCACGATCGCGAACGGTGTGCCCACGGCTTCGCAGATGGTCTTGGCTGCGGCCGCGACCGACGCCTGATCCACCAGGTCGAGCTGAACGCCGATCAGCCGATCGTCGTCGGCAGTGGCGCCTGTTGCCTGGCGCAACAGCGCCATTCCCTGATCGGGTGTCCGCATGGCCGCGACCACGCGCCACCCCTCGCGATACAGGCGCACGGTCGATGCGAACCCCAGCCCGCGGGACGCACCGGTAATGACAGCGGTACGCGGCTCAACCATTCGTCCTCGCGGGTTCGCAGCGGCCTTGGCCCGCCCGCGGCGGGTCGACGTGCGGCCGTCCGTTCGGCTCCCCGCTCGCCCAGGTTGACCAGATACCGACTGAGAACGGACCTTGTGCGCCTTCCCTCTCGTAAAATCCTTGCGGGTCATACACCTTGGCTTCGGGGTACGGCCACGGACAAGCCACGGACGTGGCGGCATGGCTGACCTTGATGACCCAGAACCATCCGCCGTAGGCGAAGTAGGACACGTTGATGATGGCGAACATCACCAGGAACGTGCCCAGAACCGGTCGCGTCGGGAACAGCTTGGCCTTGGCAGCGAGCTTTTCGGCCACCGATTTACCAGTGTCGTCGCGGTAGCAGAGGATCGCTGCCGGCACCATCACAAAGCACACCGAGAACGACTCCCAGATCAGCGGGAACTGGAATGTCGTACCGGTGAACACCGAGCCCCACGGAATAACTTGCGAGTAGATATACATGCCCCAGTGGATAAGAATGTTCTCCAGGAACGCATCGAAAACAAAGCCGATCACCAGCGCGAGAAGGCCCAGGCTGACCAGCGGGTGGCGCGAGACGAATGACGTAGGCCCGTATTTGGCTTGTAGCTTCCGCAGAATCCAGACTGCCGGGAAGTAAGGCCCGAAATAGAACATGACGTAACCGAAGACCACAAACGGTTCGACCGTCGGCGACAACGACACCAGCGGCCAGGATTCCGGCCAGTGAACGAGATCGGGGTTGTAGACCGCGAACGGCGACCAGTTCATGATCGGGTCCTGCCACACAATCAGCGTGGTGCACAAGAACATCAGCATCACCGGGCTACCAGGATTACGGCGCCAGCCCCTGATGAACACGAGCAGCAGCACGATCAGCGCCACCACCGTGGCCGCATCCAAGAAGGTGATGTAGTCCAGCCCGAAGGTGAACTTCACCGGTCGGGGCCGGCCGTGCACGTTCGGGTTGGCGACGCGCGGGTCGAGGGCGACGCGACAGTTCGCGATGAAGAAGAGTACGAACGCCGCCAAGGCAGCGCCGGCGACCCAACCACCCCAGCCCCGCCTATCGCCGCGCTCCGAAGATCCCGGCTTCTGTTGGGCGGCAGGCGGTGTGGACTGCTCAGTACTCATTCCTCCTCAGCCTTCCTGTCCAAAACGATCGACCAAGTGCGAGTTGATCCCGTCGGCGTCGAGTGAGCGTGCCACCAGATAGCCGGCACCCATCCACGCACGCCGAGTCCACTTGCCGAACGACACCCGGGTGCCGGGCGCGCCCGAAGCGGCGGGCATCATCTTCACTCGCTCCAGTGCCTCTTTGACCCCACGCGGGCTGAGCGGATGCGCATCGGTGAATGCACGCACGAGCGTCGCGGCGACATCACGGTTGACCACCGGCACGCAGTATTCGGGACGCCTGCCGCCGTACTTTTGCGCGTAACGGTCGAGGAAGTCCTGGCCAATCCGATTCTCTTCGTCGTACTGGTCCACCCCGACCCAACCCATGAACGCGTTCCACATAATCGGATTCACCCAGGCGTTCTGGAAGGCCGTGGTGGTGAATCGCGGCGGATCCCAATCGACGGCCTCCAGCGCAGGATTGATGAACACGATCCCGAAACCGAAGCCCAAGTGCACAATCGCTTCCGCCTTCGCGTCGTGCAGGGTACGCACGGCTTCATTGATGTCCTGGGCAGTTTGGGCGATCGCCGCTTCTGCGACGATGCGAATTCCCTTGCGCTGGCACGCACTTCGCAAATTCTTCAGGTAGCTTTCGCCAATCAGGTTCTGCTCGACGAGAACTCCGATCTCAGACAGTCCGCGTTTGGCGACGAGGTCCGCGATGAATATCGGCTCGTCGGTCATCGAGCCCTGCGGGAAGGAGAACGTCCACTCGCCCAACCAGTCGTCGGTGCCGGTCACGGCGATCGCCGGAACCTTGAACCGTTCTTCGATCGCTTCGCGGGTCGGTACGCAGTTGTCGGTGATGTGTGGCCCGAACACCACCAGACAGCCTTCGTCGACAAGTTCTCCGAACGCATCGATCACCGCCTTGACCGATCCCTTCGGTAAGCCCTCCACTTCGCGGTAGATCATCTGCACGGGCCGATCCATCGCGCCGAGTTCGGCGGCCTCTTCGAAGATGAGGTCAAAGCACCGGGTGAAGTCGGCCTTCATCTCCTCGGGGAACATCGGCGGAAGCGTGAAGTCCATCAGGTAGCCGACCTTGATCGGCTCTGCGGTGCTTTCGTAGGACATCTGACCTCCCGGGTGAAAACCTCACGCACGCCGCACTGCGGCAAACCTAATATTTGTTCAGACTTTAGCGGCGGCGGTATACAGCGTCAAACATCAGACGCTCCGCCCAGATAGATTTCGATCATCTCGCCCAGGCCCTTGCCCACCGCCACGTCGTCGGTGAGCGGCCCAGCGATCGCCGCCCGCGCCGCCTCCGGCATCGTCAGCCCCTCCGCAACAAGCCTGCCCGCCGCAATCAGCACGCGTGTCGATGCGACCTCACGCAGCCCGCCGGTTTCCAGCCGGCGGATGGCCTGTCCGAAACGCACCAGCTCGGCTGCGGTGCGACCGTCTACGCCAGCCTCATGCGCAACGATCGCCTCCTCGACATCGGCTGTAGGAAAGCCGAATTCGATCGCAACCATTCGCTGACGCGTCGAATCTTTGAGGTCCTTGAGCACGCTTTGATAGCCGGGATTGTAGGACACCACCAGGCCGAATCCGGGCGCCGCGTCCAGCGTGATACCGAGACGTTCGATGGGCAGCTGCCGCCGGTGATCCGCAAGCGGGTGCAACACCACGGTGGTGTCTTGTCGGGCTTCCACCACTTCGTCGAGGTAGCAGATCGCTCCCTCACGCACCGCGCGGGTCAGCGGCCCGTCCATCCACACCGTCTCGTCGCCACGCAGCAGATACCGACCCACTAGGTCCGCGGTGGTCAGGTCGTCGTGGCAGGCGACGGTGATCAGCGGCCGGTCGAGATCGTAGGCCATCGCCTCAACGAATCGGGTCTTACCGCAACCCGTCGGCCCCTTCAGAACGAGGGCCAGCCCTTGGCGGTATGCCGCCTTGAAAATGGCCTCTTCGCTGCCGACCGCCTCGTAATAGGGCCGCACCATCTCCGCCTCTAGGACCGCGCTGCTCCGGCTATCAAGCCCGGACTGGTTGGCCATTGCTTCCCTTCCGATCCTCCGCTTGAATTTAGCCTAACCGGAACAGATGTTTGTTTCAAGCGCCATGACGATGGTGGGCGAGACACTGGTGCGCCAACTACGTTCTGGGACATGGCATCAGGCGTTCCTCACGACACCTTCCGGCGAACCTCTGCCGACCGCAACGCGGATCGGAAAAGCGGCCCGATCACATCAGCGAGTTGATCTGGACGCGCGATCGTCGCGTGTGCGGTGTTACCGAAGACCCTGCGCAGCGATTGCACGTCGGTTCCTGCGCCGATCGTCAGACATACGCAGCCAGTGCCGCGGCGGCGGGCTTCCGTCAATGCACGACGGGCGTCCGCGGCGCCGTATGCCCGCTCGTAGCCATGGTCATATGCGAGCCCGTCCGACAGCACCACCAACAGCCGCCGCGAGGTTCCCCCGCGGGTCTCCAAGACTGCCGAGCCGTGCCGGATGGCCGCGCCAAGTCGGGAGTATGCGCCGGGTTCGAGACTGTTCAGCCGCCGCATGGCCTGGGTGTTCAGGTGGTCGTCAAATCGTTTGATGGGCACCATGCTCACCGCGCGCCGGCCCTGCGAGTAGTAGGCGTAGAGCGCAACCCGGTCACCCAGGTCGTGAAGCGCAACCATGAGGTTGGCGACTGCCACACGTTGCTGTTGGTGCACCGTCTGGCCGACTGTGCCGGGTTCGCCGGTCGATCCCGACACATCGAGCAGCAGCAACACCGACAGGTCGCGCCGGCGCCGCAGGCTGTCGAGGTAGACCGCCTCGTCGGGGACCGAGCCGGCGAGCACCTCGACGCGCGCTTCGACCGCCGCGTCGATGTCGATGTCGTCGCCCTGCGGCTGGCGGTGGCGGCGGTGCAGACCCATGCCAAGCCGAGACAGCGGGCGCCGCATGCTGATTGCGTCGTCGAATTCATGGGTTGCCGATGCCTTGATCTCCGGCTCGACCTCGTACACGGTGCACCAGGCATCGCGGTATCCCTTGCGGGAGACGTCCCATTCCGGATACGTCACGCCACCAGCAGCCAGAATCCAATGGTCTTGGACATCTCCGCCGTCATCGCTCGACATTGACGCGAGCGATGACGCGGCATGCACGCCGCGATTACCGGAGTTGATCCGGTGCGTCGGGTTATCCGCGCCGGGTGGCCCGCCCCCGCGACCGGTCTTGCGCGCCGAAGACAGCATCTTCTTCAGCCACCTGCCGATAAAGCCGCCTCCGCCAACCGGACTGGTGAACATGTCGGGATCGTCGGAATCGTCGATCTCGTCGTCTTGGAGGTCCTGTAGTTCCTTCGCCACACGGCCCCGCGGCATATGTTGACGGCTGGACTGCTCTTCTTGAGCGGCCGCTCGGGAGCACGCGACAAGCACCTTCGACGCACGGATCACGCCGAATTGCGGCGTCGGCTCGTCGATCCGTGCCCGCCCGCCGGCAATTCGCAGCGATGCGGCCGGCGAATCGCTGCGGCTTGCGATATCGGGATCGCTCAACGACGCCAAGATGGCCGGCAACAGGTCACCGTTGGCGACTAGTGCGCGGTGACCCTCGACTGCGAGGTAGCGCTTGGCCAGCCGACGCCGGCGGACCAGGGAGCGCAGGATTTCTGGATCAAGGCTGCCCGCTGTGATCAACGACGCTTGCACCGCAATCGCTTGGAGCGTCGCGCGGGCTCGCGCGGCGGCATCGACGAAAATCGTCTGGCCGTCAGTCCAAGTCGGTGCACCCGGTGGCAGTTCGGCGACCGCTATCGGCCGGCCCGCAAGTGCAGATGCGAGCATGCCCAGGGCCTGCAACCGATCACCAGAAGCGTCGCTTGCCACACACGACCTCCGAACGCCGCGGACCTCGTTGACCAAATATCTGTTCCAACGTAAAGTCGCGCTTGGCCCAAGTCAAACGCGTGAGGTAAACCAAGCAACGTGGATTTTTCATACCCACCCGAGGTGGAGCAGGTCCGCAAGGAGCTACGCGCGTGGTTGGCCGCGAACCTCACCGACGACGTTGTAGCCGCTGGCCGCCGGCGAGGCAGGGACGACGCCGCGTTCCAGACGCTTCGAGCATGGAATGCGACGATGGCCGACGCCGGCTGGGCCGCAGTCTCCTGGCCGCAGGAATACGGCGGCCGCGGCGCAACGGTGCTCGAGCAATTGGTGTACGCCGAGGAGACAACTCGTGCGCGGGTGCCGATGCCGCTCAACGTGATCGGCATGAACAACATCGCACCCGCGATCATGCAATACGGCACCGAAGAGCAGAAGCGCACCCTGCTCCCCCGGATGATGCGAGCCGACGAAATCTGGTGCCAGGGCATGTCGGAGCCCGAGGCGGGTTCGGATCTCGCCTCGCTGCGTACCCGCGCCGTGCGCGACGACGATCATTTCGTCGTCACTGGCCAGAAGATCTGGACGTCGATGGGTTATCGAGCCGACTGGTGTCAGCTCTACGTGCGAACCGATCCGGACGCGCCCAAGCACAAGGGTATTTCCTGCCTGATTGTGGACATGTCGCTGCCCGGCATCGAGGTCCGGCCGCTCGTCACGCTCAGCGGCGAGGCCGATTTCGCGGAAGTCTTCTTCAATGACGTGCGGGTGCCCGCCGATGCCCTGCTCGGCCCGGAAAACGGCGGTTGGCAGATTGCCACAACCACGCTGAGCCACGAGCGCGCCGGTGCTGCGCGCCTCTACACCGAGATGCAAACGCGGTTAGCGGAATTGGTAGCCGACCTCGCTGACGTCGACATCGATGGTCGACCGACACTCGAAGATGCCACGACGTTGCGGCGCCTCGGCGAAATCGCCTTGCGTATCAAGTATCTCGAGGTGCTGTGTCAGCGTTCGATCTCGGCGATCCTGCACGGCGGTGACGCATTCGGGTCGGCGAGCCTGGCCAAGACGATCTGGGGTGAGGTCGGGCAGCAGATTGCCGCGCTGGCCTTCGACCTGCTGGGATCGCACCCCAACGGTCGCCGGTGGGCGGACTATCGCTTGACGTCGCGTTCGCTCACCATCGCCGGCGGTACAACCCAGATCAACAAGAACATCACCGCGCAGCGCGTCCTCGGGTTGCCACGCTCATGAACCTGGAACTGAACGACGAGCAGATCGCACTGCGCGACACCGTGCGGAGCTTCTTGGCCGAAAAAGCGTCGATCGCCGACCATGTCCGCCCGATGCTCGAGGATCCCACCGGCACGACCGAGGCGGTCTGGCGAGGGCTCGCCGACTTGGGAACCAGCGGCCTGCTGGTCCCACCGGAATGCGACGGTGCCGGCATGACGATGGTCGAGGCCGGCATCGTGCTCGAGGAGCTCGGTGCCGGCTTGCATCCCGGACCGTGGCTATCCACCGCGGTCGCGGCGCCTCGCGCACTGACGCGGTTGGGTGTGGACAGCAGCTCGGCTGCACCGCTTTTCAGCGGGATTGCAAACGGTTCCAACATTGCCGCGGTGGGCCCGCTCGACGGTGTCCGCCCGACGGTCGTCGAGCTGGGTGACGGCGTTGCGCTGCGCGGCACGATCGACAACATTTGGGATGCCGCCGCCGCCGACGTGCTGCTAGTGCTGGCCGATGAACCCGGCGGCACAGGGCTTTTCGCCGTCCAGATGCCGGCGCCTGGCGTGGGAGTTACGCCACAGCCCGGAATAGACCAGACCCGCAAGCAATTTCGCGTCGCACTCGACGACACGCCAGCACAACGTCTGGCCACTGGATCGCCGGATACGGTTGAGGAGCTCGTCGATGACGTGGTCGTCGCCTGGGCCGCCGACGCGCTGGGCGCCGCGCGCGCAGTCTTGCATCTGGCCGTCGAATACGCCAAGGTGCGGCGTCAATTCGGCCAACCGATCGGTGCGTTCCAAGCCGTCCAGCACCTGTGCGTCGATATGTACGAGACGGTTGAACTCGCCCGCAGTGGCGTCATCCACGCACTTTGGGCGGCCGACGCCGCCGATCGTGACGAGCGGCATGTGGCTGCGATGCGAGCCAAGGCCTTCGCCGGCCGGTTGGCCACCGTCGCGGACAACGCCATCCAGGTATTCGGCGGTATCGGCTACACCTGGGAACACGACGCCCACCTCTACCTCAAGCGCCTACTGAGCTGGAACGCATTTCTCGGCGGCCCCGACCGCTATCTCGTCGAGTTGGGTGCGCAATTCGCCGGATCAGTCCTGCACTGACTTTTGGGGAGGACAAACATGATCGACTTCACCGGGCAGGTGGCGATCGTCACCGGCGCCGGCCGCGGCCTCGGACGCCTGTACGCGCTCGAGTTGGCACGCCGCGGCGCCGCGGTCGTGGTCAACGACCTCGGCGGATCCATGCATGGCGACGGTGCGGATACCAGCGTCGCCGACGCGGTCGTCGAAGAGATCGAGCGCGCCGGTGGTGTCGCCGCAGCGTCACATGATTCGGTGGATACCCCCAAGGGTGGCGAAGCGATCGTCGGCACCGCTATCGACCGATTCGGTCGACTCGACGCGGTGGTGAGCAACGCCGGCATCTTCAACAGCGTGCCCTTCGAGGATCTGTCGCAGGCCGATTGGCGACGGATGCTCAGCGTGCACCTGGACGGCGGGTTCTATTTGAGCCAACCGGCATATCGGGAGATGAAGGCGGCCGGCTACGGACGGTTTGTGTTCATCTCCTCCTCCGGCGGCATGTTCGGCCAACCGCTGGAAGCCCACTACGCCGCGGCCAAAGCGGGTCTGGTTGGGCTGGCCAATGTCATCGCCATCGAAGGCGCCCAGCACGGGATCCTCGCCAATACCGTGCTGCCGTTCGGCTTTTCGCGCATGGTCACCGAAACGGTCGGCGACCCCAAAGCGCTTGAGGAGACCGGCTTTGTGAAAGTCATCCAGCCTGAGCTGGTCGTGCCGATCGTTGCATTCCTGGCGAGTCGGGCTTGCGATTTCACCCATCACAACTATTCGGCTTGTGCCGGTCGCTTTTCGCGCGTCTTTGTAGGGCTCGGCGAGGGTTGGCTCGCCGACCCTGGCAGCAACCCGACCGCCGACGATGTCGCGGCGCACCTATCCGAAGTGTCTGCCACCGAGCCGTTCACAGTTCCAGGGTCGATTTTCGAAGAGGTCTTCGCTGTCTGCGAAAGACTGGGCGTCAACGTGTTTTCACAATGAGGCGCAGCCCGCCGCCATAACAGCCTGGTAGCGTAAAACCAAATATTCGGTCACTCGGGCAACGGCTGGATAGTAATAACGGATCACGGCCAGGGAGGTGTCGTGGGACTTCAGCAACCATCCGAGGCTGCAGCCGCTCGAAGCTCCGCCCGCCTAGACTTGCCCGATGCCGATTCGTTGGTCCGGGCTGGCCGAGCCGGACGTGCTTCGATGACGCCGGCCAATGCGCGGGCGGGCGCCTACGACGACGGCACTCGCCGCACCGAAATCCTGCAGACTGCTGCGTCATTGATTGCTTCCTCGGGTTTGCGCACGTCTTTGCAGGAGATTGCCGACGCCGCGGGCATTCTGCCGGGCAGCTTGTATCACCACTTCGAATCGAAAGAAGCGATCCTCGTCGAGTTGGTCCGGCGTTATTACGCCGACTTGGACCGCATCGGCGAGATCGCCCACGAGAAATTGGACAAGCCCGACTCGCGCTCCGCCGCCGACGAGATCTTCGAGTTGGGATCTGCGATCGCGCGCTGCGCGGTGCAGCATCGCGCCGCCCTGCAGATGTCGTTCTATGAGGCGCCGAACGCAAATCCGGAGCTCGTGGAACTGCTTCAGAAACCGCCCACCGCAGTCCAGCAAGCGATGCTGCAAATGCTGCGCGCCGGTCGATGGAGCGGCTACATCAGATCCGATATCGATCTCCCCACACTGGCCGACCGGATTTGCCAGACAATGATGCACGTCGGGCTTGACATCATCCGGCATACCGCCGCCGCCGACCAGACGGCAGTCGTGTTGTGCCGCATCATGTTGCATGGTCTGGCCAGTCGACCGCACAGCGATCGGGAACTGGATCGCTCCCCTGCTTTCGCGGCCGCCGAGGCGGCGATCAAGACATGGCGTGACGAGGGTGAGTCCGAGGCCAACGACAAAGCCGCCCATGTCCGTGCGATAGCACGAGCCGAGTTCGGCCGAAAAGGCTACGAGGTCACCACCATCAGAGATATCGCTTCCGCAGCGGGTCTGGGCACCGGGACGGTGTATCGGCTGATCGGATCAAAGGACGAACTGCTCGCCTCGATCATGGAGTCGTTCGGCAAAAAGGCCGGCGGCGGATTCGCCGCTGTGCTGCGCACCGCGGCCACGCCAGTCGAGAAACTCGATGCGTTGAGTTGGGTCAACATCAACGCGTTGGACCAATTTCCCGACGAGTGGAAGATCCAACTTGCCTGGATGCGCCAGTCGCCGCCAGACACACCCAACCCTGGTCTGGCGTTCACCATGCGACTCCGGCAGCTACGAGCGCTGCTGTCGGAAGGAATCCAGTCCGGTGACATCCGGATCGAGGATCCGCCGTCGCTCGCGATGCTGTCGCGCTGCGTGATGGACATCCTGTGGATGCCGGAGAACATCGTGCGCGCCCAGGGCAAGCATGCGGCGCTGACCAATGCCCGCGACACCGTGGTGCGCGGCGTCGCCGAACGTGGCAAACGCAAGTAACACCATCCGCCGAAACGACCGCCATATATACCAAATATCTGTTCCCGTACAGTACTCGTGAGCCTTACAGTTGGCGTTCCCAGAGAGGATTGAAATGACTGGTATCGAGCAGTTCCGCTACGACGGCAAGCGGGCGCTGATAGTCGGAGGAGCCACCGGAATGGGCGCTGCGGCGGCCAAGATCGTCGCCGCTCTCGGAGCCGAGGTCATCAACATGGACTACGCCCCGGTGGCCGCTGAACTCGGCCGCGGAATCCAGGTCGACCTGCGTGACCCGGCATCGATCGACAGCGCACTCGAGCAGGTCGGCGGGCCCGTCGACGCGCTGTTCTCCGCCGCCGGTATCGCCGACGGTCCAGACCTGATGAAGATCAACTTCATCGGCCATCGCCACGTGATCGACCGACTGATGAACAACGGTCAACTGAACCGCGGTTCGGCCATCTGCTTCATCTCCTCGGTGGCCGGCATCGGATGGGAAAGCGATTTGCCACGGCTTCAGGAGTTCTTGGCCACGCCCGACTTCGAGTCGGCTGACGCCTGGGTCAAGGCCCACGAGGCGGATGCGTTCGGCCATTACGGCACCAGCAAGCAGGCCATCAACGCCTATGTCGCGACGCACGCATTTCCATTCCTGGCCAAGGGCGTGCGCATCAACGCGATCTGCCCCGGCCCGACGGACACTCCCCTGGCCCGCGCGAACGCTGACCTATGGCTGACCTTCGCGCAGGACTACCGGGAGGCCACCGGCGTCGCTACTCACACGCCCGAGCAGATGGGCAACGTGATGGCATTTCTCAACAGTGACGCTGCCGCTGGCGTCAACGGTGTCACCCTGCTTGTCGACTACGGGCACGTCAATTCATCGAATACCGGAACTTTCGCTGCCGGCAAGCCCATCATCGACTTGCTCATGGGCCGGATCTCGCTCACCTAGCCGACCCTGCACATTCCCTCGCGCGCGCGGCCTTGCGGCTGGTAGAAAAAGCGTGCGACGACGGCATGCGCCCAAGCGGCTGTCGGGATGGAGGTGCGCGGTGGGAAGTCGGCTCATTACCGCGGTAGGGACCGTTGTGCTGGTGGTGGCGTCCTGCGCGGGTTGCTCTGCGCATTCGGACAAAGTGGCGCAGAAGACCGCTCGAATCACGGTCGACAACAACACGCGCACCTCGCACGCCATCACCTGTAATCAGGTGCAGTGGTTGTTGACCACGAACATCTCCGCCGCACCAGCGAACGTCCGAGTCTTGCTCAAGCTCGATTCGGAGAAGCCGAAGCTTGAATCGGTCAATATCGATAACTTCGCGGGGTTCACCGGCGTTGCCGATGTCGGAGCCGGTGAGGCGAAAGCCACTTTCGCCAACGGCACCTACACCATCACGGGCACAGCCGAAGGATCTCAGCTTAACGATCCACGCGTCTCACTTACGGCACCGTTCAAGATCGAGGTGGGCTGCTAACCGGCGTCCGTCAGGCGTCGCCCTCAGGCGGCTCTTTGGGTCCTGGGATGGGCGGCGAGTTGTTCAGCCACTTCCTAAGCCGTAGAAGGCTCTCGACCACGATGCCTATGGCCAAGAGAATCAATATCACCCAGATTGCGGCGCTCACACGACAATGGTGACAGGTGGAAGGCCGGGTGTGGCCTAACCGCGCTGCCGGCCTAACTGCGCCATCACACCAGCGGCTTGATCGGGGCACTGCTGGCGAATGGTCGTGCCGGTTAGGGCGCCGGCGTTAGTTGCGGTGTAGCCGCGGGCCTCGAGGGTGGTCTCGATGCTGGCCAGGCTGGTGCCGTTGCGCAGTGCCGAGCAGATGTCGAAACGGGTGTCGATCATCGCGGCCTGCACTGGCGCGGCCAGGGTCAGCGTCGCCGCCAGCGCCGTGGCGGCGACGATAAACGACAACAACATGGTCGTTGCATACCCC
>NZ_JBAUZA010000018.1:0-4887 GCF_049585075.1 Mycobacterium sp.
AAGCTACGTCGTGTCATGGCCCCTCGATTCATGTCACGTCAACAACCCTGCTCAGCGTGTAGATCTCGGCCGAGGCGTCCGAAGGCGGCCGATTGGTTCTAGCACTGAAGCCGATGCCTATCTTGCATTCGGGCGGGGGTTCACGTGCAGACATTCACGACATTGGCGTGTCGGAATTTGGTGGAGGCGTTTTGGAGCGGTCGGTTCATGGGCGCTTGGCAAGCCCGATAAGGTCGGTTCGTGGGGTTTCCGACACCTGGAGAGAAGAGCGCTGCCATCGTCACCGGCGCATCGTCAGGTATCGGCGAGGCCATCGCCCTGGAGCTTGCGCATCGCGGCCATCAAGTGGTGTTGGTCGCTCGCCGTACCGACCGCCTTCAGGCGCTTGCCGAGAGTCTGAAGCATTCGGCGCATGTCCTACCCGCCGACCTATCCAGCCGGACCGATCGTGCCGAGCTACCGGGACGCGTCGCGGCGCTGGGCCTGGCGCCGGACATTCTGATCAACAACGCAGGCTTGTCGGTTGGCGCCCTCGTAGCGAAATCAGTTCCAGAGCAACAACTCAACCTCGTCGAAGTTGATGTTGCCGCCGTGGTGGACTTGTGCACGAGGTTCCTGCCGGGGATGGTCGAGCGCGGCCGAGGCGCCGTGCTGAACGTGTCATCGTTGGCGGGCTTCTACCCCCTGCCCGGGCAAGCCGCTTACGGTGCTGCCAAAGCATTTATCTTGTCTTACACCGAAAGCCTGCGCAGCGAGTTGCGCGGCACCGGTGTAACGGCTACCGCACTGTGTCCTGGACCGGTCGCCACCGGATTGGACGACGTCGCCGGGTTCAGCGCAGGACAACGTGCAGCGGTGTTACCTAGCTTTATGTGGAAGTCCGCCGATCAGGTCGCGCGTGCCGCTATCGATGGTTTGGCAGGCAATAAGCCGCGGGTGGTCCCGGGTCGGGCCAATCGGCTCGTCGCGGCATTTTGTCGGGTTGCGCCCCAGGAGCGGCTTTTGCCGTTGCTCGCGCGACGCGCCCTGCCGCCGAAACCCAATTAGCGGCATGGCTTGCCGCGACGGTATCTGGATTATTGGACATCTCAGGGGTCCAGATGCGTGGACAGATAGGCTAACGCCGTGCTAGAGGTGATCGAAAAGGGGTGTGTCAGCGAGGCACATCCCGTCCCGCTGCTCTTCGTGCACGGGGTCTGGCATGCAGCCTGGTGCTGGGACGAGAACTTCCTCAGCTTTTTCGCCGATAAGGGTTACCGTGCTTTGGCCTTGAGTTTTCGCGGTCATGGCGAGAGCCCGAGTGACAAGCCGTTGTGGCGCTGTTCGGTCGCCGATTACGTCCAGGATGTCAGTTCGGTTGCCGACCGTCTGTCCAGTCCACCGGTGGTCATCGGTCACTCCATGGGCGGTCTTATCGTGCAGAAGTATCTGGAGACGCACGCTGCTCCGGCCGGTATTTTGATGACGTCTGTGCCGCCGCGGGGAAACCTCGGAAATGCGCTGCGTTGGATCAGGCATCGCCCGTCACATTTCGCCAGGATGACGTTAACCGGTAAGGCGTTGCCGTACATCAATCCTCCGCACCTGGCCCGAGAGCGGTTCTTCTCCGCGCACACGCCGGAGGCCGACGTCCGCAAGTACGCGGCCCGGCTGCAAGAAGACAGCTCGCGCATCGGCATTGACAGCCTGCTGCTGAGCCTGCCCCGGCCTAAACGTGTGACTACGCCGCTGCTGGTGCTCGGCGCCGATGAGGATGGCGCGCACACCCGTAACGAAATACTTGCCACCGCACGCGCATATGGCACCAAAGCAGAATTCTTCCCCAACATGGGCCACAACATGATGCTCGAGCCAGGATGGGTTGCCGTTGCCGAACGCATCGATACCTGGTTGGGTTCGCGCGGGCTCTGAGCCTTTCTGCTCAGGCGGGTATCAACTCCAGCGGAAGATGCTCCAGCCCGCGCATTGTCGGATTGTCGAGGTATCGGTAGTCCCCGGCGAGGCGGATCGCCTCGACCCTCGGTAGCAACTGTGAGAAGACCCGGGCACCCTCCAACCTGGTCAATGGTGCGCCCAGGCAGAAGTGGACGCCACCACCGAATGCCAGGTGGTCGGTCGGGTTGCGGTCGAGGTCGAAGGTGTCCGGATTGTCGTAGTGACGAGGGTCGCGGTTGGCCGCGGCGAACAGCAACAGCACCCGCGCGCCGGCCGGAATCGTGTTCGCCCCAACGGTGTAGTCGCGGGTTGCCGTGCGGTAGAACCCTTGCACCGGCGCAACGAAGCGCAACTGCTCCTCGATGGCGGCGGGTATCAGCTCAGGGTGCGCGCGCAGCCGGGCATACAGTTCGGGGCGCTGAGCAAGGGTTAATAGCAGCCCTGACAACATATTTGTTGTTGTCTCGCTGCCGGCGCCGATCAACATCGCTGCGCTCCAAAAGATCTCGTCGTCAGTGAGCACGTCGTCGGCGTCGGCGGGAGTCATCATCGAGATCAGGTCGTCACCGGGATTTCGGCGGCGCTGCGCGATGAGCGGATCGAGGTTGCGCCGCATCGCCGCGGTCGCGGAGCCTGAGCGCGCAGAGAGGGTCATACCGTGCGGGGTCAACGGCACAAAGGAACCCGCGACCATCTCATCTGACCATTCCACGAATTGAGGCTGATCGTGCCGCGGTATGCCGAGCATCATCGCGATCAGCCGGGTCGGCAGCGGTTTGGCCAACTCGGACACCGCCTCGGTGTGGCGGCGGGCGATGATGGCGTCCACGAGCTCGTCGGCGACCTCGTTGATGTTGGCCTGCCAGGCCGCCATTGCCCGTGGCGTGAACGCGCGGGAGACGAATTTGCGAAGTCGCGTGTGTTCCGGTGGGTCGACCGCGTTCATCGACGGCAGGTGGACGCGGAAACGGCTTTGGCTTTCCGCCGACGACAATGCCTCGTTGTCGCGCAACGCTTTTCGCAAATCGTCGTAGCCGGCGATGATCCAGATACCGCGCTTGCGGTTGTACCACACGTTCGGCGCTTCGGGCCCGGCCAGTAAGCCACGATAGCCGGGGTACGGATCGCGCATCGTCTCACGTGAGAACGGGTCGAAGGCCGTGGCAGGTGCGGTTTTCCGACCGGTCAAGGTGTAGCGGTACGACGTGACTTTATCTCGAGACACCCCGACAAGGCCGTCGACTCCGACCTTCATGAGGCTGGCGCGGAAGCGGAGCCGGCGAGCCAACGACATGTGGTTACACCCCTTCGTGAGGAACTGTGCCGGGTTACGGCAGCTACCGTAACCGACGGGCCCCTTACGGTCTCAGAAGTGTCCCGGATCGAAAATGGGCCCAGCTAATCCGGTTGCCCGAGCTGAGGCCATGGGTGGTCTTTTCGAACGCTTCGCGGGCTTGGACAACCCCTGGTTGAACTATGACGTGTACCCTCCGACCCCGACCGACGTTTTCCGACTGACATTTTCACTGGCGAGTACGACGGAGTTTCTGACTTTCCAGAAGATCGGTCCAATCTCCTGGCCGTCGCCAACGCGCTCGCGGGTATGGCGTATGGGCACCTGAACGACTCGAATCTCACCCTCGAACAGGCTCAGTCAGCCGTGCTATTGGGCGGCGTCTACCGGGCCCGCCGAATAGACCTCAGTCCTTGATGAAGTGGTATGCGCGGTAGTCAATTTCGCCGCGCTCGAGGTCGTTGTAGAACCACGAGCCGTCCACTACCGCGAACTCACGGCCAAAGCGGCGCAAGAAGGCCGGCAGGCGATTGTTAATCAGTTCGTTGGACCGCGGCGAGTTTTTCTTGAGGCCGCGCAGAACCTCCGTGTTGATGACTCGCTCGGATACCTGCCGCAGGCCGGACTCCGCCATCGCTTTTTCCCAGTCGCCGAAGCCGTCGCGGTTGCGGAAATCGGCATACAGGAAATGTCCGCCCGGGCGAAGCACTCGCTTTACCTCGCTGAGGAAGCGTTCGAAGTGCGGGTAGATGTGTGAGGCCTCAACGTTGATCACCGCATCGAAGGATTCGTCCGGGAAGGGCAGGTTCTCGGCGTCTCCGTGGACGAAGTTGAGACCGGGCAGGTTGTGTCTCTGTTGGCAGAATTCGACTCCGGCAGCGTTGAAGTCAAGCCCCGTGTAGGAAGCCGGCTTCAATGTCCGCGTCAGGTAGGAGGCGCCACCCCCGTGACCAGAACTGCACTCCAGGACCTTCTTGCCGGTGATGTCGGCCTGGGTCGCGGTCTGGTGGTAGAGCTGAATGCTGTACCGGTTCGGCTCGTCGGCTTCGTCGAGCGGCAGGCCTAACGGCGGATCTTCCTCGTAGCCCCAGTTCAGGAATTGAACGTCATCCTGCTGACCGAGCCGGCGGGTCATCATCGGATACCAGTACCGGAAGATTTTCTTGTAAGTCGCCGTCGAGCCAATGCGGTAGACGAGGCCTGCGCCGACTTTGTCCAGGGAGGGGCTGCGAACCATCCTGGAAGTATCGCACAGCACCATACAGCGCGGTTGTGGGATGGCAGTCTTAACGGCTTTACTGCACAACGGCGCTCGTAGATCTCACCGTAAAGCTGTGCGATGTGCTGGGCAAGAAAATTCAGGCAGCGGTGGCAGGGCTCGGCAGATGCGCCCGCTGTGGCTCGCCGCGGTAGCGCGACGGTCGACCGTTGATCTTGCAAATGCGCCACAGCAGCAGGGCAAAAGGATTCATCAGGCCCACGTCGTCGCACAACATTCGCACGTCGCCGTACATGTTGCGCAACGCCTGACGCGAGTCGAGCGCATCGAAGAACAACTCTTTGCGCACCGAGCGTGGGATGTCGAACTCTCGGAAGAAGCTGCGCGACGGCACGACAATCGCCTGGCACAGCACCCGCATGACAATCGGCACGTACAG
>NZ_JBAUZA010000019.1:0-2121 GCF_049585075.1 Mycobacterium sp.
ACATCACGAGCAGCCGATGTGGACGTCTACGTCATCGCCGAAGTGGTTAAACCCGAGGATCGTGCGGCGATCACTGGGGTCGGTCGACCGGTCTTGACGGTGCTGAACAAGGCAGACCTGATCGCTACCAGGCAGCCGGGCCGCCACCCCGACGGGCCGACTATTGCGGCGAGAACCCGCTGCGCGCAGCTTTCCGCGCGTACGGGTGTGCCGATCGAGCCGGTGGTGGGGGTGCTCGCGGTCGCGGTGCTCGACGATTTGGTGGACGACACGATCTGGGCTGCGCTGCAGACGCTGGCCAGCCCACCCGACGAACCGCGGGTGGCGATCGAGCTTCGCCGTCGGCTGCTCGACACCCTCGACGTGTTCGGCGTCGAGCAGGCCCTGGGCGCGATCCGGCGCGGCGCAGCCCGCGATCAAACTTGCGCCGTATTGCGTCGCCTGAGCTGCATTGACGACGTCGTCGACAAGATCGAGTCGGTCGGCGCGCAGGTGCGCTACCGACGATTGCTAGACGCGATAGCTGAATTGCAGACGCTGGCTGTCACCGCTCGGCGAGTGGGCGAGTTCTTGGCTCGCGACGACACGGTGCTGGCCCGGATGGCGGTGGCCGTGGACGTCGTCGAGGCGGCCGGCGTGACCGTCGATCGTTGCGACAGCGCCGACGCGTATCTGCGCCGCGCCGTGGGCTGGCAACGATATAGCCGCGGGCCGGTGGCGGGCTTGCACCGCGCCTGTGGCGCCGACATCGTCAGGGGTTCGCTAAGGCTATGGTCAAACGTCGGGAGTAGAGCGTGACCGACCAGGCAGCAGCGGACACAGCGGTAGATGCAATGGTCGCGGCGATCGGGCCGCGGCTGAGTTCGCCGATCACGGTGCGCCGCGACGTGGTCCTGGTGACCGGTCCCTGGCTGGCCGGGGTTAGCAGCGTGGTCGCGGCGCTGACCAAACGGCTGCCCAAACGCACGTTCATCGAGACGACCGATCTGGCGGCCGGCGAGGCGCCGACGGCGGTGGTGTTCGTCGTTTCGGCTGCTACCCCGTTGACCGAATCAGACTGCCTGCTGCTCGACGCCACAACCGCCGACACCGACGCGGTGATCGGTGTGGTGTCGAAGATCGACGTGCACCGCACGTGGCGTGATGTGCTGGCCACCAACCGCGACGTGCTGGCCGCGCACGCGGCGCGCTACCGCGACGTGCCCTGGGTAGGCGTGGCTGCCCAGCCCGAGGGCGGTAAACCCCGCCTCGACGACCTAGCCGCCGCAGTACGCAAGCAACTCGGCGACGAGACACTTGCCCGGCGAAACAGGTTGCGGTCGTGGGAATCTCGATTGCAGACCGTCGCCGACCGGTACGACCGTGATGCAGACGGCGCCGGCCGGCGAGCACGGGTGCAGGCATTACGGGAGCAGCGCAGCGACATCCTGCGACAGAGGCGGCTGTCGAAATCCGAGCGGGCGATCGCACTGCGCAGCCAGACCCAGCAGGCTCGAGTTCAGCTGTCGTACTTCGCCCGCAACCGCTGTGCCTCGGTGCGCACCGAGTTGCAGGAAGACGCGGGGAGTTTGAGCCGGCGCCAGCTGCCGGAGTTCGAGGCCAATGCCCGCAGCCGGATCGACGAGGTCGTTGTCGAGATGGACGAGGGCATCACCACGCATCTGGCCGACGTCACGCAAACCTTGGGCCTGACGGTCGACCCGCCGGCGTCCACGGCGCTGCCGACGATCGAGATACCGGCGCCACAACTGAAGTCGCGGCGGCTGGAGACCCGGCTGATGATGCTGCTAGGCGCCGGTTTCGGGTTGGGCGTGGCATTGACGCTCAGCCGGTTGCTGGCCGACCTGACTCCCGGCCTGACCGTCGCCGGAGCCGTCGCATGCGCGGCCATAGGGCTTGCTCTTACCGTTTGGGTGGTCGGGACCCGCGGCCTGCTGCGCGATCGCGCGGTGCTCGATCGCTGGGCCGGCGAGGCGACCGCGCAGCTGAAGTCCGCACTCGAGCAGCTGGTCGCCACGCGGGTGCTGTCAGCTGAGTCGTCGCTGACCGCGGCCCTGGGCGAGCAAGACGAGGTCGACAGCGCGCGCGTCGCCGAGCAGGTCGCCGTCCTCGACACCGAGC
>NZ_JBAUZA010000020.1:0-7130 GCF_049585075.1 Mycobacterium sp.
CGGTCGGTGAGATCGCCGCCTACGCGATCGCCGGGGTGATCTCGGCCGACGACGCCGTGGCGCTGGCCGCCACCCGCGGTGCCGAGATGGCCAAGGCCTGCGCGAACGAGCCGACGGGTATGTCCGCCGTTCTCGGTGGTGACGAGACCGAGGTGCTGGCCCGGCTGGAGCAACTCGACCTGGTTGCCGCGAACCGCAACGCGGCCGGTCAGATCGTGGCCGCCGGTCGCCTGAGCGCGCTGGAAAAGCTCGCCGAAGACCCGCCGGCCAAGGCCCGGGTGCGTGCGCTGGGCGTCGCCGGTGCGTTCCACACCGAGTTCATGGCGGCCGCCCTCGAGGGCTATGCCGCCGCGGTGCAAAACGTCGCGACCGCGGAGCCGACCGCTGTTTTGCTGTCCAACCGGGACGGCCGGCAGGTATCCTCAGCTGGCGATGCGATAGAGAAGCTTGTCGCACAGTTGACTCGCCCGGTGCGCTGGGATTTGTGCAGCGAGACGTTGCGCCAGCGAAATGTCAAAGCGATCGTCGAGTTCCCGCCTGCCGGCGCTCTGGCCGGGATCGCCAAGCGCGAACTTCGCGGGGTACCGACGCGTGCCGTCAAGACTCCTGCAGACCTGGATGGTTTGGCAGAGCTGTAAAACCCTGGCCGCAAAGCCAGATCACCAAACAAGTCCGCCCCACAACCGCATACGCACGTCAAATCAGCAGTAACACAACATATTACGAAGGGAACTGAACGTGTCTGTCAGTCAGGAAGAAATCATCGCCGGTATTGCCGAGATCATCGAAGAGGTCACCGGTATCGAGCCCTCGGAGATCACCCCGGAGAAGTCGTTCGTCGACGACCTCGACATCGACTCGCTGTCGATGGTTGAGATCGCGGTGCAGACCGAGGACAAGTACGGCGTCAAGATTCCCGATGAGGACCTCGCCGGCCTCCGCACCGTGGGTGACGTCGTCACCTACATCCAGAAGCTCGAGGAAGAGAACCCCGAGGCCGCCCAGGCGCTGCGCGCGAAGCTCGAGACCGAGAACCCGGAGGCCGTCGAGTCGGTGCGCGCCAGGATGGAAGCCGACCACCAGTGACCAAACCTTCCACTGCTAACGGCGGTTTCCCCGATGTTGTGGTAACCGCCGTCACGGCGACGACGTCGATCGCGCCGGACATCGAGAGCACGTGGAAGGGCTTGCTGGCCGGAGAGAGCGGCATCCGCGTCCTCGAAGACGAGTTCGTGACCAAATGGGACCTGCCCGTCAAGATCGGCGGGCACCTCAAGGAATCCATCGACGACCACATGAGTCGACTGGACCTGCGCCGCATGTCCTACGTCCAGCGCCTGGCCAAGTGGCTCAGCGGTCAACTCTGGGAGAACGCGGGTAGCCCCGAGGTCGACCCCGACCGGTTCGCCGTCGTTGTCGGCACCGGTCTGGGCGGCGCGGAGCGGATCGTCGAAAGCTACGACCTGATGAACGAGGGCGGCCCCCGCAAGGTGTCGCCTCTGGCCGTGCAGATGATCATGCCCAACGGCGCCGCTGCGGTGGTAGGTCTGCAGCTCGGGGCCCGCGCCGGTGTGATGACACCGGTGTCGGCCTGTTCGTCGGGCTCGGAGGCCATCGCACACGCTTGGCGGCAAATCGTCATGGGCGACGCCGATATCGCTGTGTGCGGCGGTGTCGAGGGCCCCATTGAGGCCCTGCCCATCGCGGCGTTCTCGATGATGCGCGCCATGTCGACCCGCAACGATGACCCCGAAGGGGCGTCGCGTCCGTTCGATAAGGACCGTGACGGCTTCGTGTTCGGTGAGGCCGGTGCACTGATGGTCATTGAGACCGAGGAGCACGCCAAGGCCCGTGGCGCCAAGCCGCTGGCCCGGTTGCTGGGCGCCGGCATCACGTCCGACGCCTTCCACATGGTGGCGCCAGCACCGGACGGCGTGCGTGCCGGCCGGGCGATGACTCGCTCGCTGGAGTTGGCGGGCTTGTCCCCCAAGGACATCGACCATGTCAACGCGCACGCGACTGCTACGCCGATCGGTGACACCGCAGAAGCCAATGCGCTGCGAGAGGCCGGTTGCGAGCACGCTCCGGTTTATGCGCCGAAGTCGGCGCTGGGCCACTCCATTGGCGCAGTGGGTTCCCTGGAATCGGTGCTGACGGTGCTCACGCTGCGAGACGGCGTCATACCACCGACACTGAACTATCACACCCCCGATCCCGAGATCGACCTGGACGTCGTCGCGGGCGAGCCACGTTATGGCGACTACCAGTACGCCATCAACAACTCGTTCGGCTTCGGCGGACACAACGTGGCGCTGGCCTTCGGGCGGTACTGAGCAAGGCGTCCGGCGACGATGCGGGCCGCGAGCGGCCCGAGGAGGAGCCGACAAGTAGGAAAGGAACGTTCGCAAAAGCAATGGCAGGGTTGGCTACGGGGAATGGTTTCCCCAATATCGTTGTCACCGGCGTTGCCATGACGACTGCCCTGGCAACTGATGTGGAGACCACATGGAAGTTGTTGCTGGACGGGCAAAGTGGGATCCGGCTCCTCGACGACCCGTTCGTCGACGAGTATGACCTGCCGGTTCGCATCGGTGGGCACCTGCTCGAGGAGTTCGACAGCCAGTTGGACCGCGTTGAGAACCGCCGGATGGGCTACCTGCAGAAAATGGCCACGGTGCTCAACCGGCGGGTGTGGGAAAACGCGGGTTCGCCCGAGGTCGACACCAACCGGTTGGCGGTGTCGATCGGCACCGGCATCGGTTCCAGCGAAGAATTGATCTTCGCCTACGACGGCATGCGCGCTAAGGGTTTGAAGGCGGTCTCTCCGCTGGTCGTGCAGATGTACATGCCCAACGGCGCAGCTGCAGCGATCGGTCTACAGCGCGAAGCCAAAGCCGGGGTGATGACCGCGGTGTCGGCATGTGCGTCCGGTTCGGAGGGCATTGCCCGCGCCTGGCAGCAACTTGTGCTCGGCGAAGCCGACATCGCGATCTGCGGTGGCGTCGAGACCAAGATCGAGGCGGTGCCGATCGCGGGCTTCGCCCAGATGCGAATCGTGTTGTCCACCAACAACGAGGACCCCGCCGGCGCCTGCCGCCCGTTCGACAAGGACCGCAACGGCTTCGTCTTCGGCGAGGCGGGCGCCTTGATGGTGATCGAGACCGAGGAGCACGCCAAGGCGCGCGGCGCCAACATCTTGGCCCGGATCATGGGGGCCAGCGTGACATCGGACGGCTTCCACATGGTGGCGCCGGACCCCAACGGGGAACGAGCCGGCCATGCGATGACGCGGGCCATCCAGCTCGCCGGCCTTAAGCCGGCCGACATCAGCCACGTCAACGCCCATGCCACCGGCACTTCGGTCGGTGACGTAGCCGAGGGCAAGGCCATCAACAACGCGCTGGGCCCGGGCGGTGGCAACGCGGCGGTGTACGCACCCAAGTCCGCCCTCGGCCACTCGGTCGGCGCGGTCGGCGCCGTCGAGTCGATCTTGACCGTGCTGGCGCTGCGCGACCAGGTCGTTCCGCCCACCCTGAACCTGGTCAACCTGGACCCGGAGATTGACCTCGACGTGGTGGCGGGCAAGCCGCGGCCGGGCGACTACAAGTACGCCATCAATAACTCGTTCGGATTCGGCGGGCACAACGTGGCAATCACGTTTGGCCGCTATTAGATCGAACAATGATTGGAACAGGAGACCTGCGATGACGACCCTGGCCCCGGAAACGGTTGACGAGTCGCTCGACCCGCGCGATCCGCTGCTGCGCCTCAGCAGGTTCTTCGACGACGGCACCATCGAGCTCCTGCATGAGCGTGACCGCTCCGGTGTGCTGGCCGCCGCCGGAACCGTAAACGGCTTGCGCACAATCGCTTTCTGCACTGACGGCACCGTGATGGGCGGTGCGATGGGCATCGAAGGCTGCACGCACATCGTCAACGCCTACGACACCGCCATCGAGGAGCAGAGCCCGATCGTGGGCATCTGGCACTCCGGCGGCGCCCGGCTGGCCGAGGGTGTGCGCGCGTTGCACGCGGTCGGGCTGGTGTTCGAGGCGATGATCCGGGCATCGGGATACATCCCGCAGATCTCAGTGGTCGTCGGCTTCGCAGCCGGCGGGGCCGCCTACGGGCCGGCCCTGACCGACGTGGTCGTGATGGCGCCGGAGAGCCGGGTCTTCGTCACCGGGCCAGACATCGTGCGCACCGTCACCGGCGAGGACGTCGACATGGCGTCGCTGGGCGGCCCGGACACCCACCACAAGAAGTCTGGGGTGTGCCACATCGTTGCCGACGACGAGCTCGACGCTTACGAGCGTGGCCGTCGGTTGGTCGGATTATTCTGCCAGCAAGGGCATTTCGACCGCAGCAAGGCCGAGGCCCATGACACCGACCTGCATGCGCTGCTGCCGGAGTCGCCGCGACGCGCCTACGATGTGCACCCGATCGTGACCGCGTTACTTGACTCCGCAGAAGATGGGGGGGCGCCGTTCGAGGAGTTCCAGGCCAGGTGGGCGCCGTCGATGGTGGTCGGGCTGGGCCGGCTGTCGGGCCGCACGGTCGGGGTGCTCGCCAACAATCCGCTGCGGCTGGGTGGCTGCCTGAACTCCGAAAGCGCCGAGAAGGCTGCACGTTTCGTGCGGCTATGTGACGCGTTCGGTATTCCGCTGATCGTGATTGTCGACGTGCCCGGCTATCTGCCCGGTGTCGACCAGGAGTGGGGCGGCGTGGTGCGCCGCGGCGCAAAGCTGCTGCACGCGTTCGGTGAGGCCACCGTTCCGCGCGTCACGCTGGTCACCCGAAAGACGTACGGCGGGGCCTACATTGCGATGAACTCACGTTCGCTGAATGCGACCAAAGTGTTCGCCTGGCCCGACGCCGAGGTCGCGGTGATGGGCGCCAAGGCGGCGGTGGGCATTCTGCACCGGAAGAAGCTGGCCGCGGCGTCCGACCATGAGCGCGAGGCCCTGCACGATGAACTGGCCGCGGAGCACGAACGCATCGCCGGCGGCGTCGACAGTGCCATCGAGATTGGCGTGGTCGACGAGAAGATCGATCCTGCACACACCCGCAGCAAGATCACCGAGGCGTTGGCCCAGGCGCCGGCACGACGCGGGCGCCACAAGAACATTCCGCTGTAAGACGCTAGCCCGCCGCCGCTGGCTTGGTCGCGGTGACGGCGTGGGTACGGAGGAGCGGAAGTCCCCACCAGGCCCGCCAACCAAGATCCCGACGGACGACGTTCGCCATGCCCCGTTCCCGAAGCCGGGCCGCATACAGGCGGGTGAAGCCGATATCAGCGATCACGACGTGACCGCCCGGCCGCAGCACACGCACCGCTTCGTCGATCGCGGACCGCCGGGCAGGGTTACCCGGCAGATTGTGGATCGCGAGGCTGCTCACGATGAGATCGAAGGAAGCGTCGGGAAACGCAAGATCGGTCATGTCTCGGGTATGTAATTCGATGCGGTCCGCCACGCCTTCGGCGTCGGCGTTGGCCAGTGTCGCCTGCATGGAGTTGCCGGTCTGATCAGGTCGCCAGATGTCCACTCCCACAGCACGTCCCCGCGGTAGCAACTTGGCTGCGGCCAATAAGACCGCGCCACGTCCGCAGCCGAGGTCGAGCACGCGTTCGTCGCCGCGCAGCCCGATCTCGGTCAGCAGGCGCGCCCAGACTTCGAACTTTCCTCGCCGGCTGAACCGTGCAATGCTGACCCCGGCGCCGATCAAACCGACGGCGACCGCAGCGGCTGCGAGTCCCGCGATGACACGGCCATCCGCCAGCCACACAGCTGCCAAAACTGCTACGGCAGCACATATCAGGAGATAGCCAGCGAAGACAACCGGCGCGGGAATCAACCGGTAGTCGCCGTCCACCCCGTAGCGTCCGCGCGGGCGAGCAAGCTCCGCTGTCAGCTCAGTCATCCAGATCACCTCCATAGGTTGCCGCACGGAAATTTCCGGCGAGCCGTTCCAGGATCGGAAGAGCCTTCGCCGCAGCGCGTTTCACCGCGGCGTTGCTCGGCGCATCCGTTGGTTCGAAAGCCCGCCGCACGGTGTCAGCGAGCTGATCCGCCTTCTGCTCCAAGGTCAACGTGATCGCCGGCGCGTGAAAGGGCTCTGCCGCAAAGAAACCGAAGACGATCGTGGGCAGCGTGTAGTCAAGGTCCGTCAAACGCAGGCCGGGACGCAGCATGGACTCCGTAGCGAGTACAGCCAGATAATCGCGGTTGACACCAAGTTTGCTTTCCTCGAGCCGCTGATGATGCGCCGCGGCCAGAAAAGTCCCGAGGGTATCGGAGTCGCGGGTGTAGAGCGCGCGCAGCACCGGACGGTTCATCGCCTCGACGAACAGCCGCCGCAGGTAGCGATGCAGCGCGACTTCGGCCGGATTATTGCGGACCGCGTCGACAATCGCGTCGGCCATGGCCGCCGCCTCGCGTGCGCTGACCGCGTGGAACACTTCCTCCCGCGAACGCCAGTGCAGATAGATGGTGCCCTTACCGACGCCGGCACGGCGGGCCAATTCATCGATGGTCACCCGGCGATAGCCCCACGACAGCAGCAAGTCGCGGGCGGTATCAAGAATCCGATCAGCCCGTTCTCGTCGATCGCCGCGGGAGCGTTCCACCACCACGGCAGCCACTCTATGACTAAAATACGATTTTGGTCAACAGTCAGGTTCAGGAGTCCAAGAACTGCTGAACGGCCTCGGTGAGGATTCCTCCGCCCCTGGTGTTGAGGTGAATGCCGTCGATGTGGAACTGCCAACCGTTGACACGAGAGATCCGATCAAAGCTTTGGCGCAGGATCATTTCCCGAAGCAGGTAGTCGCGGTAGAAGGATGCGAACGAGAAGCGGGTAAACGCCTTGGCCGTCCCCGCACCTACGAGTTGGTCCTCGAAAGATTCCCAGAACGGGATGTAGTCCGTACCCTCCGTTGACGCGACCTTGTGTATGACGTCGTTGTAGGTGGCGATCAGTTCGTTGAGGCGTGCCTGGACAGGATGACGGGAATTGGGGTCTTCTCCCAGGGGGGCAAGCGAACTGAGCGCGATCCCTGGGTTGGCGCCGCGCTGCAGCTTGTGCACGATGAAGTTGAGGTTGTCCTCGAAGCGCGCCGGTGATGGCTC
>NZ_JBAUZA010000021.1:0-1708 GCF_049585075.1 Mycobacterium sp.
ACGTCCGGGTGGGCCTTCTCGATCTCGTCGAAGAGCACCACGGTGTAGGGCCGGCGGCGTACCGCTTCGGTCAGCTGGCCGCCCTGGTCGTAGCCGATGTAGCCGGGCGGTGCACCGACCAAGCGGGCAACCGAGTGCTTCTCGCCGTACTCGCTCATGTCGATGCGGACCATGGCCCGATCGTCGTCGAACAGGAAGTCGGCCAGCGCCTTGGCCAGCTCGGTCTTACCGACACCGGTGGGTCCCAGGAACATGAACGATCCGGTGGGCCGGTTGGGGTCGGCGACCCCGGCCCGGCTGCGTCGCACCGCGTCGGACACCGCCTGCACGGCCTTACGCTGCCCGACGACTCGCTTGCCCAGTTCGTCTTCCATCCGCAGCAGCTTGGCCGTCTCGCCTTCCAGCAGCCGACCGGCCGGGATGCCCGTCCACGCCGCCACCACGTCGGCGATGTCGTCGGGTCCGACCTCTTCTTTGAGCATCACGTTCTCGCGTGCCTCCGCCTGCGGTAGCGCGGCGTCGAGTTTCTTCTCGACCTCGGGAATGCGCCCGTAGCGCAGCTCGGCGGCCTTAGCCAGGTCGCCGTCGCGCTCGGCGCGCTCGGATTCGCCGCGCAGCGTCTCCAGGTGCTCCTTGAGTTCGCGCACCACGTCGATGGCGTTCTTCTCGTTCTGCCACCGGGTGGTGAGCTCGGCCAGCTTTTCTTTCTGGTCGGCCAGTTCAGAGCGCAGCTTCTCCAGCCGCTCCTTGGACGCGTCGTCTTCTTCCTTGGCCAGCGCCATCTCTTCGATCTCGAGACGACGCACCAGCCGTTCGACCTCATCGATTTCGACGGGCCGCGAGTCGATCTCCATCCGAAGCCGGCTGGCGGCCTCGTCAACCAGGTCGATGGCCTTGTCCGGCAGGAAGCGGGCGGTGATGTAGCGGTCGGACAGGGTGGCCGCCGCCACTAGCGCGGAGTCGGTGATGCGCACACCGTGGTGCACCTCGTAGCGGTCTTTCAGACCGCGCAGGATGCCGACGGTGTCCTCGACCGACGGCTCACCGACGAAGACCTGCTGGAAGCGCCGTTCCAGCGCGGCGTCCTTCTCGATGTGCTTGCGGTACTCGTCGAGCGTGGTGGCGCCGACCAGCCGCAGTTCGCCGCGGGCCAGCATCGGCTTGATCATGTTGCCGGCATCCATCGCCGATTCACCGGTCGCGCCGGCCCCGACGATGGTGTGCAGCTCGTCGATGAACGTGATGATCTGCCCGGCGGAGTTTTTGATGTCGTCGAGCACGGCCTTGAGGCGTTCCTCGAACTCGCCGCGATACTTGGCGCCGGCCACCATAGAGCCCAGGTCCAGGCTGATGACGGTCTTGTCGCGCAGGCTCTCGGGCACGTCGCCGGCGATGATGCGCTGCGCCAGGCCCTCGACGATCGCGGTCTTGCCGACGCCGGGCTCGCCGATCAGCACCGGGTTGTTCTTGGTGCGACGGGAAAGCACCTGCACGACGCGGCGAATCTCGTTGTCCCGACCGATGACTGGGTCGAGTTCGCCTTCGCGGGCGCGGGCGGTCAGGTCGGTGGAGTACTTCTCCAGCGCCTGATAGGTGGACTCGGGATCGGCGCTGGTGACCCGGGCGCTGCCGCGAACCTTGACGAACGCGTCCCGCAATGCCTGCGGGGATGCCCCGTGCCCGGTCAGCAGTTTGGCGACGTCGGAGT
>NZ_JBAUZA010000022.1:0-1643 GCF_049585075.1 Mycobacterium sp.
GGCCAATTGCGCCGCGTCCTGGACAAGAATCGGCTGACTCCCGCCGCGGTCCTGCTCACCCACGGCCATATCGACCACATCTGGTCAGCGCAGAAGGTGTCCGACACGTTCGGCTGTCCCGCCTACATCCACCCCGAGGACCGGTTCATGTTGACCGACCCGATCAAGGACTTCGGGCCGAAGCTGGGCCAGCTGCTGTTCGCCGCGATCTTCCGCGAGCCCAAACAGGTCATCGAACTGGACCGCGACGGCGACAAGATCGATCTCGCCGGGATCAGCGTCACCGTCGACCACACGCCCGGCCACACCCGCGGATCGGTGGTCTTCCGAGTCACGAACGACAAAGACGATAACGACGTCGCGTTCACCGGCGACACGCTGTTCGAGCGCTCGGTGGGCCGGACCGACCTGTTCGGCGGCAGCGGCCGCGACCTGATTCGCTCGATCGTCGACAAGTTGTTGGTCCTCGACGACAAAACTGTGGTGCTGCCTGGACACGGCAATGCGACCACCATCGGCGCGGAGCGGCGGTTCAACCCGTTCCTCGAAGGTCTGAGCTCGTGAGCCAATTCACGCCGTTATCCGGGCCCAAAGGCGTACCGGATTACGTCCCGCCGGAATCGGCGGCGTTCGTCGCGGTGCGGTCGGGGCTGCTCGACGCGGCCCGCCGGGCCGGCTACAGCGACATCGAGTTTCCCATCTTCGAGGACACCGCGCTGTTCGCCCGGGGGGTGGGCGAGTCCACCGACGTGGTCTCCAAGGAGATGTACACGTTCACCGACCGCGGCGGCCGCTCGGTGACGCTGCGGCCGGAGGGCACCGCCTGCGTCGTGCGCGCGGTGATCCAGAACGGCCTGGACCGCGGCGCGCTGCCGGTCAAGCTGTGTTACGCGGGCCCGTTCTTCCGCTACGAGCGGCCTCAGGCCGGCCGCTACCGCCAGATGCAGCAGGTCGGTGTGGAGGCGATCGGTGTCGACGACCCTGCGTTGGATGCCGAGGTGATCGCCGTCGCCGACGCTGGATTCCGCTCGTTGGGCCTTGATGGGTTCCGGCTGGAAATCACCTCGCTCGGCGACAACACCTGCCGTCCGCAGTATCGGGAAATGCTGCAGGACTTCTTATTTCAGCTTGACCTTGACGACGAAACACGCAAGCGCGCCGAGATCAATCCGCTGCGGGTGCTCGATGACAAGCGTCCGGAGGTCAAGGCGATGACGGCCGGCGCTCCGGTGATGCTCGACCACCTCTCCGATGTGGCCAAGCAGCATTTCGAGACCGTGCTGGCGCATCTCGACGCGCTGGGCGTGCCCTACGTCATCAACCCGCGGATGGTCCGCGGATTGGACTACTACACCAAGACCACCTTCGAGTTCGTGCACGACGGGCTTGGCGCGCAATCCGGCATCGGCGGCGGTGGCCGCTACGACGGTCTGATGCGTGAACTCGGCGGACAGGACCTGTCGGGTATCGGGTTCGGTCTCGGCGTTGACCGCACCTTGTTGGCGTTGCGCGCCGAGGGCAAAGAGGTCGGCAGGACCACCCGGTGCGACGTGTTCGGAGCGCCACTGGGCGAGCAGGCCAAGCTGCGGCTGGCGGTGCTGGCCGGGCAGCTGCGAGCCGCCGGGGTGCGGGTGGATCTGGCC
>NZ_JBAUZA010000023.1:0-5245 GCF_049585075.1 Mycobacterium sp.
AGCCAGTAAGCTGTTTTCTTCTTCGCGTCGAGGACAACATGGAGTCGATCGGCCGCTCGATCAACTCCGCGCTGCAGCTGTCCAAGCGCGGCGGCGGGGTTGCCTTGCTGCTGAGCAACATTCGTGAGCACGGCGCACCGATCAAGAACATCGAGAACCAGAGCTCGGGCGTCATCCCGATCATGAAGCTGCTCGAGGACTCGTTCTCCTACGCCAACCAGTTGGGCGCGCGTCAAGGCGCCGGCGCGGTGTACCTGCAAGCCCACCACCCCGACATCTACCGCTTCCTGGACACCAAGCGGGAGAACGCCGACGAGAAGATCCGGATCAAGACGCTGAGCCTGGGCGTGGTGATTCCCGACATCACCTTCGAGCTGGCCAAGAACAACGAGGACATGTACCTGTTCTCGCCCTACGACGTCGAACGCATTTACGGAGTGCCGTTCGCCGACATCTCCGTCACCGAGAAGTACTACGAGATGGTCGACGACGCGCGTATCCGCAAGACCAAGATCAAGGCCCGCGAGTTCTTCCAGACGCTGGCCGAACTGCAATTCGAATCCGGCTACCCCTACATCATGTACGAAGACACGGTGAACCGGG
This sequence comes from Mycobacterium sp., assembly GCF_049585075.1. Lineage (GTDB taxonomy): Bacteria > Actinomycetota > Actinomycetes > Mycobacteriales > Mycobacteriaceae > Mycobacterium. Next base: position 604 of record NZ_JBAUZA010000023.1, read on the forward strand.
CCAACCCGATCGACGGCAAGATCACTCACTCCAACCTCTGCTCCGAGATCTTGCAGGTGTCCACGCCGTCGCTGTTCAACGAAGACCTCACGTACGCCAAAGTGGGCAAAGACATTTCGTGCAACCTGGGTTCGCTGAACATCGCCAAGACGATGGACTCGCCGGACTTCGCGCAGACCATCGAGGTGGCCATCCGGGCGCTGACGGCGGTGAGCGACCAGACCCACATCTGGTCGGTGCCCTCGATCGAGCAGGGCAACAACGACTCGCACGCGATCGGGCTCGGGCAGATGAACCTGCACGGGTATCTGGCCCGCGAACGCGTCTACTACGGCTCCGAAGAGGGCATCGACTTCACCAACATCTACTTCTACACGGTGCTCTACCATGCGCTGCGCGCATCGAATCGCATTGCGATCGAACGGGGTTCGAGCTTCAAGGGTTTCGCACAGTCGAAGTACGCGTCGGGGGAGTTCTTCGACAAGTACACCGACCAGATCTGGGAACCCAAGACCGAGAAGGTGCGTCAGCTGTTCGCCGACGCAGACATCCGCATCCCGGACCAAGATGACTGGCGTCGGCTCAAAGAGTCGGTGCAGGCGCACGGCATCTACAACCAGAATCTGCAGGCGGTGCCGCCGACCGGATCGATCTCCTACATCAACCACTCGACATCGTCGATCCACCCGATCGTGTCCAAGGTCGAGATCCGCAAGGAAGGCAAGATCGGTCGCGTCTACTACCCGGCGCCCTACATGACGAACGACAACCTGGAGTACTACCAGGACGCCTACGAAATCGGCTACGAGAAGATCATCGACACCTACGCCGCGGCCACCCAGCATGTGGACCAGGGTCTGAGCCTGACGTTGTTCTTCAAGGACACCGCGACCACCCGCGACGTGAACAAGGCGCAGATCTATGCGTGGCGCAAGGGCATCAAAACCCTGTACTACATCCGGCTACGGCAGATGGCGCTGGAGGGCACCGAGGTCGAGGGCTGCGTGTCCTGCATGCTGTGACGGCTGGCGGGCTGCTTTCCGCCGAGTGGCCACTTAACGCACCCGACCCGGGGTTTTGACGTGCCATAACTGGCCACTCGGCGGCCAGTCTGCGCAGGTCAGCTACCGCAAAGGGGTATGGTGCTTGACGTGGTCAGAATTCCCCGACCTGCTCTACCGCACCCCAGCGCTAAGCCGGGGGTCAAGGTCGATGCGCGCAGCGAGCGCTGGCGCGAACACCGTAAGAAGGTGCGCGGTGAGATCGTCGAGGCAGCTTTCCGCGCCATCGACCGGTTGGGGCCCGACCTCAGTGTTCGCGAAATCGCCGAAGAGGCCGGCACCGCCAAACCCAAGATCTACCGGCATTTCACCGACAAATCCGACCTGTTCCAGGCGATCGGCGAGCGGCTGCGCGACATGCTGTGGGCGGCGGTCTTCCCGTCGATCGACTTCGCCACAAACTCCGTTCGCGAGATCATCCACCGCAGCGCCGAGGAATACGTGAACCTGGTCGACGAGCATCCCAACGTGCTGCGGTTCTTCATCCAGGGCCGCTTTCCCGAGCAGTCCGAGTCGACGATGCGGACGATGGGCGAAGGCCGCGAGATCTTGCTGGCGATGGCCGAGATGTTCAACAACGAGCTGCGCGAGATGGAACTTGACCCCGCCGCGTTCGAACTCACCGCCTTCGCCGCGTTCGGTTCGGCCGTGTCGGCCACCGACTGGTGGCTGGGATCCGACCCCGAGAGCCCGCGGCGGATGGCCCGCGACAGGTTCGTCGAGCATCTGACCACGATCATGATGGGGGTCATCGAGGGCACCGCCCAGCTGCTCGGCATCAAACTGGACCCTGATCAGCCGGTCCACAACGCGGTCCCGCGCGATTCCGCGGCGAGCTGAGCCTCTGCGGCGTTGACATCGCCGCGGCCTTCGACAAAGCTTTTCCGATACCGTGGGTACCGGGTAATTCAGAAGGAGGAGCGGCGCACATGAGCACTGCGGAGTCGACCATCCAGCCCGCCGCACACGCTCCACCGGTGCATACTCGCGCCGTCATCATCGGAACCGGGTTCGCCGGACTGGGGATGGGGATCGCGCTGCAGCGTCAGGGTGTGAACTTCACCATTCTGGAGAAGGCCGACGAGGTCGGCGGCACCTGGCGGGACAACAGTTACCCCGGCTGCGCGTGCGATGTCCCGTCCCATCTGTACTCGTTCTCGTTCGAACCGAAGGCCACCTGGAGCAAGCTGTTCTCCCCGCAGCCGGAGATCCTGGACTACCTCAAGGGCGTCGCCGATAAGTACGGGCTGCGCCGCTACATCCGATTCGGCTCGAAGGTGAACCGCGCGCACTGGGACGACAGCGAATACCGCTGGCATGTGTTCACCGAGTCCGGCGAAGAGTACGTGACCCAGTTCTTGATCTCGGGCGCCGGCGCGCTGCATATCCCGCGTTTACCGGATATCGAAGGTATGGACGAGTTCCGCGGCGCCGCTTTCCATTCCGCGCAATGGGACCACAGTGTCGACCTGACCGATAAGCGGGTGGCGGTGATCGGCACCGGAGCCAGCGCCATCCAAATCGTGCCGGAGTTGGTGCGCCGCGACGCGGGCGTGACTGAGGTGCAGCTGTATCAGCGCACCCCGCCGTGGGTGGTGCCGCGGCCGAACAGTTTGTTGCCGGACGGGGTGCGCAAAGCCTTCGCGAACGTACCGGGTCTGCGGCTGGCAGTACGATCGGGAATCTATTGGGGCCTCGAGGGTTTGGGCTACGCGATGACCAAGCGGCCAAGCCTGCTGCGTGCCGTCGAATTGGTCGGCAAGTGGAACATTCGACGCAGCGTCCGCGATAAGGAATTGCGCCGCAAGCTCACTCCGAGCTATCGCGCCGGCTGCAAGCGGATTCTGTATGCCGCCGACTACTACCAGGCGGTGGCCAATCCGAAGACCACGCTGATTTCCGAGCGAATCAGCCGCATCACGCCCGAGGGCATCGTCACCGGCGATGACGCCGAGCACCCGGTCGACGTCATCGTCTACGCCACCGGATTCCACACCACCGACTCCTACACGTTCGTCGACATCAAGGGTCCGCGCGGCGAGGATCTGGTGGACCGCTGGAACCGGGAGGGCATGGCGGCACATCGCGGCATTGCCGTGGCCGACATGCCGAACCTGTTCTTCCTGCTTGGACCGAACACCGGGCTGGGCCACACGTCGGTGGTTTTCATGATCGAGTCTCAAATCCACTATGTGGCAGAGGCGATCGCGACGGTCGAGAAGTACGGGGCGCAGGCGCTTGCGCCTAGCCGCTCCGCTCAGGACCGGTTCAACGCCGAGCTGCAAGACGAGCTGGCCGGCTCAGTGTGGAACACCGGTGGCTGCAGCAGTTGGTACCTCGACGAACACGGCGTCAACAGAACGCTGTGGAGCGGCATGACCTGGCAGTACTGGCGGTCCACTCGATCTCTCAAACCGGCGGAATACAAGTTCTACGGAGTAGGCACGGGCGCGCCGGCAAAACACCGAAAAGTCAGCGCCTGAGCAGATTCGTGAACGCATTCGCGGCTGCATCCACGCCGGCGTCGTCATCGGTGGCCACCAGATCCAGCAGTAGGCCACGGGTTACGGCCAGGCCGAGGCGTGCCATCGCGCCGTCGTAGGGAACCTCGGCGTTAGCCTCGACCTCGCGCAGCCAGCCGTCAACGGCGCCGGGAACCATTCGTGTGAAGGGTTTTTCGCCTTGGGCTGCCCGGGCGTAGCACTCGAAGAAGAGCCGTTCCAGCTGGCGCAGTTCGGGCCGGCGAAGATCGGCCCACATGGCGGCGAAGCCTTCGGCAGGATCGATCGGCAATTCGGGGACGACAGCCATCTGGCGACGCTCGACCTCCTCGACGATAGCGACGAGCAGATCTTCTCGAGAGCCGAAGTGATGCAACAGCATTCGATGACTGGTGCCCACGGCGGCGGCGACGTCACGCAGCGAGCGGTCGCCGATGCCGCTCGCGGCGAACTCTTCGATCAGTGCGTCCAGGAGTTGCCGGCGTCGCGGTCGGTCAGGCGTGCGGACCATCAGCACGGCTGAGCTGCTCAGACCGGGCTTTGAGTCCCTGGGCCTCGAGTTGCAGGAAGCGCTTGGTCTTCTTGACCATCAGCCGTCCGACCAGAGCACCGAGAGCGCCGCCCTGGTCGAGTTGCTGGCGCACCAGCGTGCGGCCGCCGGGTTGGGCGCTGACGTAGTGACGAGCAGTCACCAGGACGCCCGGGGAACGCTGCACCCACGTCCACGACGAGCCCGGTTCGATCTCGGTGACCTGCCAGACCAGCTTCTGCATGCCGGGTTGCTTGATCGCGAACCGTCTGCCCACAGCGAGGGCGGCGCCATCCAAGCCGAGCAAGGAAGTCACTGAGGCGGTCCACTCGGGCCAGTGCTCGACCTCGCTGAAGACCTGCCATACCAAGTCCGGTGGTGCGTCGATTTCAACACTGTCTTCGGTAAACATGTACCAAATGGTACATGTTTAGTTGGGCAGTGAACAGGGGTGTGCTCGACTGACTCCTGGCGACACGCCAACACAACTGCTTGTGTTACCTCGTCTTGTCGCACCCCAGGGGTAGTGTCGGAAGCCTGAGCATGTTCGC
>NZ_JBAUZA010000024.1:0-4935 GCF_049585075.1 Mycobacterium sp.
CTACAGCGGTGCGGGGCTGACAAGCTTCACCCAGCCCGCCAGCACCTTCGAGCCGGAAACCGGCGGGCGACCGACCGGTCGCGCCGGCGTGCTGAATGCGGAGGAGCTGCGGGGCCCGACCGCTCGTCCGACGGGTGGTTCGGCCATGCCGATGTCGCCGGCGGGGATGTTGGGACGCGGCGAGGGTGTCTCCGGCAAGGAAAAAGACGACGTCACGCACGCCCGCATCGTTGTCGGTGAGGACCAGCAAGGTCCGCCGCCGATGAATACCTAGCGGGTCCCGAACCCGTTGAGACGACCGGGACAGAAGGGATAACTAGGTACTACAAGCTCCGCGAAAAGGTGAAGTGACAGCCATCGAAATGCGCTTAGACTCTCGTTAATGCCCCACCCCGGGGCGGTGACATCAAAGGAGAAGTACATGGCCGACCCATCAGGATCTGGATCGTTTCCACGTATCCCGCAAGAACTGGCGCTCCAAGTTCAAAAGCAAATCGAGTCGCTCATGGAGCACGCAACTCAAGCTGCCACCCAAGGGCTGACGGCGGTCGAGGAAATGGTCGCTTCCGGCGCGCACAGCGGTCAGGCTGCCGTTATGTCGCATCAGAAGGCGATCGAAATCAACACGGACCTCACCCGAATCATCCACGGCTGCACCGAATTGGCGAACAAACTCGGTGTCTCGGTGGCGCAGTTCGCCCAGCACGATCAAGACGCATACCAGCAAGTCGCTTCGATTACCGCGCAGTGATCAGTTAACAGTCGTTGTACAACTCATAGCCACATCGAGAAGATCGGATAATTACGGTGAGCGACCCAAACACCATCACATACCAGGCCGGGGCGATCGAGCAGGGGACTGCCACTCTTGCATCAGCTTCGGCGTCGCTGGAGCAGGCCCAGTCTGACTTGGTGAACATCAACAACCTTCTGGCCAGTGCCATGCACGGCCAGTTCCACGCGTCATACCAAGAAGCGATGCTCAACATCGAAAGGCCACTGCTGCATCTGGCCGAGACCGTTGGTGTGCACGGCCAAGTGCTGAACACCATCACAGCCGACGCGATGGCATTGGACGCCTCGCTCGCCGCGGGCTGACCTAACTGGCCAAAGCTGGGGCGCACGCGATTGGGTGCGCCCCAGCTGCTTCCAGGGGAGCTTTTGTGTTAACCACCACCGTCGATGGCCTGTGGGTTCTCCAGGTACTCACCGGAATTGAGGTAGTAGCCCCAGAGCTGGGATTGCGATCGATCTTGCCCAGCGTCGAAACGCGGCACTCTGCGCTGGCGCATCCGATCGCCGCCGAATTGCGGGCCGCGGGCGTTCTAGACGAGTCGGACAACGTGAACGCGTCGGTTGTTGAATGGTTGACCGTGCTGACCCGCCGCGACGTCGCGTTGCTGATCAATGTCCGTACGCCGGACACCCAGGACACCCCGACTAGGGCATTGCTCGCGCGATTCGCCGAGTGGTGGGTAGTCATGGAGCGATCGCAAGACGTGATCCGAGTCGGCGGCGCGGGGACGTCCAGCGCTGAGGGCGCGGCAAATGCGGTGATCCGTGCGCAGATCGAGCGACTGTGTGGCACTAACACACCGGCGCCGTTGCGACCGGTCACGCTCGACGCAGATGCGTTGCAGGAGAAAGCGACCAGTCGGGACCGGCTGAACGCGTTCCTGGCCAGTCAGCGGCTAGATACCGATCAGTTGCAGATTCTCAAGATGGCCGCCGATCCCGGGCGGTCGGCCCAGGCCGGGATCGTTGCGGTGCAGTCCGGGGTGGCTCTCGCCGGCCCGTCCCGGAAGTACGTTGAACAGAGCGTGGTGACGATCATCGATACCCCCGAGGGTCGCATCGTTGCCGAGCATGAGCTGTCGGCCGGCAAGAAATGGATGATCCTCGGCCCGGGAACAGCGAGCAACCTCACCTCCGCGGTCACCCGGATGATGCGGCGCCTGCCTGCTAATGACGAATGGCATTCGTATCGAAAGGTTGTGTAAGTGAGGGGTAAGGCGCGCATGTTAGCATCGGCATCGTGACAAATCCGTGGAACGCGCCAGCGAATTCGACGGAGCAAGGTAGGCAAACGCCAAGACAGCCTGCCGCTTCGCGCCCACAGCACCCGGACTCGGTTTCCGGAACGTTGCGTATCTCCGATATGGTCGCGCCGCGCAAAATCCCGCCCGGATCGGGTTGGCGAAAGTTCGTTTATACCGCATCCTTTCGCACCATAAACTTCGGTGAATCGCCCGCTGAACGGCATTACCGCGAATTGCAGGGCCGTATACGCCGCCACATCCGCAAGCAGTATGTCGTGGGGGTGGTTTCCGGAAAGGGCGGTGTTGGCAAGACCACGATGACAGCATGCCTCGGCGCGGTGTTCCGAGAGTGCCGACCGGAGAACGTTGTCGCTATCGACGCCGCGCCCGGCTTCGGGACCCTGGCCGGACGGATCGATGAGGCTCCACCGGGTGACTACGCCGCCGTTTTGAACGACACCGATGTCCAAGGCTATGCGGACATCCGGGAACACTTGGGCCAGAACAACTTAGGGCTGGACGTACTGGCCGGGAACCGAGCCTCTGATCAACCACGCCCGCTGGTGCCGTCGATGTTCACCGGTGTGCTTTCGCGGCTCCGTCGCACGCACAACGTCATCGTGGTGGACACTTCTGACGACCTTGAACACCCGGTGATGAAGGCCGTGTTTGACGCCTGCGACACACTGGTATTCGTATCCGGACTTACCGCGGACACTTCGCTGCCGGTGACGCGGGCTATCGATTTGTTGCGGGCGATGGGTTACCACGAATTGGTGTCGCGCAGCATGGTCATTCTGAACGACAGCCGCAACAAATTCGATCCCGATGCGCGGGCTTATTTGACCGAACGCTTCAGCCAATCAGGCGCGACCGTTGAATTTATGCCTTACGACCCGCATTTGGCCAAAGGCGGGATCATTGATACTCAACATGAATTGCAGAAGAAAACACGGCTCCGGCTATTTGAGATCACCGCGGCGTTAGCGGACAAATATGTTCCGGACGCCGACAGGCCACGGTAATGGCGAAGGTCGCATTTCCCGCGCGGTGCGCAGTCGCGGTGGTATGTGGCGAACACCTTGTCTCTCAGGTGTACCCGGCATCGGTGCCGGTGGAGGTGTTCGTCGACAATATCGTTGAGCTACTCAACGATGAGCTCAAGCGCAGGGGTTTGACCGGGCTGGAATCCGGCGTCGGCTATGAGCTGCAGAAGGCCAACGGGGTACGGCTGGACGTCACTAAAACTCTCGATGAGTTGGGTGTCGAAGACGGCGCCACGCTGGTGCTGGTTCCCGCGGTGGACGGCGACTCGTTCGAACCGCAATATGAATCGCTGTCCACAGGTCTGGCCCGGATCGGCAAGCAACTCTTCGAGCCCGTCACCGCCGCCACCGCAACGCACACCGCGCTGGTCATCCTGGCGATGATCTCCGCGTCGGTGCTGGGGTTGGCTGTGCGCGACCGCATCGCAGGTGACTCGCTAATACCTAGCGTCGTGACAGGCGTGCTGGGTCTGCTTGCGATCAGCGGCGCGGGTGTGGTGGCGCGTTGGTGGCCACGTCGCGCCGACATCCTCGGCGGATTCGCTTGGCTTTCTGTGCCGTTGCTGGCGGTGAGTCTGGGTGCGGGGGCTCCGGGCAAACTGGGGGCGGCGCACCTGTTTATCGCCGTGCTCGCCGCTGGCGTGCTCACGTGCGGGATAGCAGTGATGACGCGACGTCACGTCAACGTGGCGGCGACGATCGTGACACTGTGCGCGCTGGGCGGGGTGGTCGCCGCGGCCCGGATGTGGCGGCCGGTTCCCGCCCAATGGCTAGGCATGTGCACCCTGGTCGTTCTGCTGCTCTTGCTGACGCTGGCGCCCACAATCGCGCTGTGGTCCGCGCGGATCCGGCCGCCGTACTTCGGGTCGGTGACGGGCCGGGACCTGTTCCGCCGCAGCGCCGGATTGCCGGTCGACGCGGTCTCGCCGGTGGACGAGGCGGCCGAAGAGGAGCTCAGCCCGGACACCACGCCGCGTGGGGCGCAGATCGCCGCCGCCGCGGTTACCGCGAACAACGTGCTGACTGGAATATGTGTGGCGGCGAGCCTGGCGCTGCCCGCCGCGGTGTGGGCCACGCTGATGCCGGGGCGCAACCGCAGTGGCGCCGCCGTGGTACTGGCAGGGCTGTTCGTGCTGATCTTCATCAGCCGCGGACGGGCATTCGCCGACAAACGGCAAGCTATTGCGCTGGTGTGCGGGGCCACGGCCGCGATGTGTGTCGGCGTCATCAAATACGTCCTGCATGAGCCGGCAGCATCAGCCGAGTCGATGCTATGGGGGGCACTGGTTTTAGGCGGTTTCGGTGCCGCCGGGCTGGCGGCGGCACTGTTGGTGCCCATCACCAGGTTCACCCCGTTGGTGCGGATGATCGCCGAATGGCTGGAAATCTTCGCGATCATCGCGGCTCTTCCACTGGCCGCGTGGATCGGCGGATTGTTCAACTGGATGCGGATGCGATGATTTCGCCGCGGCGGATCTGCTCGTTAACCCTCGTCGGCCTGCTGGTCGGCCTGTCGACCGGTCTTCCTGCGGCCCAGGCAATTCCGCCGCCGACGGTCGACCCCGGGCGGGTGCCTGCAGACGGCAAGCCGGGCCCGGATCAGCCGATGCGGCAAAGCAACATCTGTGCGCGGACCATCACCGTGGCCGATCCGAATGTGGCCGTTATGGCACCGGGCTTTGCAATGCTCAACATCGCCAAGGCCTGGCAGTACTCGACCGGTAACGGAGTTCCGGTCGCGGTCATCGACACCGGCGTCAACCCCAGCCCCCGGCTACCCGTGGTTCCGGGCGGCGACTACATCATGGGCGGCGACGGCCTGATGGACTGCGACGCGCACGGCACTATCG
>NZ_JBAUZA010000025.1:0-6956 GCF_049585075.1 Mycobacterium sp.
GCGCCGGAGTGCCGCTGACCAGCACCACCAGCGCGCCGACGAACCAGCCCACCGACAGGCCCAGCATCGCGCGGGCCGGCACGACGGCGCTGACCACCAGGTGGATCGGGATGAACGCCAGCAGCAGCGTCCACCACCAGTGCCGCCAGCGCGCCGGCAGCCACGGGCCCGACACGGTGAGCACTGCGGCGAGCATCCCGATCCAGCGCGGGTCGTCGAGGAATTGGGACAACTCGGTGCGCAGCCGGTCAGACAGGTCGAAGTGCCACTGCCATGCCGCGATGCGGGTGCCGTTGATCGACAACGCAAGGAAGGCGATGAATGCGGCAGCCGCGTAGGGGAGGAGCAGTTTCCACTGCCGGGAGACAATCAGCCCGATCAGGATCATGAACGGCAACACCAGGATCGCGAGGCCGTACACCAGGTAGACCACATCGGATTGGGCCGGGGTGAGCACCCCGATGATGCGGGAGATGGATTTCTCCAGCTTGTCCCACCGGGTGCGGGTGACCACCGAGCTGGTGATCACGATCGCCAGGAACGCTGTGGAGAGCACGAGCCGAAGGATGTCGTTGGTGCGACGGGTGGGCGGTTGCAGCAAGCTCCCCCAAACGGTGATCTCGCGCCCGTCGACCTGCATGTTTGAACGATCCCGTCTCTCAGCGCCCTCGACAACATAACCCGCGCCAGCTGGCTGGATGCGGCTGATCCGGGCGTGTTTGGGTTGCGCCGCGGATTCGTCGCCGTGCACTGCGTAAACACCCGTACAGTGAGCGCCGCGATCAAGGAGTGGGGGATATGGCAGTCGATGAGTCGGCCGGCTCGGTGGCCGATGTGTTGGACGCCCGGCGAGCGCTCGCTGCCGCAGTCAAAGCACCGGGGTGGATCCAGCCTCTCGCCGTCGTGGGCGGAGCCGCTGCGATGGCGGCGCTGACCGGCGGTGGGCTGACCGGGACGGGATTCGCGACCGCCGTGGTGCTCATGCTGGCGACGATCTATCTGCCGATTTTTGTACTGGTTCGGCACCGCCGGGCCATGGGTGTGCGGCTGCGTCGCCGTCGGCGGACGAGGCGACAGTGGCGGATCGCCTGGCTGGTGTTTTTCGTGTTTGTCGGGACGGCATACGGCCTGACGTGGGTGCTGCCGCTGGGAACCCCGCTGGCTTACACCGTGCAATTCCTGGCTGCCGCGGCCATTCTCGGGACCTACATGGCGGTCAACACCCGCGACCCGGTCGGGAACGACGCTGGCCGTCTGGTGCTGGCCGAAGACCACCCAGGCCAGTTCGACCAGCTCATCGCGTCCCGGTCGCGATTGAGGCTGTGCGCCTGCCTGGCCGCGATCGAGGAAATCGAGCTGCGTCTGCTCGCGCATTGTGTTCAGCAGCAGCCCGATGCCTTCCTTTCGGACATCGCTGAACTGGCTAGGGCGCAATATGTTTGGGGTCGGCATGACGCCGGACGGGACTGGGCCGCGCTGACGCCCGATGGCCGCACCAGGTATCGCCGTCACCTGGCTGCCCTGCTCGCGGTGCCCGCCTAGATTCTTAGCTATGAGGCGCTGGAGCCGCGCCTGGCGTTTTCTGCGACGATAGGGTGGGCCGGGCCAGATCTGGACCAGAGGGGGTGCCGGTTCCATGAACGAGTTGAAGTTTCTGGAGTTGCACGGCGATCGGCTGGCCTACCGCGACGCCGGTGAAGGCGAAGTGCTGCTGCTGATCCACGGCATGGCCGGGAGCTCGGCCACCTGGCGGTCCGTGCTACCGCAGCTGTCGAAGAAGTTCCGGGTGATCGCACCGGACCTGCTGGGTCACGGCGAGTCGGCCAAACCCCGCAGTGACTACTCGTTGGGCGCGTTCGCGGTGTTGCTGCGTGATTTCCTCGACGAACTCGGCGTTGGTCAAGCCACGGTGGTCGGTCAGTCGCTGGGCGGCGGTGTCGCCATGCAGTTCGTCTATCAGCACCCCGACTACGCCAAGCGGTTGGTGCTCATCAGCAGCGGTGGCCTCGGTCCCGATGTGGGATGGATTCTGCGGCTGCTCTCGGCGCCGGGGGCGGAGTTGGTGTTACCGGTCATCGCGCCGAAGCCGGTGCTCACCGTGGGCAACAAGCTCAGGTCATGGTTTAGAGGTGCCGGCATCCATTCGCCGCGCGGCGCGGAGACTTGGAGCGCCTACTCGTCGCTGGCGGATCGGCAGGCGCGGGAGTCATTCCTGAAGACGCTGCGATCCGTGGTCGATTACCGCGGGCAGGCGGTCAGCGCGCTGAACAGGCTGCACGCGAGCGCGGACCTACCGGTCATGGCGATCTGGGGCGATCGGGACAACATCATTCCCGTCGAGCATGCGTACGCGATCCACAACGCGCGCACCGACACCAGGCTTGAGGTGCTGCCCGGCGTCGGTCACTACCCGCAGGTCGAGGCACCCAACGAGGTGGTCGAGCTGATCGAGGACTTCATCGCGACCAGCGACCGTGGCGACGTGGACAGTCCACAGTCGAGCCCCTGATTCCGGTCAACCCGTATGACCGAGCGAGATCGTGACGAATCGGGCCGACCCCGAAGTGCGCGCCCGCGCGATTCTTTGGGCCGGCCGCTGCCCTATGGCAGCGAGGGCGTTGCACGGATCCCCGATGACCTCGAGCTGGCGCCCGCCGAAACTCTGGCCTATGCCCAGGACCTGCTTGACCGGGGTCTGGCGTTTAGCGCGCATGAGGTTCTGGAGGCGGCCTGGAAGTCCGGTCCCGAGGATGAACGGATGCTGTGGCAAGGCCTGGCGCAGCTCGCAGTTGGCATTACTCACGCCCAGCGCGGCAACGTCGACGGGGCGACAAGTCTGCTGCGCAGTTCGTCGGCCCGTCTTGCTCACGCTCATTCCCCGCGGCGCCACGGGATCAACGTCGCCGGTTTGGTGGACTTTGCAGATGGGCTGATCGACGATCTTGCGGCGGGTGTCCAGATCCCGCCGCAGCGGCTGCGACCACGATTGCAGACAGTGCTGGACTGACTGCGGCGCAATATGTTTGCGATTAGCACGGCGCCGGGCGAGCCTGGATCTCGGTGACGCCCGACGGACGCAGCAGGTATCGCGGTCACCTGGCTGCTCCGCTCGCGCAGACCGCCTAGATTCTTAGCTTTGCTCACAGCCGACGCGGGTACCCTCCGCGGGTGGCGTGCTGCTGACTGGGAGGAAGTGAACGTGGCGAGAACCGATAATGACAGCTGGGAAATCACCGAGAGCGTGGGCGCCACCGCGCTGGGTGTCGCGGCGGCCCGGATGGCGGACACCGAGAGTGACGATCCGCTGATCGACGATCCATTCGCGCGGGTGTTCCTGGAGGCCGCGGGCGACGGCATGTGGAACTGGTTCGGCAACCCCGACCTGCCCGACGAGATCGCCAAGGTCGCCCCCGACGTGCCGTTGCGGATGCAGGGCATGCGCGACTACATGGCTTCGCGGACAGCGTTTTTCGACGAGTTCTTCATCGATGCCACCGAAGCGGGGGTGCGGCAGGTGGTGATTTTGGCGGCGGGCCTGGATTCGCGGTCGTGGCGGTTGCCGTGGCCCGACGGGGTGACCGTCTACGAGCTCGACCAGCCGCGGGTGTTGGAGTTCAAAGCCGCGACGCTGCGGGAGCACGGGGCGAAGCCGACCGCCAATGTTGTCAAGGTTCCGGTTGACCTGCGTGACGATTGGCCAACGGCCTTGCGGCAGGCGGGTTTTGACCCCAACGCGCCGAGCGCGTTCACCGTCGAGGGGCTGCTGCCGTTTTTGCCGTCGGCCGCCCAGGATTTGCTGTTCGAGCGCATCCAGACGCTGACCGCCGTCGGCAGCCAGGTCGCTGTCGAGGCGCCTGGTCCCGACTTCAACAACCCCGAGGTCCGGGATCGGCAGCGAGCGCAGATGCAGCGTTACCGTGAACTGGCCGCCCAGTTGGGTGGCGAGGAGCATGACTTTCCCGACTTCGAGGATCTGTGGTACTTCGAAGCTCGCACCGACGTGGGGGAGTGGTTGCTCGAGCACGGCTGGGATGTGTCGGTGCTGACGACCGAGGACATGATGGCTCTCTATGACCGCCATCCTCCGGAGGGCATTGAGGACGGGTCACCGGACACGTTGTTCGTGTCGGCGCAGCGGTCGGTGGGGAGGGCTTGATAGTGGCGAGGACTGACAACGACACTTGGGAGATCACCGAGAGCGTGGGTGCGACGGCGCTGGGTGTGGCGTCGTCGCGGGCGGCCGAAACTTGCAGTGAGAACCCGTTGATCCGCGATCCGTTCGCGCAGGTTTTCCTCGATGCCGCCGGCGACGGGGTGTGGAACTGGCACTCCGCGGGACCGTTGCCGGCCGAGGTCGTCGAAGCCGAACCGCTGGTTCCGCTGCAGATGCAGGCGATGGTCAACTACATGGCTTGCCGGACAGCCTTTTTCGATGGGTTCTTCTTAGATGGCGCTCAGGCGGGGATTCGGCAGGCGGTGATTCTGGCGGCGGGCTTGGACGCGCGGTCGTGGCGGTTGCCGTGGCCGGACGGGGTGACGGTCTACGAGCTTGACCAGCCCAACGTGTTGGACTTCAAGGAATCGACGTTGGCCGAGCACGGCGCCGAGCCGGCGTGTCATCGAGTCGCGGTGCCGGTGGACCTCCGCCACGACTGGCCAACGGCATTGCAGCAGGCCGGGTTTGACGCCTCGGCGCCCAGCGTCTGGTCGGCCGAAGGGATCACGCCGTATCTGCCTGCTGCGGCCCAAGAGTTGCTGTTGGAGCGGATTCACGAACTCACGGTCGCCGGCAGCCGGGTTGCGGTGGAGGCGCTCAGTCCCGATTTCCTCGACCCCGACGTGCGTGCCAAACGGCGCGAGCGGATGGAGCGGATCCGGGCGGTCATGGCGAAAGTCGACCCGCAGCGTGAGCTGCCCCGCAACGAGGAGCTGTGGTATTTCGAGGAGCGCGAAGACGTCGGCGAGTGGTTTGGCCGCCACGGCTGGGACGTGATGGTGACACCGTCGGCCGAGCTGATGGCCGGCTACGACCGCACGCCGCCCAAAGAGGTCGCAGACACTGCCCCGCACAACTTGTTCGTGGCAGCGCAGCGGGCGTAAGGGTAGCGGCTGCTACTTTCCCTTGTCCGCACCGGGTGAGTCGGCAATGGCATAATGATGGCATGAATCGCATACGGCTCAGTACGACGGTGGATGCGGAACTCCTCGGCTGTGCCCGGAGTGCGCGGTCGGGAATCACGGATGCCGCCCTCATCGATGAGGCCCTCGCTGCACTTCTCGCTCGCCACCGATCCGCCGAGGTCGACAGCGGCTATGCAGCCTATGACGAACACCCGGCTGAGGAGCCGGATGAATGGGGCGACCTGGCATCGTGGCGGCGGGCGGCGGGCGCATCATGAGTGCGCTGGCGGCTCGTGGTGAGGTGTGGTGGTGCGAGCTGGCAGAGGTCGGCCGGCGCCCGGTTGTCGTCCTCTCGCGTGACGCGGCGATCCCTCGACTTCGACGTGCCCTCGTCGCGCCATGTACGACAACGATTCGAGGACTCGCCAGCGAGGTCGTTCTAGAACCGGGTTCCGACCCGATACCGCGCCGTTCGGCGGTCAACCTGGAT
The DNA here is from genome assembly GCF_049585075.1 of Mycobacterium sp. GTDB lineage: Bacteria > Actinomycetota > Actinomycetes > Mycobacteriales > Mycobacteriaceae > Mycobacterium. The sequence goes on from NZ_JBAUZA010000025.1 coordinate 5,612, forward strand.
TCGGTGGAAAGCGTCTCCGTCGCGGTCTTGGTTAGCCGGCTTGGCCGGCTTGCCGGCATTCGGATGCGCGAAATCTGCGAAGCCCTTGAAATCGCGGTCGACTGCGCCAGTTGATCCGAAGCAGTCGTACTCTCTGGGCTAGCTGGTCTACTGCGTCCCTGGACTAATGGCCAGCTACCGCATGTAGGACGTAGCGGCGTCGTGGGGCCTGCTCAGCGGGTTCGAACCGTGCGACGACGCTTGAACAAGGTGCACGATTCGGTGAGCCTCGGCTCATAAGTAACGTCGCTGCATTCGCATTCCCAGGTGGTGTGCCGACCGCAGGAGCACGGCATGCTTCCGACGATCATGTGTCCCGGCAGCAGCCAGTGGCCCCGCGTACAGCGATGAGGTCGTGTGTCCATCTATTTCCCCCAATGGAGCCGACGCCGTAGACGTCGACCTCCTTAGTCACAAGCAACACACTGGCACCCCTGGTATCGCGAAGACAAGGCGGTCGCCGGATCGTTATGGCTTGGTGTCCTGCTGCGGGCGTGTCGTTACACTCGTCGCCGCGCCGCGCGCTGTAGCACAGTGACCCACCGTGCCCGCCGCAGCGCAAAGCGTCTTCGGTCACGAAGAGGTCAGCGCGCGTCCGGATCAGGGCCAGAGCGGGTACACCGGGTTCCATGAACGAGTTGAAGTTCCTGGAATTGCACGGCGACCGGGTGGCCTACCGCGACGACGGTGACGGGGACGTGCTGCTGCTGATCCACGGCATGGCGGGAAGTTCGGACACCTGGCGGTCCGTGATACCGCAGCTGTCAAAGAAATTCCGGGTGATCGCGCCTGACCTGCTGGGCCACGGCGAGTCGGCGAAACCCCGCAGCGACTACTCGCTGGGCGCGTTCGCGGTGTTTCTCCGCGATCTGCTCGACGAACTCGGCGTCAGCCAGGCCACCGTGGTCGGGCATTCGCTCGGCGGTGGTGTGGCGATGCAACTCGTCTACCAGCACCCCGATTACGTCAAGCGGTTGGTCCTGATCAGCAGCGGCGGCCTGGGTCCTGATGTCGGCCTGGTGCTGCGGCTGCTGTCGGCGCCCGGGGCGGAGCTGGTGTTGCCGATCATTGCGCCCAAGCTGGTACTCACCGTCGGCAACAAGCTCAGGTCATGGCTGAGGGCCGCCGGCATTCAGTCGCCGCGTGGTGCGGAGTTGTGGAGCGCCTACTCGTCGCTGTCGGACCCGGAGACGCGGCAGTCGTTCCTGCGGACGCTGCGATCCGTGGTGGATTACCGTGGGCAGGCGGTCAGCGCCTTGAACCGGCTGGGGCTGCGCACCGACCTACCGGTCATGGCGATCTGGGG
>NZ_JBAUZA010000026.1:0-5368 GCF_049585075.1 Mycobacterium sp.
GCTGTGCTTCAACGCCCACGACCATGTCGTGGATTTCGTCATACCCCGTGACGAATACGCCAAAGAATGGACAGCGGAACTCGACACCACCGATTCCACAGGCGAGGTGAAGCTGGTCGTGCACGACGGCGACGAAGTCTCGCTGCCCGGCCGAGCGCTGCTCGTCTTCCGTAAGACTCAATGACGCATGGCATTTCCCGTACTGTCCACCTACCGGTTGCAGCTGCGGGGTGAGTCCAGCGGCTTCGGGTTCACCTTCGCCGACGCCGAAAACCTGCTCGACTATCTCGCTGAGCTCGGGGTGTCGCACCTGTATCTGTCGCCGATCCTGACCCCAGTGGACGGGTCGCCACACGGCTACGACGTCACCGACCCGACGACGGTGTCGGGCGAACTCGGCGGCCCGGAGGGTCTGGCGCGACTGTCGGCGGCGGCGCGGGCCCGCGGCATGGGACTGGTGGTCGACATCGTCCCAAACCACGTCGGGGTGGACAAGCCGGAGCAGAACCCGTGGTGGTGGGATGTACTGCGGCACGGCCGGTCGTCGACCTATGCACCGCATTTCGATATCGACTGGGACCTGGCCGACGGCCGAATAGTGTTGCCGGTATTGGGTTCCGACGACGATATCGTCGATTTGACCGTCGACGGTGATCTTTTGCGGTTGGGTGATCTGGCGTTCCCGATCGCGCCGGGCACCGGTGACGGCACCGGCGCCGACGTGCATGACCGCCAGCACTACCAGCTGGTCGGGTGGAAGCGCGGAGTGTGCGGTTATCGGCGGTTTTTTTCGATCACCTCGCTGGCCGGCCTGCGCCAGGAAGACCGGTCGGTGTTCGACGCCAGTCACGCCGAAGTGGCCCGCTGGTTCACCGAAGGACTGGTCGACGGCGTGCGTGTCGATCATCCTGACGGCTTGTCGGATCCGGCCGGATATCTGACTTGGTTGCGAGAGCTGGTGGGCCAGGACGCCTACATCGTGATCGAGAAGATCCTCGCTGTCGATGAGGCGTTGGAGCCGACGCTACCGATAGCCGGCACAACGGGTTACGACACACTTCGGGAGATCGGCGGGGTTTTCGTCGACCCGAACGGCGCGCCGGCGTTGACGGCGCTGCTCAACTCCGCGGGCGTCGACTACCGAGACATGCCGGCCATGCTCGCCGACCTCAAGACCGCAGCGGCAACCGAGACACTGGCCAGTGAGCTTGGCAGGCTGCGGCGGTGCATCGTCGCGGCGGCCGGTGCCGACCATCCCCAACTGCCCGCGGCGGTGGCCGCACTGCTCACCCACGTAGACGTCTATCGCAGTGATTACCGCTGCTTGGCCGCAATACTGCCCGCGGCGCTGGCGGTAACCCAGTCTGCTGCACCGGATTTGGACGTTCCGCTGCAGCTGATCGCGAGTGCGTTGGCCGACGACGGTGAGCCGGCGACGCGGCTGCAACAGTTGTGTGGCGCGGTGACCGCCAAGGCCGTCGAGGATTGCCTGTTCTACCGCGACGCCCGGCTGGTATCGCTGAACGAAGTTGGCGGCGAGCCACATCGGTTCGGCGTCGGCGCCGCGGAATTCCACCACCGCGCCGCAGCCCGCGACCGACTCTGGCCGCACGCAATGACGACGTTGTCGACCCATGACACCAAACGCGGCGAAGACGTCCGAGCCCGCATCGGTGTGCTGTCCCAGGTGCCGTCGCTGTGGGGCGAATTCGTCGCCCGCTGGGAAACTGCAACGCCGGCCCCCGACCCCGCAACCGGACTATTTCTGTGGCAGAACATCTTCGGTGTCTGGCCAGCCAGCGGCGAAATTACCGACGAACTACGTGAGCGCCTACATGCCTACGGCGAGAAGGCAATACGAGAAGCTGCCTGGCATACCTCCTGGCAAGACCCCGACGCCGAATTTGAGAGTGCGGTGCACGCCTGGCTCGACGCTGTGCTTGACGGTCCGGTGGCCCGCGAGCTGACCAGCTTGGTGGTCCGGCTGCAGCCGCACGCCGAGAACGACGCGCTGGCCCAGAAGCTGCTCGCGCTGACCGTGCCCGGCGTGCCCGACATCTATCAGGGCACCGAGCTGTGGGACGACAGCCTGGTCGACCCGGATAACCGACGCCCGGTTGACTACGAGGAACGGCGCCAGGCTCTGAAGTCCTTGCAGCATCCGAAAATTCGGGTCGTCAAAGCAGCCTTGCAGTTGCGCCGCGCCCGGCCGGAGACCTTTCTGGGCGGCGGCTACTACCCTGTGCTTGCCGCGGGCACCGCCGCCGATCATGTTGTGGCGTTTTTGCGCGGTGGTGACGTGCTTGTCGCGGTCACCCGCTGGACGGTGCATCTCGAACAATCCGGCTGGGGCGACACAGTGGTAGCGATCCCGGAGGGTGTGTGGACCGACGCGCTGACCGGGGCGGTCGTCACTGGGGCGGCAGCGGCTGCCGAGTTGTTCGCCGCGTTGCCGGTGGCGCTGCTGGAGCGCACGTGATGGCGCAATTCGCCGTGTGGGCACCCAAACCGGGCCAGGTGCGTGTCGAGGTCGACGGTCAGATACATCCGATGACGCGCGGTCCGGACGGCTGGTGGCGGACCACAATCGACGCGACAGCAACAAGCCGGTACGGATATCTCCTCGACGACGATCCGAAGGTGCTGCCCGACCCGCGATCGCCCCGCCAACCCGACGGCGTGCACGGCCGCTCGCAGTTGTGGGCGCCGACAATCAAGTGGACGGATAGCGGCTGGTCCGGCCGGTCGGTGCAGGGTGCGGTGATCTACGAACTGCACATCGGCACCTTCACGCCCGAGGGTACGTTCGACTCTGCGATCGAAAAGCTGGACTATCTGGTCGATCTCGGTGTTGATTTCGTCGAGGTGATGCCGGTCAACGCGTTCTCTGGCACGCATGGCTGGGGATACGACGGAGTGCTGTGGTTTGCCGTACACGAGCCCTACGGCGGACCCGACGGATTGATCCGGTTCGTCGACGCCTGCCATTCCCGCGGCTTGGGCGTGCTGATCGACGCGGTGTTCAATCATCTCGGCCCGTCCGGCAACTACCTGCCGCGATTCGGCCCGTACTTGTCGTCTGCGAGTAATCCGTGGGGGGAAGGCATCAACATCGCCGATGCCGACTCCGACGAAGTGCGCCGCTACATCATCGACTGCGCGCTGCGCTGGATGCGTGATTTCCACGCCGATGGCCTGCGCCTGGACGCCGTACATGCCTTGGTGGACACCACCGCGATCCACCTCCTGGAAGAAATGTCCGCCGAAACCGCGGCGCTGGCTGAGCAATTGGGCCGGCCGTTGTCCTTGGTCGCCGAGAGCGACATGAACGACCCGCGGATGATCACGCCCCGTCGCAGCGGCGGCTACGGGATGACCGCGCAATGGGACGACGACGTCCACCACGCCATCCACACCGCGGTGTCCGGGGAGCGCCAGGGCTACTATGCCGACTTTGGATCGTTGGCCACGCTGGCAAAGACGTTGCGCAACGGCTTCTTCCACGCAGGCACATATTCGTCGTTTCGACGACGGCGCCACGGACGACCATTGGACACCACTGAGACCTCGGGGATCCCGGCCACCCGGCTGCTGGCTTACACCTGTACCCACGACCAGGTCGGCAATCGCGCGCTGGGAGACCGCCCGTCACAGAATCTCAGCTATGGCCAGTTGGCGGTCAAAGCCGCGCTGGTTCTCGGATCCCCGTACACGGCAATGCTTTTCATGGGAGAGGAATGGGGAGCGTCGACACCATTTCAATTCTTCAGCTCCCATCCAGAGCCCGAGCTGGCGCGCGCCACCGCCGAGGGACGCAAGAAGGAGTTCGCCGAGCACGGGTGGGACGCCGACGAGATTCCCGACCCGCAGGACCCGCAGACCTTCCAGCATTCGAAACTGGACTGGGATGAGGTGGACACCGGTGAACATGCCCGGCTGCGCCGCGTCTACCAGAACCTGATCACGTTGCGGCGCGACGACCCTGACCTGGCCGACCCGTGGCTAGACCACCTCGTCATCGATTATGACGAGGACCGGCGCTGGATCGTCATGCACCGGGGCCGGTTGGCGATCGCCTGCAATCTGGGCGTCGAGACGGTCGGCGTTCCGGTCACCGGCGACGTGGTGATGTGCTCGGCTACCCCCGGCATCGGCGCGACGACCGCCGAGCTGCAGCCATATTCGTTCGCGATCCTGCGGGCTGTGGATATCTGACTACCCGCGGAGCCGCCCACGGAAGATGATGCGCGGATGAGTCATCGCGAGCTGTTGCCGATTCCACCGATTGAGACCGCCAACGATCCCGTTCACTGCGCCGCCGATCTGCGCCAGCGGTGGCGCGCGCTGATGGGGCCGTTGGGATTTGAGAAGCGGCTGTTGTGGTTCGGTCTCATCGGGCCGGATCGATGCTTCACGAAAAAGCTCTGCCAGGTACCGATTCGTCCGCGGCCGCAGGGCCGGATCTTGTGGAACCTGATGTCGTCGTTGCGCACGCTGCTTGATGATCTGGGACCGGGAACCACGGTGGCCTTGCTGCTGACCGGGCCGGGGCGTGGGCCGGTTTCACCCGCCGACCGGGTGTGGTCGAAAACGCTGACAGAGATGGCCGAACGGTTCGCCGTCCCGTTGGAGCCGATCTTTCGCGCCAACGACGACTCGGTTCAGCCCGTCTGACGAAAGCGGTGATGACTTAAAGCAGATAGCGGTAGGCCGCCGAGCCAGGCTCGATGGTTTCGATTTGCATGTCCGTGGCCCGCATCCGGTGCAATAGGCCGTCGTAGTCCGCGGCCGAGCCGAGCTCGATACCCACCAGCGCCTCACCGGTCTCCCGGTTGTTGCGCTTGACATACTCGAACAGCGTGATGTCGTCGTTGGGTCCCAGCACCTCGTCCAGGAACCGGCGCAGCGCACCGGGCTCCTGCGGGAAGTCGACCAGAAAATAGTGCTTGAGACCCAGATGAACCAGCGAGCGCTCCAGCACTTCGCCGTACCGGGACACGTCGTTGTTGCCGCCGGAGACCAGGCACACGACGATGCTGTCCGGCTCGACGTCAGCTTCCAGCAGACCCGCGACCGACAGCGCGCCTGCCGGCTCGGCCACGATGCCCTCGTTTTGGTACAGATCCAGCATGGCAGTGCATACCGCCCCCTCGTCGACGGTGGTGATCGACACCATGTCACCCGCAGCGGCCAGCGCGGCGTACGTCAGCGTTCCTGCCCGTCTCACCGCCGCGCCGTCGACGAACTGGTCAACGTGGTCCAGGGTCACGGGCTCGCCGGCGGCCAGCGCGGCCATCATCGCCGCGGCGCCGGCGGGTTCGACACCCAGCACCGCGGTGTTGTTCGTCCGCTCGGCGAGGTAGGTGGT
>NZ_JBAUZA010000027.1:0-6658 GCF_049585075.1 Mycobacterium sp.
GCGATGCAGTCGTCGAGATAGGTTCGAGCGATATCGATTTCGGTGGCCAGCTCGGCGAGCACGAACTGGGTGTTCTGCAGGCTAGAGATGGGGGAGCCGAAGGCATTTCGCTGCTTGACGTAGTCGAGGGTCTCAGCCAGTACCCCTTCGGCGGCAGCCACCGCGCCCACTGCCAGCGAAAGACGCTCTTGCGGAAGGTTGTTCATGAGTTGGTAGAAACCTCCGCCCTCCTCCTCGAGCAGGTTCTCGACGGGGACCCGCATATCGGTGAAGCTCAGCTCGCTGGTGTCCTGCGCGTGCAGGCCGATCTTCTCCAGGTTCCGGCCGCGGGAGAATCCCTGCGTATCCGGGTCGACGACCAAAAGAGATAGTCCCTTGTGACGGTCGGGTGCAGTGCGCGCAGCGATGACGAACAAGTCCGCGGTCTGCCCATTGGAGATAAACGTTTTCGCGCCATTGACGACGTAATGGTCGCCGTCGCGCACCGCAGTGGTGCGGATCCCGGCCAGGTCACTGCCGGCGCCAGGCTCGGTCATCGCGATACCGATTATCGTCTCGCCGGTCACCACGCCCGGTAGCCAGCGTTGCTTCTGTTCGGGTGTGGTCAGCTCGGTCAGATACGGCAGCACAATGTCGTTTTGCAGCGACAAGGCGACCGCCTCGGCCGCCGCGCCCGCCCGCTGGAGTTCGTCAACGACGATCGCGTTGTAGCGGAAGTCGTCGACGCCGGGACCGCCGAATTCCTCGGGCACCGAGAACGCCAGCAGGCCAAGCTTTCCCGCTTCGGTGAAGAGCGAACGATCTACGCAGCCGGCCTTCTCCCAGCGTTCGTGGGCCGGTACAACCGTCTGTTGCACGAAATCGCGTACCAGTTCTCGGAACTGGTGATGCTCAGGGCTGTAGGTCAGCATCAGCGGAAGGCGTCGATGCCGGTGATCGCCTGGCCCAGGATCAGCTGATGCATCTCTGGGGTGCCTTCATAGGTGAGCACCGACTCCAGGTTGACCATGTGCCGGATCACCGGATACTCCAGCGATATCCCATTGCCCCCCAAGATGGTTCGCGCAGTTCGGCAAATCTCGATCGCTTCGCGGGTGTTGTTGAGCTTGCCGAAACTCACCTGCTCGGGCCGCAGTCCGACGCTGTCCTTGAGGCGCCCGAGCTGCAGCGCAAGCAGCAGGCCTTTGTGCAATTCGACGGCCATGTCGACGAGTTTGGCTTGAGTCAACTGGAATCCGGCGATCGGGCGATCGAACTGGGTGCGTTGGCTTGCGTAGTCCAGCGCTGCCTGCCACGCCGAGCGCGCGGCGCCCATTGAGCCCCAGATAATGCCGTAGCGCGCTTCCGACAGGCACGACAGCGGGCCCTTGAGGCCCGTTACCTCGGGCAGCAGGGCGTCGTCAGGCAGCCGCACGTCGTCGAGCACCAGCTCGCTGGTGATCGATGCCCGCAGCGAGAGCTTGTGGTGGATCGTGTTGGCGGAGAATCCCGGTGTATCGGTGGGCACTAGAAATCCGCGGATCCCGTCGTCGGCGACCGCCCACACGATCGCGACGTCGGCGACCGAACCGTTGGTGATCCACATCTTGCGCCCGTTGAGGATCCAGTCCGACCCGTCGCGTCGCGCCCGGGTGGTCATCGATGCCGGGTCGGATCCTGCGTCGGGTTCTGTCAGTCCGAAGCAGCCGAGCAGCTCGCCGGCGGCCATGCCCGGCAGCCACTTTTGCTTCTGCTCTTCGGAACCGAATTTCCAGATCGCGAACATCGCCAGCGAGCCCTGCACCGACACCATCGACCGGATACCGGAGTCGGCGGCTTCCAGTTCGGTACACGCCAAGCCGTAATGCACGGCCGAGGCCCCGCCGCAGCCGTAGCCCTCCAGGTGCATGCCAAGCAGGCCGAGCTGGCCGAAGTGTTTGGCAAGCTCACGGGCCGGAAGGTCACCGATCTCGAACCATTCGGCGATGTGCGGGAGGACATTCTCGGCGCAGAATTGCCGGACGGTGTCGCGAACCGCGATCTCGTCGTCCGACAGCGACGCGTCCAGGTTCAGCGGGTCCTGCGGGTTGAAGCTACTCATCCGGCCATCGTATGTCCGCAGCTCACCCGGAACACCGGCCCCGGTAGTGTCCGCTGACGTGGTGCGTGCGCGGCAAGCTCTGGCCTGGCTGGGCGTCGACGTTGTTTGTGTGCTGCTGTTCTGCGCGGTGGGACGGCGCAGCCACGACGAGGGGTTGAACGTCGCGGGCGTTGCAGTGACGGCCTGGCCGTTTCTGAGCGGGACCGCCCTGGGCTGGCTCGTCGCCCGGGCGTGGCAGCGCCCGACGGCGGTGTTTCCCACCGGGATCGTGGTGTGGGTGTGCACGGTCGCGGTCGGGATGCTGCTGCGCAAGGCGACCTCCGCGGGGGTGGCCGCGAGTTTCGTGGTGGTGGCGGCCACGGTCACCGCGCTGCTGCTGCTCGGCTGGCGGGCGGTGCTGCATTTGAGTGCCCGGTCGGCGTGACCATGGCGCGAACAGATCACGACACCTGGGGTCCAGCCACCAGTGTCGGAACTACCGCGACGTTGGTAGCGACGGCCAGGGCGTTGGCATCCAGGGCCGGGTTGATCAACGACCCGTTCGCCGAGCCATTGGTGCGCGCCGTCGGAGTCGACTTCTTCTCCGAGATCGCCAGCGGCGAGCGCGCGATCAGTGATCTTGGCGACGACAACGGATTCGCTTTGTTGACTGACCTTTTCGCGGTGCGGACCCGATTCTTCGACGACTTCCTCACCGATGCCGGGCGGGCCGGTATTCGGCAGGCGGTGATCTTGGCGTCGGGGCTGGACGCCCGGCCCTTCCGGCTGTGGTGGCCGGCGGGCGCATGCGTCTACGAGATCGATCAGCCGCAAGTCATCGAGTTCAAAACTCAGACGCTGCGTGGCCTGGCGGCCACCCCGACCGCTGATCGGCGCGCGGTGGGCATCGATCTTCGCCGCGAATGGCCGCACGCATTGCACCGGGTCGGCTTCGACGCCACAAAGCCGACAGCGTGGATTGCCGAGGGCCTGTTCATCGGTTTTCTATCGCCCGGGACGCAGGACCGCTTGCTGAACAATGTCACCGCCTTGAGCGCCGCCGGCAGCAGGATGGCGGCCGATTATTTGCCCAGCCGAAGCCGGCCGTTTGTCAGCCAGGAGCACGCCTTGGCCCAGCGTTGGCGACCGTATGGTTTCGACCGCGACATGACCGAGCTCACCTATGCGGACGAGCAGCACGACACCGCCGAGTCCATGGCGGCGCTGGGCTGGAGAACCGTCGTGAGTGAGCTTTCAGACCTGTTCACCGCTACCGGATTGCCGGGGCTGCGGCGCCAAGATCTCGGCGAAGCGCCTGTGGCCGGCCGGTACGTCAGCGCGACGTTGGTGTAGCAGGATCGGAATGCGGCCGACAACGAGACGTTGGACATGGACGTGATATCCCTGCGCTTCGTGGTGGTGGGGCCGGACGACCCGCTGGCAGCGCCGCTGTTGGCCGAGCTGGCGGTCGAGTACTCCGAGCGTTACGGCGGCACTGCGGAGACTCATCTGACCTGGCTGCCTGTTCCGCCCGCCGAGCTCGCCGCCCCGGACGGTGGCTTGTTGCTCGGACTGCTGGACGGCGTCCCGGTCACCGGCGGCGCGTTCCGCCGGTTCGATGCCGACACCGTGGAATTCAAGCGGATCTGGACCGACAGCGGGCACCGACGCCGCGGCTACGCCAAGGCGCTGCTGGCCGAACTGGAGGCCACCGCCGCCAGCAGGGGCTATCGGCGGGTGTATCTGATTACCGGCGACCGCCAACCGGAGGCAGAGGCGTTATATCGGGCCACCGGCTACACCGAGATCGACGCACCGTCGGTTTCCTGGGGACCTTTCCGTCCGATCGCGTTCGACAAGGGTCTGCGATGACCGATCAGCTGCATCTCGGTGTTGCGCTCGACGGCTACGGCTGGCATCGGCGAGCCTGGCAAACCACGCTGAGCGCCGACCCCGCGACGGAATCGGTGCTCAGCGGCCGGTACTGGGCCGGCCTGGCGGCGACCGCCGAGCGCGGCTTGCTGGACTTCCTGACCATCGACGACACCCTGACCCCGCAGCCCGGACGCCGCGAGGAAATCTCCCCGCGACGGCTGGCCGGTCGCCCCGACGCGGTCCTGATCGCCGCGCGCATTGCCCCGGTCACCCAGCACATCGGGCTGGTGCCGGTGGCTACCGTCACCCACACCGAGCCGTTTCACGTCTCGAAGGCCATCGCCACCTTGGACTACATCTCGCACGGGCGGGCAGGTTGGCAGCCTCGGGTGAGCACAACCACCCATGAGGCGGCATTGTTCGGCCGGCGCAACGGATCACAATCGGCCGACGGTCTGTTCGACGAGGCCGCCGACGCCGTCGAGGTGGTACGCCGGTTGTGGGACAGCTGGGAGGACGACGCGGTGATTCGCGACGTGTCCGCCGGGCGCTACATCGACCGAAACAGGTTGCATTACATCGACTTCGCCGGGAAATACTTCTCGGTGAAGGGGCCCTCGATCACCCCGCGTCCGCCTCAGGGCCAGCCGGTGGTGGCAGCGTTGGCGCACGCACCGCGCGTCTACGAATTCGCTTCTGCTACTAGCGATCTTGTCTTCATCACGCCAACCGATGACGCCTCCGTGCGCTCGATCATCAGCGAGGTGCATACGGCCGGTGGTGCCCGGCTGAAAATCTTTGCCGACGTGGTGGTGACATTCGGCGGTGACTCCGATTTCGGGTCTGACGCACTGATATTCGGTGGCAGCGCAGCGGAATTAGTCGAGCTGCTGCTGGGCTGGCAGCGGCTCGGCATCAACGGGGCGCGGCTGCGACCGGCTGTCAACTCGACCGATCTTCCGGTAATCGTCGACGAGGTGGTGCCACTGCTGCAGCGCGCCGGGCGGTTTCGCACCAGCTACTCTCAGCATGAGACATTGCGCCAACGGCTCGGCCTGCCGACTGCGCCCAACCGATATGCGGCGAGCCGATGAGTGCGGTCCCGCTTTCGATTCTGGATCTGGCGCCGATCAGCGCCGGCAGCGACGCCGCGACGGCCCTGCGCAACACCATCGACCTGGCCCAGCGTGCCGAGCAATGGGGGTATCGGCGGTTCTGGATCGCCGAACACCACTTTGTCGGCGTCGCCAGCTCGGCACCGGCCGTGCTGATCGGTCAGATCGCCGCCGCTACCAACACGATTCGCGTAGGTGCAGCTGCGATCCAGCTCAGCCACACCACTGCCGCCGCGGTGGTGGAGAGCTTCGGCATGCTGGATGCCTTCTATCCGGGCCGTATCGACCTTGGCGTCGGACGAGGGCAACGACGCGACACCGGGTTAAAGCCGAAGCGGCCATCGGGCAAAACCCGCCCACCGCGACAGTGGCGCGAAGTCGACGGTGTGGTGATCCCGCTGCCGTTCGACCTGCGCGGGCTGCTCGACAAGGAGCGGGTGCAGGCGACCATGGGGATCCTGCAACAGCCCGAGGCCGTCGCGCCCGACTTCGCCGAACAACTCGGCGACATCATCGCGATGCTGGACGGCACATATGAGGTCGACGGTTTCGACGTGCACGCCGTGCCGGGCGAGCGATCGGGGCTGACACCCTGGATCTTCGGCAGCACCAGGGGCCAAAGCGCCAGGATGGCCGGCGCGCGCGGGCTGCCGTTCGTGGCGAGCTATCACATCACACCGGCGACCGCGCTGGAAGCCATTGACGCATACCGTGATTCGTTCGTTCCGTCGGCCACGCTAAAACAGCCCTATGTGGTGGTATCTGCCGACATCGTGGTAGCCGACGACAGCGCCACCGCAAGACGATTGGCCGCTGGCTACGGGCAATGGGTGTATTCCATCCGCACCGGTGTTGGCGCCATGCCTTACCCCGCTCCAGAGGACTGCCGGCCGCTCACCGATGAACAGCTGCCCGTTGTGAAAGACAGGCTGGAGACGCAATTCGTCGGTAATCCGGACGAGGTCGCAGAGCGACTGACCGCGCTGCAACGGCTAACCCGCGCCGACGAACTCGTCGTCACGTCGGTCACGCACTGCCATGAAGACCGGCTGCGCTCACACCGGCTGATGGCGCAGCGATGGGGGCTGACATCATGAGCCGCAAGCCAATTCATCTGGCCGCGCACTTCCCGGGCGTCAACAACACCACCGTGTGGACCGATCCTGCCGCGGGCAGCCAGATCGAATTCGACTCGTTCGTGCATCTGGCTCGCACCGCCGAACGCGGGCTGTTCGACTTCTTCTTCCTCGCCGAGGGGCTGCGGCTGCGTGAGCATCGCGGTCGGGTTCACGACCTGGACGTGGTGGGCCGCCCGGATACCTTCACCCTGCTCGCAGCGCTGGCCGCCGTCACCGACCGGCTCGGCCTGACCGGGACCATCAACACCACCTTCAACGAACCATTCGAAGTGGCAAGGCAATTCGCCACTCTCGACCACCTGTCCGATGGCCGCGCAGGCTGGAACATAGTCACCTCTTCGGACGCCTTCACCGGCGAAAACTTCCGGCGCGGCGGCTTCCTCGACCACGCCGATCGTTATCGCCGCGCCGAGGAGTTCCTCACCGTGGCATGCGAATTCTGGGACAGCTGGGCTGCCGACGCCGTGGTG
>NZ_JBAUZA010000028.1:0-2209 GCF_049585075.1 Mycobacterium sp.
ATCGTGATGAACGCCTCGTCGCGGTCGCCGGCGGCCAGGAGACGCTGGCCGAGCTCGAGGTCGAACACGTCGTCCTTGTCGGGCTCGCCAAACATCGCGTACTCGGACGCGGCTCTCAACAGCGCCGCCTTGGGGCCGTGCGCCTGGACTGTCTGAGCGGAAACACCCGCCGCGGCAGCGATTTTCGCGAACGTGGTGCCAGCGTACCCCAGCGTGGCGAACAGCTCCGCGGCCGCCGCGACCACCTTAGATCGCGTCTGCGCCGCCTGCTGCTGGCGCAACTCAGATCGGTATACGCGGGATATTGACTTTTGTGCCATAACAGTGAATATTGTACTGCACATCCAAAGCGTGATCCCGAGGGGGAGCGATGTCGTCAATCATCATCGCCAGCATTCCCGCCCACGGCCACGTGACACCCCTGCTGGTTGCCGCCCGAGGATTCGTTGAGCGCGGCGATCACGTCCGGTTCATCACCGGCGCTCGTTTCGCCGACAAGATCGCGGCGACGGGCGCATCGCACATCCCGCTCCCGCCCGGCATCGACTATGACGACAACTTTCTCAAGCAATTCCCCGAGCGCGCAAAGTTGAAGGGGCTCAAAGCGGCTGCGTTCGACGTCGAGCACTTCTTCGCCAAACCGGCCAAGCTGCAGTACGAAGCGATCATGGCTGCCCACACCGCACAGCCGGCTGATGTCGTGCTCGTCGAGCAGAATTTCTTCGGCGGCGCGTTCCTGCTCGCACATCAGCGGCCCACACGCCCGGCTGTCGTCGTGTGCAGTGTGATCCCGCTGGTGATGCCCAGCGCCGACACCGCACCGTTCGGCATGGGCCTACCCCCGGCGCGGTTGTTCAACCGCCGGCGCAATGCCATCTTGGCTGCGCTGAACCGCCGCGTGTGGGCGCGCGCCGACCACATCCTCGATCGGCTCCACCGCGCCGTGCACGGCCAAGCCCTGCCGGGCCAGATAGTGAACTGGCTTGCCTGGGCCGACGCGGTCGTCCAGTTCACCGTGCCCTCCTTCGAGTACCCCCGCTCGGATGCGCCGGCGTCGCTTTATTTCGTCGGCCCGTTGAGCGCCACCGGATCGCAGGCACCGCGGCCGGATTGGTGGGGCGACCTCGATGGCGCGCGCCCGGTCATCCATGTCACCCAAGGCACGGTCGCGAACAAGGACTACGCCCAAGTGATCGCGCCGACGCTCGAGGCGCTCGCCGGCGAGGATGTGCTGGTCACGGTGGCGACGGGCGGTCGCCCGCTCGACACACTGCCACCGCTGCCGGCCAACGCACGCGCCGCCGAGTACTTGCCCTATGACGAGTTGCTGCCCCGCACTGACGTTTTCGTCACCAACGGCGGGTACGGCGGAATCCAATACGCCCTGCGCTACGGGCTACCGATCGTCGCTACCGGTGGCAAAGAAGACAAGCCCGAAGTCGGCGCTCGCGTCGCCTGGTCCGGTGTCGGGCGACGCATCAGAACAGAACGACCAACACCAAGCGCTCTGCGCCGCGACATCCTGGCCGTACTGAATCAGCCGCGCTACCAACAAGCCAGCCGACGCGTGGCAGCCGAGATGGCTGCAGCCCCCGGCTTCACCGGCTTAGCCGACATCGTTGATCGGTTGGTGGCTGGCCCTACACGATTGGCCGCCGTTAACTCAGCCAGCTCGACCAGCGGGCCGCATCACCGAGCGCGAGGTTGTGCTTCGCCCGGCGATAGCTCGGCAGGCGCTGTGCGTGCCCTTCAACATCTCAAATGGAGGTTGGGATAATGGCTGGTCGCCGCCGTACCAAGCGCAATCGCTGGTCACAGAACACGAAGGCCCATCGTCGTCGGGTAGTCAGCATGGGGGGGCAGTGTCGGGGCATTTTTGGCGTTTGGGCTGACCCCGTTGGCCGCTGCGCCGGCGGCGCATGCCGGACCTCTACTGATCCGCCCCAGGGTGGTGTCGCGCCGCAGCGCAGCGAAATTTCAGTAGTGCACTACTGACGTTGATTGTTCGATCGCGATCAACGATGGCTGTGACGGAAGTCACCGATCGAGGGATCACATGCTCAACGCCCAGCATGAAGCCAGAACCTTCGATGAGGCCTTGGATCAGGCGGTATCGCCAGCACCGGTTCTCATCACCGAACGCAAGCTTGCGCTCGGCACGGCGATAGCTCGTCAGGCGCTGCGGCATGCCTTTCGACGTCTCTACTGG
>NZ_JBAUZA010000029.1:0-6498 GCF_049585075.1 Mycobacterium sp.
GAACATGGTCGATCTCCTGCAGCGACCCCATCCCCCAGCGCCCAGCCGGCGCCCGGCCGCCGAGGACCAGCAGCGGCGAGGAATTCTGCTGCGCGGCGGCCATCGCGCTCATTCCATTGGTCACGCCCGGGCCGGCGGTCAGTGCGGCGACCCCCGGCTGCCGCGTTACCTTCGACCAGCCTTCTGCGGCGAATGCGGCAGTCTGCTCATGACGGGTGTCGATCAGCCGGATGCCCTCGCTGCGACATCCGTCGTAGATGGAGAACAAATGACCGCCGGACAACGTGAAGACGGTGTCGATTCCGCTGGCCTTCAGCCGGCGGGCGACAAGCCGGCCCGCGTGAAAGGTGTTTTCGGCCTCGGTGCCCATCCGCTGAGCCTAACCACCGGGAGTCAGCCTGAACCGGCCTGCTGCGGTAGCTTCGCGGGATAGTTCACGTACACCGAGGAGCAGGCGCACCGTGGAGCTGTTCAAGCCGTCCATCAATTGGGGTCACGCGCTGGCCGACTCATTTTCCTGGGTGGGCCTGGCCTGGGTGATCAGCGCAGTCAGCGCGATCGTCGTACTGGTGCTGCTGCGATTGGTCACCCCGTGGGGTCACCAATTCTGGCGGATCACCGGCGATTACTTCGTTGGTCGGCAAAGCGTCCGGGTCTGGCTGATGCTCGGGGTCCTGCTGCTATCGGTGGTCATCTCGGTGCGCCTCAACGTGCTGTTCAGCTACCAGGCCAACGATCTGAGTTCGGCCGTACAGACTGCCGTGCAGGGCATGGCCACTCACGACCGCGCCGTGAAACAGTCTGGTGTCCATGGCTTTTGGATGTCGATTTTGATCTTCAGCATTATGGCGGTGCTGCACATCGCTCGTTTCATGCTCGACATCTATCTCCTGCAGCGCTTTATCGTGGCGTGGCGGGTTTGGCTCACCGAACGGCTTACCGGCGACTGGCTGGAGGGCCGGGCGTATTACCGCGGCCGGTTCATCGACAGCACCATCGACAACCCTGACCAGCGTATTCAGCAAGACATCGACGTGTTGACCGCCAATGTCGGAGCCACGCCCAACGTGCCATCCAACGGCACCGGCAGCGTGCTGGTGTTCGGCGCGGTCAACGCGATGTTGTCGGTGGTGTCGTTCACGGCGATCCTGTGGAATCTGTCCGGACCACTGACCTTGTTCGGCGTCACCTTGCCCAAGGCGATGTTCTGGATCGTCATCGTCTACGTGTTGTTCGCGACAATCATCGGCTTCTGGATCGGGCGCCCGTTGATCTGGCTCAGCTTCCGCAACGAGCTGACGAACGCGGCATTCCGTTATGCGCTGGTGCGGGTCCGCGACTCCGCCGAGGCGGTCGGCTTCTACCGCGGCGAGCGCGCCGAGCGCGTTCAGTTGAGCGGCCGGTTCCGCCCGATCATCGACAACTATCTGCAGTTTGTGAACCGGACAGTCGGCTGGTTCGGATTCAACCTGTCGATGAGTCAGGCAATTGTCCCGCTGCCGTGGGTGATTCAAGCACCGCGGTTGTTCGCCGGACAGATCCGGTTCGGCGACGTCACGCAGACCGCCGCGGCGTTCGGCAACATCAGCGACGGCCTGTCCTTCTTCCGTAACGCCTACGACCAATTCGCCAGCTATCGCGCAGCGATCATCCGGCTCAACGGCCTGGTGGAGGCCGACGAGAAGGCTCGGGAGCTGCCCGAGCTGCTGGTCAGATCAAGCACCGACGGGGATGTCTCCATCGAAGGCGTGGAGGTACGCACTCCGGACGGCGACCAGCTCATCGACAGCCTCGACGTGCACTTGTCCACCGGCGACGCGCTGGTGATCGTTGGGCCGTCCGGCAGCGGCAAGACCACGCTGCTGCGCAGCCTCGCCCAGCTGTGGCCGTATGCGACCGGAACATTGCGCCGGCCCGACGGCCCCGAGACCATGTTCCTATCGCAGCTGCCTTATGTGCCGCTGGGTGATTTGCGAGCCGTGGTGTCCTATCCGGCAGCCGCCGGCGACGTGCCGGATCACGAACTGCGTGACATGATGAATCGAGTTGCGTTGGGGCACTTGGTCGATCGGCTCGACGATGTTCAGGATTGGGTGAAGGTTCTGTCGCCTGGCGAGCAGCAGCGAGTGGCATTCGCGCGGGTCCTTCTGACCAAGCCCAAAGCTGTGTTCCTTGACGAAGCCACCTCGGCGATGGATGAAGGGCTGGAGTTGGCGATGTATCAGCTGCTGCGCAGCGAATTGCCTCACACCATCGTGGTCAGCGTCAGTCACCGCAGCACGGTCGAACATCATCACAATCAGCGGCTCGAGCTGATCGGCCAAGGCCAATGGCGGCTGGGCCCGCTGGAAGGTGAGCCGGCGAGAGTCTAAACGCTTGCGGCCGCATGAGTTCCGGCGCGGCGGCCGAAGAACGATCCCTCGCCCAGCTGCGTGCCGCTGGCGTAGCCCTTGCCGTCCTGGGCGATGTTGGATGCGCATGCGCCCACGGCGTACAAGCCACTGATCGGCCTGCCGTCGTCGCGCAGCACCTGACCGTCGACCGAGGTGGCCAGCCCGCCGACGGTAAAGCCGGCGTACATCGCCTTGCCCAAGGACAAGTCGTATGCACCCCACGGTCCTTTGTCTTGCGGTGCAAGGTAATCCGGTTGCTTGTGGAAGTCGGGATCCTCGCCGCGCGCGGCGTAGGTGTTGTAACGGTCGAGCGTCGCAACGAGGTTGCCTTGCGGGATGCCCAGCGCAGCTTCCATCTCGGCAACGGTTTCCCAGCCGTCGATCAGCGGGATCAGCGGCACCTCCGGTGGCTTCAGATGAGCCTCGTCGACGATCAAGAACGCTGCACTGTCCGGCTGATCCATGACGAAACCCGATGTGCGCGAATGGTAGGAGTCCTCGGCGACGAAACGCTTGCCGAGCTTGTTTACGATGACGCCGGTCAGCAGGATCGACGGCGGATAGGCCGGCGCGGTGATGAAGACCTGGTCCATGTGCTGGGTCGCGCCGCCGGCCGAGACGCCCATCCGGATCCCCAGCCCGTCGTCGTAGGTGTTGCCCAGCACGAACGGCTTCTCGGCCAATTTCGGGGTGTAGGCGGCCACCATCTCCGGATTCATCACGAAGCCCCCGGCGGCGATGATCACCGACTTCGCTCTGATCGCGCCGGTATCGGAGAACTGCTTCCACACCACGCCGCTGACCGCTCCGGACTTGTCGGTGATCAATGCGGTGGCACCGGTCTCGTACCGGATCTGCACACCCAGGCTGGTCGCGCGTTTGAGCAGCAGATCGACGACCATGCTGGCGCCGCCGGTGTCGCCCGGTACCGGTACTTTGTGTCCGCGCGGAGCCGGAACCGCCTGCTCGAGAAACGGCCAGACCTTCTCGTTGCCGGTGAACATCAGCCCCTCGGTGTTGGGCTGGATTACCGCCTTCCCCGGAAAGTAACTGCGCTCGAACTGAAAACCCAAGTCCTCCAACCAATTGAAGTGCTCGACGCTCCCGTCGCAGTAGGCACGGATCTTCGCGTGGTCGGGGTCGCGAGACACCGCGGCCAGATACTTGTACATCTCCTCAGCGGAGTCGGCGTGCCCGGTGGCCTCCTGTACCGCGGTCCCGCCGCCGAGGTAGAAATGTCCTCCGGCCATCGCGGTGGTACCGCCTGCCGCGGCCGCGCGCTCCAGCACCAGCACCCGTGCGCCGGCCGCGGCCGCACTCACCGCAGCGCAACCGCCCCCGATACCGAAACCGATGACCACGACGTCGACATCGTCGGACCACGACGACACGTCGTCAGCGCTGAAAGTTGCTGGTATGTCGGTGCTCATTGGCGCCGCTCCTCTCCCCCTCGCCGCTCCGCGGCTGGGTGGTACCCCCACATCACTACGTTCTGCATCGTCGCCGGCGCGACTCATTGGCGCCGCTCCTCCTCATCACTACGTTCTGCATCGTCGCCGGCGCGGCTCACTGTTGCTCCTGCTTGACGTAGTCGAAGAACTGCCGCATCTCGTCAGAGACGTGCGCGACCTCCAGGAAAGGCACCCCGGCCTGCGGGGCGGCCAGATAGGCGAACCGCAAACCGCCGGGCATCACGCCCTGCTGAACCACAGACGCGCCGTGCTCACTGGCACTGGCCAAGGTCTCCTCGAAGTGCTCGGGGCTATCGGCCTCGACGCAGATGTGGTGCAGACCCGGGCCGCTGTCGCGCAAGAAGTCACTATAGATATTAGGGCCGCGGACCGGTGCGATCAGCTCTAGCTGCATATCGCCGAGATAGCTCAGCGAGATGTGCGCGACGAAGTCGGCCGGTCTGCCGAGGTAGCTGCAGGTGTTCGGGGCAAAGTGCACATCGGGTATCCGCACCCACTTTTTTACGCCTAACAGGCCGGTGAGGGCTGTTTCCGTGGCGTCCAGGGCGTAAGTTACCCAGGCGATCTGTACGGGCGATCCAACGGAGAGGCTCATCGTCTCGCAGGATAGCCCAGCGTCTGCCCCGGCAGAAAGACGTTGCCACGGCCAGCCGTTTCAGCCACCGCAGCCGTCGTTGAACGTGTTCTAATTCTGCGACGTTGCCCGGTACGGCGTTGCGCTGACGTCGGGCTGGGTCAGCACTCCGACAAGCAGCCGAACCTGAGTATCGAACACCGCTTCGGGGTCGGTCAGCGTGTCGGAGCCGTATTGCCCGAACACCTCGAGGCTGATCGCTCCCACCACGCCGGCCCACACCGCGAAACACTTGGCGATGACGGGATCGTCGCCAGGGAAACCGAACTCCCGTCGGAGGCGTTCGAAGTCTGACGAAATAGGTTGCTGTGCAGGGTAATTGGTCAACATGATGTCGCCGGTCGCGATACCGGCGCCCACGGCGTCGAACAACGCGCTGACTACTCGCGTTCCGGGACCGACCGTTCGCTCGGCCGGCGCGTGGTAGCCGGGCACCGGGCTGCCGTACAACAGCGCCCAGCTGGCCGGATGAGCGGTGGCCCAGCGGCGGGCTGCATGCGCTATCGCGATGACGTCGTCGCTCCACACGTCGGGCACATCGTCGCGGGCGCGATCCACCTCGTCGGCGAGGTCGGAATAGGCGTCGATGAGCAGCAACGTCAGCAACTCGTCGCGGCTGGACACGTACCGGTACACCGCAGACGACACCATGCCCAGGTCGCGGGCGATCGCGCGCAGCGACAACCCGGCCGCGCCGTGTTCAACCAGATGGCGCCGGCCGAGCTCGACGATCTGCGCCTCGATGCGCTCACGCGATTCACGCCGCTTGCCCATCCAGCCATTTTGACACAATAAGAGATCACTGCTCTTGAAATTGCGTCATCGGTATGGCACCGTGACACCCAATGAGAGCACCGCTCTCGTGAGCCCAGGAAGGACAAGTCATGACGCTGCGATACGACGAACCCAATCGAACTGCCCGAGTCGGCAACGCGCTGATTCGCTGGCTGGCGCAGATGGGCATCAGCATCGCCGGGACCAAGGCGCTGCAGGTGCGCGGCCGCAAGTCCGGCAAGGCCCACGATGTCGTCATCAACGTGCTCAGCGTAGACGGCGTCGACTACCTGGTGTCTCCGCGCGGCAACACCCAGTGGGTCCGCAATGTCCGAGCCGCGGGCGTCGTGGATATCGGGCCACGCTGGCGTCGTCGGAGACTGCGCGCCACCGAGGTGGCCGACGCGGCCAAACCGGACCTGCTGAGGCGATACCTGGACAAGTGGTATTGGGAAGTCAAAGGCCACATTGCGGGGTTGACGCCCGACTCCGGTGACGACGAATTACGTTCTGCTGCACCGTCAATCCCCGTTTTCGCGCTGGCGAACTTCAGCTGAACGGCTAAATCGACGGACCGCCGACTCCCACGTCCTGGCGGACCTCCTGCGAGGTAGCCTGCCACGAAACCGCCGCCGGGAGATTGCCCCAGACGCTGTTCAACATGCCGACAATTAGTGCCTGGCCGGCCGGGCTGATGATGTAGACCGGTCCGCCGGAATCGCCCTTCTGGCTGATGGCGCCGTTACCCAGAGTGAACCAGCCGTTGTTGACCGCATCGACTGTTCCGCAGGTTTCGCCGGTGACGACGCCGAAATGGCAGACGGGCTCGCCGGGCGTGACGACAAGGCCCGGGTCCGATTGCAGCGCGCGTCCGCCGGGCAGGATGTTGTTCGGCGTCACATCGCTGGCCAGCACGATCGACTCGTAATCGTTGATCTGCTGGTCGGTGCCCACGATTGCCCCGTTGGGCGTGTTGTCCCGGAACGTCGCCAGATTGCCGATGACGTGGTTGTCCTTGTCGGTCACCGGGCCATCGCCGCGGCAATGTCCGGCGGTAAACGCCACCCGCAGGCCTGGGTCGACATAGCCCAAGGTGCACAGATGGCCGCCCTGGTGGATTTCCATTCCGGGGAAGACAAGCACGGGGTCGGCCCTGGCAACCCCTACGGAAAAACAGACAGCCAACATCCCGCCCGAAACCGACGCGACGAACGCGCGCACCCCC
>NZ_JBAUZA010000030.1:0-15717 GCF_049585075.1 Mycobacterium sp.
CTCTGGGGCGTCGGGCCCAAAACGATGAAAAAGCTTGCCACTCTTGGTATCACCACCGTCTGGCAATTGGCGCACACCGATGCTGAGCTGTTGACGTCGACATTCGGGCCGCGGACCGGGCTGTGGCTATTGCTTTTGGCCAACGGCGGCGGCGACGACACGGTCAGCGCCGAGCCCTGGGTACCGCGTTCTCGCAGTCACGTCGTAACCTTCCCGCGAGATCTCACCGAACGCCGCGAAATGGATTCAGCGGTAACCGAATTGGCGCAGCATGCGCTGAGCGATGTCGTAGCCGCCTCACGGATCGTCACCCGGGTGGCGGTGACCGTCCGCACCGCCACGTTCTACACCCGCACGAAGATCCGCAAGCTCGACGAACCCACCACCGACGCCGACGTTATCGTCGCGGCCGCGCTGCGGGTGCTGGACCTTTTCGAGCTGGATCGCCCGGTCCGGCTGCTCGGGGTGCGACTGGAACTGCAAATGCCGCAGTAACTTCGCGGCAGTGTTCGCGACGCCTCAAATAACCGGGGGAACCGGGCAGTGCAGCACACCGCACACGGTTCGAAGCAGCTCAGACTCCTCCTCGGTGACGACTCTGTCGGCCATTACCGTCGTCACGACGGCGGCAACAACGGTGGCCTTGTCGTTGCCTTCGAGTCCGTCGATCATCGGCCACACTTGTTCTAGAGCGAGAACGTCCGGAACTGGCAGGAATGGGATCCGTACCTGGGGGTATGCGACGGAGATCCCCGCTTGGAAGGCCGCCGCCGCGGCCGTTGGGTCGCTGTTAGCCGTCTGGGCCAGTAGAGCGATCAGGCGGCAGATCGCGCTTTGCGCGCTGGCCAGATTCTGACGCCTGCTCTTCCACGGCGATCCTGACGTGAGAGCCTCATGTAAGGCAACGAAAACGAGTGTGCCCAAACAGTATTCAAAGATGTTGATCTGACCATCGGCGTTGATCAGTTCGCCGAGAACCGATGTCATCAATCGCGTCTCAGCCTCTGCACTACCACGCAGAGCGGGGAACGCGATGGACGCGACGGGCAGGCGCAAGCTCGGCTCGAGGCTCACCAGATCTGCGGCACATCGCCATGACTCATCGGCCACCTGCTTGCCGTGGTACCGCGCGACGATTTGGTACTGAGCCTGCCGGACATTCTCGCTGCGGTCGAAGACAAGCCCGTAGATCAACGGCACCGCAGTTGCGGAATTGTGCGCAAGGTCGGCAAGGTTCTGCGGGACCGCTTTGCGTATCCGCACCCCAGCCTCGTAGGAAGCGGCGGTCGGGTTACCAACCGCCGCAGCGTATTCGCGAGCATTGACGCGGCGTGGGGGCGCTTGCTGGACTGCGGCATCCGTGAAACCCATCCTGGCGTCCTCTTGTGCGCCGTCCGGCGGCTGACTGGACCAGCGTTGACGCAGCTCGTCGAGGTTGCTGGGAGTAAAACCGGGCTCGAGCACCTGGATGCGCTTGAGCAGCGGCGGGTGGGTTGCGTATAGCGCAGAGATTTTCATGCCTTCGCCGAAGAGCATGTGGCTGACGTTTTCGGTTTGGTGGCTGTTGAGGCGGGAGCCGGCCTCGAGCCCGGCGATTTTCTTCAGCGCCCCGGTCAGCCCACTCGTTTGTCGCGTGTATTGGACCGCTGACGCATCAGCGAGATACTCGCGATCACGCGAGACGGCTGCTTTGATCAGCCGCCCGAAGAAGACTCCGATCCAGCCTGCTGCCAGAACGACCAACCCCAGCGCCCACAACGGGAGGCTGATGCGAGCGTCACGGCTGCGCCCACCCACGTACCACATCATCCGGCCGATGACTGCTAACGCGGTGATCCCGGCCAGCACGCCAATGAGTTTGAGGCTCAATCGCATATCGCCGTTCACGACGTGGCTGAACTCGTGTGCGATCACACCCTGGAGTTCGTCACGGTTGAGCCGATCGAGCGAGCCCTGGGTGACGCACACGGCCGCATCCGCGGGCGTGTATCCAGCGGCGAAGGCGTTGATGCCCGGTTCTTGCGGGAGGTAGTAGAGCACGGGCACCGGTGTGCTCGAAGCAATTGCGATCTCCTCGACGACGTTGCGGTACCGATGGAGCTTTGGGTCCGTTGGCATATCCGGTACACGTTTCGCGCCGAGGCTTTCGGCAACCTTGATGCCGCCACCCTCGCGCAGCATCATTGTCTTGACAATCGACACCCCGGCAATCATCAGCAGCACTACGCCGCTAACGACCACCGATAGCCCGATCAACTGCTCCGGCGTTGCTGCTCCTTTGGACACCGTCGGCACGATGACCGCGAAATTCACCATTGCCGTAATACCGAGCACGGCCAAGATAAAAAGGAACACCATCCTTCTCGACGCCGCGCGTACCTTCCGCTCGCGCTCGAAGAAGTCCATGACCTAGGTCAGAACTGAACCCGCGGGACTTCATGCACCTCCGGACCGGCCGCCTCCAGCGGTGCTGCTGTGGTGAAGCCGAACATGCCCGCGAAGACGGTAGCCGGGAAAACTTCGCGCCTGTTGTTGTAAGCCATCACCGAGTCGTTGTAGGCCTGGCGGGCGAAAGCAACTTTGTTCTCTGTCGAGGTAAGCGTCTCCGAGAGCTGCATCATATTCTGGTTGGCCTTGAGGTCTGGGTATGCCTCACTCAGCGCAAACAGCTTGCTAAGGGCTCCGGTCAGCGCACCTTCCGAGGCTGCGAGCCGACCCATGGCATTGGGGTCTCCCGGGTTTCCGGTGGCCGCCGTCCGTGCGGTAATTGCGGCGTTACGCGCCTGAATGACCGCTTCGAGGGTCCCACGCTCGTGCGCCATATAGGCCTTGGCGGTTTCCACGAGATTCGGGATCAAGTCGTGCCGCCGTGTCAGCTGAACGTCGATCTGTGCGAAGGCGTTCTTATAGCCGTTCCGAAGACGAACGAGCCCGTTGTAGGTGCTCAACGCTACGAACGCAACGATGAACGTGACGATGGCCAGTATTACGACGACGACGACGATAAGAGCAGTGACCATGTGTCCGCCTGTTCGACTTTGCACCTGACTAGTGGACCGCCATCGTCGCACGTTGTCCGAATCGGGTGGTGAATATCGACATCACCAGCAGTGAGCAAATCGGCGTCAGCGGTAACCGAATTGGCGCGTCAGGCACTGAGCGTGGTAATAGCGGCCTCGAGGATCGTCGCCCCGGTCGCGGTGATCGTGCGCACCGCCACGTTCTATGCCCGCACCAGGTTTCGCAGGCTCGACGGGCCAACCACCGCGGCCGCACTACGGGCGTTGAGAAGGTCAAGTGCTGCTTCCGTCGCCGCGCCTAGTGTCCGCGGTGTGCGCCGGGCCGGGGGCTTCGTAATCGCGATCGGTCTCGGATTGCTGCGCCGCGGGTTGCTCGTTGGCCGGCGATGCGGTTGCGCCACCCTCAGTCTCACCTGGCACCGACGATTTGTACTACGACGACTCAACCGGTTTGACACCCCCTTCGCCGCCTTCGTCGCTCGGCTTAGCAGATTCCTGCCGACCCTCGTAGGGCGGCACGGCTGACCCGGTGTCCTGCGGCGGAACCTTCGAGTCATCTCCACGTTGGGGGTCGGCCGTCTCGGGATCGGTAAGTGGTGGGTTGGCGTCCTCGTCGACGTTGCCGGCGGGTCTGTCACTCTGGCTGCCGGAGCCTGATTGTGCTTCCATGACTACTCCTCGTGCCCGCCACAAGCGCTGCGGCGATGGGCTATCTTCGGCTACCCCTAATGGAGCCGCCGAAACACGAGTGTTGTCAGTCAGCGCGGCACGACGGGAGCCGGCTTGAGTGCCCGGCTGAACACCACGTTCACTTGCCGCATCGCCACGCTATAAGGCCACCACGCAACACGTTTGAACGCGTAGAGCGCGCGGATGTCCGTCGAGGTGTAGATCAGGAACCGGTTTTTGGCGACCCCAGCCAGGATCTTGTCCGCGGCTTTTTCCGGTGACACCGCGTGCCCGCTGAAACGACCTACCCAGCGACTAACTCCGGGATCATCGCGATCCACCCCGGCGATCTCGACAGTGTTGACCAACGGGGTGTTGACGGCGCCGGGCACGACGACCGATACCCCGATGCGGTGGCGGGCCAAGTCGAAGCGCAGCACCTCCGACAGTCCGCGCAGCCCGAATTTGCTTGCGCTGTAAGCAGCATGCCAGGGCAGCCCGATCAGCCCGGCAGCCGAGGACACGTTGACCAGATGACCACCCCGGTGGGCCGCCACCATCGGCGGCAGGAAGCTCTCGATGACGTGAATCGGGCCCATCAGGTTGATCGCGACCATCTTGGTCCACTGCTCGTGGGTCAGTCGATCGACGGTCCCCCACGCCGAAACGCCGGCGATGTTCATCACGATGTCCATGCTCGGGTGTTTGGCGTGGATCTCGGCGGCGAACGCGGCAACCTCGTCGTAGTT
Source organism: Mycobacterium sp. (assembly GCF_049585075.1). Taxonomy (GTDB): domain Bacteria; phylum Actinomycetota; class Actinomycetes; order Mycobacteriales; family Mycobacteriaceae; genus Mycobacterium. The sequence goes on from NZ_JBAUZA010000030.1 coordinate 4,439, forward strand.
GGAAATGTCCAGCACCCGGAACTCGGGCACTTGTGCGCCCAGCGCGCGAGCATCGGCCACGGTCTGAGCCAGCCCGTCGGCGTTGCGGTCCGTCAGATAGAGCTCGGCGCCGTGGCCGGCGAGCCGCAATGCCGTCGCGCGGCCAATGCCGCTGGCCGCACCGGTAATAAAGCACCGCATTCCTGCGAACGTCTTCTGCGCCATGGGAGATGACGATACCGGCGGTAACGGCCCCAACGGCCCGCGGGGACTACGTAGTCGAGCCGCCCCACAGCGCGTTACGCCACAACGCCTCGAGCACCCGCACACCGCGTTGAACGTCGCCGTCGGCGCCTACGAAGGCGGTGTCGCCGGTGAGCATCTGTGCAGTGGTGACCGCAAGCGTGCGCACCAAGGCCGGGATGTCGTCGCTGATGGGGTGGGCGGTACCGGCCCGCAGCTCGTCCTCGACGATGCCGATGATCTGCTCGATCACGTTGTCGACCTGCTGATCGAGAATTTCGCGTATCTCGGCGTCGGTGCTGCGCGCGGCGTTGCATGCCGACATCACCGGATCGTTGTGTGCATAGACCGCAGCGGCGCTACCGACCATCCGCTTAGCGAAGGCTGCCGGCGATTCGTCCGGCCCCCGCGGGGCGAAGTAATGCGTTAGCTCTTCGAGCTCGTGGGTGGCCTCGGCGAGGATCTGGGCCAGCACCGCGTATTTCGAGTCGAAGTAGAAGTAGAAGCCGGATCGGGCCACCCCTGCGCGGTCGCTGATCGTGCTGACCGACAGCTGGGCGAACGGTCTTTCCTCAAGAAGTTCGCGCACGGCCTGCACGATGGCCTGCCGCTGGCGATCGCCCCGTCGCGTCGGAGCCGTGCCGGCCTGGTCCTGATGGGTCCCTCTGCGGATGTCCTGCTCGGTCTGCACCCCTCGACCTTGCACCACGCCACGCGCAAAAGGAAACTTGACAGCCGTCAAGTTTCATCGAAGGATGGCGGGTGGTGACGCCTGCCACACCGCCGGTCAAGGCCGGTTTCCGCTTCTGCGCAGGCGCCGAGGGAGGAACGGCAGAGATGTCAAAGGCGACTATCAGCACCCCGCGTTACCTGCTTGATCAGGCGAAGCGCCGGCTGACCCCGTCAATCAACAACTTTCCCGGCATGGCTGCCGTCGAACAGAAGCTATTACATACCGACTGGACGCCGAGAAAGCTCGCGGATCCGCCGCCGGGCAGCGGACTCAAGCCGGTCATTGGCGATCGGGGTCTGCCGGTCCTCGGCCACATCATCGAGATGCTGCGGGGCGGACCGGACTACCTGCTATTCCTCTACCAAACCAAAGGGCCGGTCATATTCGGCGACTCACCAGTCTTGCCGGGCGTCGCTGCATTAGGCCCAGATGCGGCTCAGGTCGTTTATTCCAACCGCAACAAGGACTACTCCCAGCAGGGCTGGGTGCCGGTGATCGGGCCGTTCTTCCACCGCGGCCTGATGTTGCTCGACTTCGAAGAACACATGTTCCATCGGCGGATCATGCAGGAAGCGTTCGTCCGCTCCCGGCTGGTCGGCTACGTCGAGCAGATGGACAAGGTCGTCTCCCAGGTAGTGGCGAACGACTGGGTGGTCAACGACCCACGCTTTCTGCTCTACCCGGCAATGAAAGAGCTCACCCTCGACATCGCGTCGATGGTGTTCATGGGCCATGAACCCGGCACCGACCGTGAGCTGGTGACCAAGGTGAACAAGGCCTTCACCATCACCACCCGCGCCGGAAACGCGATCATCCGCACCAGCGTGCCGCCGTTTACCTGGTGGCGCGGTCTCCAGGCGCGCGAGCTGCTGGAGAACTACTTCCGCGAGCGCGTCAAGGAGCGCCGCGGCAAGGAAGGCAACGACTTACTGACGGTGCTGTGCCACACCGAGGACGAGGACGGCAACAGCTTCTCGGACGAGGACATCGTCAACCACATGATCTTCCTGATGATGGCGGCCCACGACACCTCGACATCGACGACGACAACGATGGCCTACCACCTCGCCGCCAACCCCGACTGGCAGGAACGCTGTCGCGACGAATCCGATCGGCTCGGTGACGGTCCACTAGACATCGAGTCGTTGGAGAAGCTGGAATCGCTTGATCTGGTGATGAACGAGGCGATCCGGCTGGTGACACCGGTGCAGTGGGCGATGCGCCGGACTGTGCGCGACACCGACTTGCTGGGCTACTACTTGCCTGCGGGGACAAACGTCATCGCCTACCCAGGGATGAACCATCGGCTGCCAGAGATCTGGACGGATCCGCTGAAATTCGACCCCGACCGATTCACCGAACCGCGCAGCGAGCACAAACGACACCGTTACGCGTTCACGCCGTTCGGCGGCGGCGCGCACAAGTGCATCGGGATGACGTTCGGCCAGCTGGAGATCAAGACGATCCTGCACCGGCTGCTGCGCCGCTACCGGCTGGAGTTGCCCCACGCGGGGTACCAGGCGAAATGGGATTACGGTGGCATGCCGATCCCGATGGACGGCATGCCGATCGTGTTGCGCCCGCTTTAGCCGGAGCCGTCGTCCCCGTAAAGCCGGTTCGCGCAGGCGACGACCGCGCTCAACGCCGACTGTGTCGGGTCTTCCGACCAGCCCATCGCCCACTCGGCCCGGCAGCCGTCGCTGCCCTGGATGAAGGTCGCGGTCGTGTCGTCTGAACGCAGCTGATGAAAACGCAGCATCTCGACCGCTATTCCGTGGTCGTAAAGCATTGCGGTCAGCGCGGCAACCGGGCCGGTCGCGGTGGCGGTCGCGGTTTCGAGGCGGTCGCCGAACCCCAGCGTGGCCCGGAAGGTTCGGGCCTGCGGACCCAACCGAGTCGCCTTGCGCTCGCTGTCAGTGCATTCCCATTGGCCTAACCGCAGTGGTCCGGCGCTGGGAGCGTAGGTGGCGGTGAAAGTAGTCCACGACATGGTGTTGGCGTCCTCCCGGATTCCCCGCGGCAGCGCAATGCCGTCGAAGCGGATCGATCGCGATTCGGGTGGAGCGGGCGCCGTCTCGGCGCCACTCGAAAATCTCAGGTCGGTGATTGTCATGTGCCGGTCTTCTCTGGTCTGAAGTGATGACCGACAGGTAGTAGCTTCCGACCCACAGCGGGGGGTCGGTCTGGATCAGACCCCGCTGCGGGTGCTGGCTACTACGAGAAGACTCTGCACGTGGCCGAGGGTAGACGCCGATCGGCGGCCGGTGCAACTCGATTTCCGGCAACTATGCGTTGAGATTGCCGCCAGGGTTGTGGTTACTGCCCTAACCACAACCCTGCGTGCAATCTCGATGAACATCGCAAGCGGCGTCGACCTACGCGTGGTTGGCGACTTCTTCGAGGGCTTCCTGGAGCAGTCCGGTCACCGCGTTGGCGATGCGATCCAATCCGGGCTCCTTGGTCACATTAACCATCAACCGGGGGTCCATCGCGTCAACGATGACGGTGTCCGGAGTGTCCGGGTCTTTGCGCACCACGACGTTGCATGGCAACAGCACGCCGATCTGCCGGTATGCATCGACCGCTTGGTGGGCGAATTTCGGAATGCAGGCGCCGAGGATCAGGTAGTCCTCCATGTCCACATCAAGCTTGGCTTTCAGTGTCGCCTTCATATCGATCTCGGTCAGCACACCAAACCCTTTGTGCGCAAGTGCGTCCCGAGTTCGCCCGACGGCGTCTTCGAACGAGCTGTGCAGGGTCGTCGACAACGCGATACCCATGATCGACTCCTTTCTTTGGTGATCTTTCATCCCTGCTACGCCAGGGCTAGGAACAGTTTTTCCAATTCGGACTCGGTCAGCGGGGCAGCGCCGTCGCGTCCCGCACCGCTGACACACTCGCGAAGCCCGGTTGCGACGATCTTGAACCCGGCCCGATCAAGTGCACGCGAGACAGCGGCCAGTTGCGTGACGACGTCCTTGCAATCTCGGCCCTGTTCGATCATTGCGATCACGCCGGCCAGCTGCCCCTGTGCCCGCCGCAGTCGGTTCAGTACTGCCGAGATGCTGTCTTCATCGCCGATCATGAGATCTCCTTAAGCGGTCGCGGCGACGTCGGCGAACTCACAGAACGCGTCGTAAGCGCGGGCACCGTAGATGGTGGCCGGGCCGCCCATCATCAGGAAGCTGACTCCGATCGCCTCGGCCGCCTCCTCCTTGGTTGCTCCGGCGCGCGCAGCGCCTTGGGCGTGCGATGCCATGCAGCCGTCGCACCCATGGACGACGCCGATCGTCAGCGCAATGAGCTCTTTGAATTTCGTGTCGAGCGCCCCGGGTGCCAGCGCCGCGTGGCTCAGTTCGCCGAATCCGCGATAGACGTCCGGAATCATCCTGCGCAACGCCCGATGCTGCGGACCGAGTGCGTCGAGTACCTCGTGGTTGTTGTGATCAGTCATAGCCCGATGATACCCCCGGGGGTATTTATTTACCACCACCGGCCCGGGTGATCATCGGCATGAGGAAGTCGCGCACGTATGCGCGGGTGTCGTCGATCGTGGCCAGATTGATGCTGGTGTGTGGAGTCACGATGAATGACAGCGTCAGTCGGGTCTGGAGCTCTGCGACGGTGCGCAGGTGACGTTCCTGGGCCGGCGTGGTGGCATTAGTGCCGTATAGCTCATCCCGCAGTAGGGCAACCGAGTAGTCAGTCGCGAAATCGATGATGGCGCCGGCATGGACGGTCAAACTGGGCAGGATCGTTTCGGGCTCGGTCCGTAGCAGTTTCTTCAGCAGAGCGTGTTCACGCATGAACGTTACCGTGAAGACCGTGTCGTAGACCATGCGGTCTTCAAAAGTCTTGCCATGCAAGCGGGCCCGCGCGCTGCCTTCTAGGAAGCGGCGCACCTCGGCCAACACGACTGCGTCGTTGAGTGCCGCTTTGGTCGGGAAGCGCCGGTAAAGGGTGGCCCGCCCAACTCCGCTGCGACGGGCGACATCTTCCATCGTGGAACGCCGCATTCCGACCAGCTCGGCCTGCTCAAGCGCGGCACGCAATATCCGGGTAGTGATCTCGTCGGGGTTGTCGACCTGGGCAGCGACGGCCGGATCGGGCTCGGCGAGTCGCCGCACGAACTCCGCCGTTGGACTCGATGTCACGGAATTCCTCCTTGCTCACCGGGTTGCGCGGTCGTATCGTGAAGAAAATAGAGAGACAAAGATTGTATCAATGTCTCGCACGTCTCACCATGCGGTTCGCCGACACGGAAGGTATTCGTATGAACATTGGTCTCTGGGCCCGATGGATGGCGCTGCATGGCGTGTCCCGAGCGTTCTTGTCCACGCAGGCGCGCCGAGGCGATCCATTAGCACGCCTGCTGATGAGTCACGGGCGCGGCGCAGATCCTTACCCACTGTTCGAAGAGATCAGAGCCCAGGGACCGCTGGTGCGCAAACCGTTCGTATGGGCCAGCGTCGATCATGCCGTTTGCCGAGAGATTTTGCGAGACAACAGATTCGGCGTTACAGATCCCACGGTGATCAAATTGCCCCGGCCGCTTCGGCCGTTCATCGCCAGGACCGACCCCGGCGTCGCTAATCCGGTCGAACCGCCCGCGATGGTGGTGGTGGATCCCCCCGACCACACCCGCTATCGACAACTCGTGGCCCAAAGCTTCACCCCGCGTGCCATCGACAGGCTCAGCACCCGGGTCACCGAGGTGACCCAGGAACTGATCGAGCGTCTCGCTGGCACACCGGATGCCGATCTGATCGCCGATTTCGCCGCTCAACTACCGGTCACGATCATCGCCGAGATTCTCGACCTACCCGCCGATACCCGTCCGCATCTGCTGGATTGGGGCCACGGTGGCGCCCCTCTGCTGGATATCGGAATTCCCTGGACCACCTACCGACGCGCCATCGACGGTCTGCGAGATGCCGATCAAGCCAACCTGGACCACTTCCACCAAGCGCGCACTGGAGAGCCAGGAGAAAACGCGTTCAGCCGATTGGCCGCCGACGGCACCCTCACCGACCGTGAGTTCACGGCGAACGCCGTGCTGCTCATTGGCGCAGGCTTCGAGACCACGGTCAACCTGATCGGCAACGGCATCGTCGTGCTGCTGCAAAACCCTGAGCAGCTGGCGAAGTTGCGTGAGGATCCCGACCTGTGGCCCGCCGCGGTCGAGGAAATCCTGCGAATCGACAGCCCAGTCCAAATGACCGCGCGCACCGCGGGTTTCGACGTCGAAATCGCCGGACGCCAGATCGCCGCCGGCGATATCGTCGCGCTGCTCCTAGCCGGCGCCAACCGCGACCCAAATGTGTTCGCCGATCCCGCCAAGTTCGACATCACCCGGACGAATGCGCGCGACCACTTGGCGTTTGCCTCCGGCGTGCATGCTTGCCTTGGCGCCGCTCTGGCCCGAATCGAAGGCGCCACCGCGCTGCGCATGCTGTTCGAAGCATTTCCCGACTTGCGCCTCACCACGCCGCCACCACGTCGGGGTCTGGTTAACTTGCGCGGATTCACCAGTCTGCCAGTACAACTGGGGAGCAGACGGGCAATAACCGCCTAAGCGGCTTACAACCACCACGACGCGGTGGCGTCCAAGTGCCGACGAGCGCGGTAACGCGCCAGGCTGTCGTCGCCATCCGCGATCGCCTCGATGATCCGCAGGTGGGCTCGCTGCACGTCGACGAGGTCCCTACGGCTTGGGACCGGCTGCTCGGTGGTGCTCCAGTGCCGTCGAAATACTTCGACGATGATCCGCAGGAACAAGTCCAGCACCGCATTACCGGCCAGCTGAGCCAATCCTGTATGGAACAGGAACTCCTCCATACCCGCCTTGCGCAGATCGTTGCCGGCTTCCTCGATGATCAGCCGATGCCTGTCGAGGAATGCACGTACCTCTGGCGCGGCGCGGCGTTTGACGACCTTTGCGACGTTGTCGATCTCGATCGCGTCGCGCACCAACCGTAGATCGTCCCCACGAGGTTTGCGGTATTGAAGATACAACGCGATGGTGTCAATGCTGGCCTGCGCCTGCGGCTCTGCCACCACCAGCCCGCCGCCTGGTCCGCGACGCATCTTCGCGACGGCGTGGTACTCCAGCAGCCGCACCGCTTCTCGCAGCACCGAACGGCTCACCCGATAGCGTTCCAGCAGTGCGACCTCGGTCCCGAAGACCTCACCGATTTGACGGCCACTGGTGGCGATGTCGTCGCGGATCGCGTTCGCCAGCACCTCGGCGAGCTTGCCAGCCGGCGCTTCGCGGTCCAATCCGCGTTGCTTGTTCGCCCGGCCGGGAGCCTGGTGGTCATGTAGCCAGGCGGTCACCGATTGCGCATGGCGCTCGCTGAGTGTCTTGGCTCGTGCCGAGTCGCCCGCTGTGACCGCGGTGACGATATCGGCATGATCCTGATGCCTGCGCTCGATCGCCTCAAGCGCGTCACGGGCAGAGTCCAGCCGCGAATCTTGCGCATACCGGACGGTCAACCGCATCAAGATATCGATGAAAAGTTGCAGCACAGGGTTTTTCGACTGCTCCGCCAATGCGGCATGGAACTCGTCTCGCGGCTCCTTGGCGCGCAGCACGGCACGCAGCCGTTCGATGCCAGCTTCGTCGATTCCCTCGGCGGCAAGCGATGCCGCCAACGGCTCCAGCAGCAGCCGCGCATCGAGCAGATCGCCGATCGTGGTGCCCACGTACTCCAAATAGATGATGATGGCGTGCGTCGCCGGGGCGGCGTCGGGCTCGCAGACAAGCAGTCCACCGTTGGGCCCGCGACGCATGCGCGCGACTTGGTGGTGTTCGACGAGCCGAACGGCTTCCCGCAACACCGATCGGCTCACCCGGTACCGCTGTTGCAACGCTTGCTCGGAGCCCAGTGATTGACCGATCGGCCAACCGCGCCGAATGATGTCAGCCTCGATGCGGCGCGCGATCTGCGAAGCTCGCTTATCGGACCGCTGCTCGGCGTGGGCTTGAACGCTCAATTGCACACTCGCACAGAGTGAATCAGCATGTCAGTAGCATGCATCCGGCGATCGGACCGCCGCCGACCGCGGCCACTGCGACTTCCGGCCGGCGGGGCACCTGCCGCTCCCCCGCCTCGCCGCGCAGTTGCAAACAGGTCTCATGCAGCAGCCAATAGCCGTGCATGCGGCCTGCCGAGAGCTGGCCGCCGTAGGTGTTCAGCGGCAGGCTGCCGTTGAGGGCGATCCGCTCGGCCCCCTCGACGAATGGACCCGCTTCGCCGTCACCGCAGATTCCGAGGGCTTCCAGCCACGCGAAGGTGAGGAAGGTGAACCCGTCGTAGAGCTCGGCGAGGTTCAGATCGCTCGGCGCCAGGTCGGTACGCGACCACATCTGCGCCGCCGCATCTGCTGACGCCATCCTCGGATAGTCCGCCCGGTGAAACCAGCCGCCCGCGCCGTCGGTCCCCCCGATCGCCTCTACCTTCACCGCCCGATGCGGACAGTCCTTGGCGTAGTCGGCCCGCGAAACCACCACCGCTACCGACCCGTCGATCGGGACGTCACAATCCAGCAAACCCAACGGTGTGGATACCGGCCGCGCGGCCAGATAGTCATCCATCGTCATCGGATCTCGGTACACCGCAAGTGGATTCAGCGCGGCATTACGCCTGCTGTTGATTGCCAGCCAGCCCAGCTGCTCTTTGGTGGTTCCATAGATCTCCATGTGCCGGCGGCAGTTCAGCGCAAGCCAGTTCGCCGCGGAATATGCGTGGGCGGCGACCAGATCGTTGACATCGTCCATCGGCCCGACGGCGGGTGGCTCGGCACCCTCGGGTGTCTGGAACATCCGGGCCAGCGGCGGGGCCGGCGCATTCTCCTCCCGCTTCACCGGGACTGTGCCGCCCAGCATTTGGATCGTCCGGTAGATGACCACATGGCGCGCGTGACCCTCCGACACCGCGCGGCACGCCGACATCACCGGGTTCAGCAGACCACCGGTGCCGAATCCCGAACCGCAGTCAGCGGCCTCGATGTGCAGCTCGGCGAGGACGTCGGCGGCGGGGGTATCACCCAGGGTGGCAATGCCGTCGACGTCCGCCGCAGCCAGGCCGGCGTCGTCGATGGCAGCGCGGACCGCTTCCATGGTGAGGTCCAGCCCGGGAATTCCGGTGCGACGGCCGATTCGGGAGATGCCGATACCGGAAATGATCGCGTCTTTTTCGAAGTAGCTCATCTGCGCCGTCCGTTAGACCAACCCAAGACAATAGAGTGTACTGTATTGCTCGTGTCAAAGGCGACGTCTGAGCTGCTCATCGAGCACTGCGACAATTGCGCACACTGGGTGCACCCCGCGGCGGGCGAATGCCGCGACTGCGGCGGGCCGCTGATCGCGCGGCCGGTGTCGGGTCGCGGCACGGTGTTCACCTACACGGTCAACTATCACGCGTTCAACCCGGAGCTTCCGACGCCCTACGTGATCGCCATCGTCGAGCTCGTCGAGCAGAGCGGACTACGGGTAGCGGCGAATATCGTTGACTGTGAGCCTGATTCAGTGACGTGCGGGATGGGCGTTGAGGCGCTGCCGGAGCCAGGTGCCGGCGGCGCACCCCGCTTCGCCCCGGCCGGCTGGGCGCGAGCAGACGCCAGAGCTACTTGATCAGCGGATCGCGCGGCATGCCGAGAATCCGCTCGGCGATCTGATTGCGGGTGACCTCGGAGGTCCCACCGGCGATCGCCATGCCGCGTGCGCCCATCACCATTCGGCTTACCAGCCCGGCCGGCCCGTCGGTGAGGGCGATCTCGGGTCCAAGCAGCGCCGCGGCGATCGCCGCACCGTCACCCATGTGGTCGGCCAGCTTGAGCTTGGTGATGTTGCCTTCGGGCCCCGGCCCCGCCCCCTCGACGCTGCGAGCAGCACGACGCAAGTTCAGCAACCGCAGCGCGTGGTCTTCGGCCAAGAAGTTGCCGATGCGAATCTTGGCGCCAGCCAGCTGATCTGCCTGCTGTTGGGCCAGCCCGATCAACTGCGCGGCGATCCCCTCGTAGAACCCTCCACCGCCTCCGATGCTGACCCGCTCGTTGCCCAAAGTCGCCCGGGCGACGGTCCATCCGGCGTTGGGCTCCCCGACAACGTCCTCGTCGGGGACGAACACATCGTTGAAGAACACTTCGTTGAATTCCGAGCCCCCGGTGATCTGGCGCAGCGGTCGCACCTCGACGCCGGGCCCCTTCATGTCGATGATCATCGCGGTGATGCCGGCGTGTTTCGGAGCTTCGGGATCGGTGCGTACCGTGGCCAAGCCGCGGCGGCAATGCTGGGCGCCGCTGGTCCATACCTTCTGCCCGTTGACATTCCAGCCGCCGTCCACTCGGGTACCGCGGGTCTTGACCGCTGCCGCATCCGATCCAGCGTCGGGCTCGGAGAACAACTGGCACCAGATTTCATCCTGGCGCAGCGCCGCTTCCACGAATCGTTCGATCTGCCAAGGGGTTCCGTGCTGGATCAGGGTGAGGATCACCCATCCGGTGATGGAATAGTCCGGACGCTTGATACCTGCGGCGGCGAACTCCTGCTCAATCACCAACTGCTCGACGGCATCGGCGGCCAAGCCCCATGGTTTGGGCCAATGCGGCATCACGTAGCCGGTTGCGATCAATCGATCCAGCCGGCCTTTCTTGTCCAGCGGGGCGATCTCGTTGGCATCGGCCCGAATTCGTTTGCGTAGTTCTTCGGCCTCCGGTGGTAGGTCGAGGCTGTTGGCTCGGGCGCTTCCGGCGGCGGTCTGGTCGAAGATGTCGGCCGCAGGTGCGTCGCCGCCGAACAGTGCCCGCAAGGTAAGCGCGCGGCGCAGGTGCAGGTGTGCATCGTGCTCCCAGGTGAACCCGATTCCACCGTGCACCTGGATGTTCAGCTCGGCATTACGGGCGTAGGCCGGAAATGCCAGCGCTGCTGCGACCGCGGCCGCGAGCCGGAATTGCTCCTCATCCTCGCCGGCGGCACGAGAGGCGTCCCACACCGCGGCGACCGCCGACTCGGAGCTCACCAGCATGTTGGCGCAATGATGCTTGATCGCTTGGAATGTGGCGATCGTGCGGCCGAATTGTTGGCGCACCTTGGCGTAGTCGACCGCGGCGTCGACGCAGTCCGCCGCCCCGCCGACGGCCTCAGCGGCCACCAGCGTGCGGGCTCGGGCCAACGCCGATTCCGCTGCCCCCGGCAGGATGTCGTGGTCGCCGACGCTGACGCTTTCCAACCTGACCCGACCCGAGCGTCGAGCCGCGTCCAGGTTGGCGGGTACGTCGACCGATACGCCGTCGCGATCGCGTTCCAGCACCAAGACGTCGC
>NZ_JBAUZA010000031.1:0-8401 GCF_049585075.1 Mycobacterium sp.
CGCGGCCGCGCGGGACAGCAGCTCGGGGCCGGTGTCGCCACGCACCACCGCGTCCACCACGCTGGCCTCCATTCGGCTGTCCCAGCTGCCGCGCGCCTCGGCGGCATCGGCGTAGGCGGTGGCGGCACTAAAGGCCAGGTCGCGGCTGTACTTGAGAATGCCCACCATCAGCGCGGTGAACTGTTCGTCAGTGCGGGCCAACAAGGGGGCGACCTCTTCGAAGAACTCCATGGTCACCCGCACCATGTCCACGGAGTGGCGCAATGGCATCCGCCGGGTCAGATCCTGCGGCATCAGTTCGAATGCCCGTGCGGTGTAGTTGATGTTGCTGTCCGGGTCGGTCATCCACTCCACGAAGTTCACCACGGCGGTCTGCACCACCAGCGACACGCTAGCCCGCTGGGAGGCTTCAAGCTCGGCGAAGAACGGCAGCCGGTCGCCCATCGCCGTCACCGCCTCGGTGGAAAACCGCCCGGAGTACTGCTTCAGCCGTCGCAACAGCGACTCCGGAACAGCGTCCAGCAGCTCCAGCGTCGACCGCGGCAGAGCAGATTTCTTGTCAGGCATTCCTAAAAGCTACGCCAGTTTTGTGGATGTTTCTGCCAAGGCACCCGGGTGTGCGCCGACGGCCGCTGCGCGAGCGCGGGCCTGGCCGCGGTTGACCTCCGCTGTCACACCAGCACCAAGACTCGACCACCACACTGTTTTCTGAAACGTGGCATATGCGATATCAGCTCCGTGGGTGATATCGCCCGCGCCTCAATTTGGAAAAGGCAGTACCCTCCCCGCTAGTGACGTAAGAGGTCGCTGAGTCTCGTGAGGTTAACCAGGCTTCAGCCGGCCCGCTGATCCCTAGGCGCCCGGACCGGGGTCGGAGGTTTGCGCCGGCGCCGCCTGCACATCGTCGATCCGGTATTGCCGGGCAGCCGCGACCGGTACCGATGGGTCGATTTGGCCGTCGCGCGCCAGCGCCTCCAGCACCGCGACGACCTGAGATTCGGCGTCGGTGTTGAAGTAGCGGCGCGCGGCCGGCCGGGTGTCGGAGAAGCCGAACCCGTCGGTGCCCAACGTGACGTAAGTGCCCGGGACCCACGGCCGAATCTGTTCGGGTACTGCGCGCATCCAGTCCGACACGGCGATGATCGGCCCCGGGCGGTCCGAGCGGGCCTCGGACAAAATCCGAGCGACGTAGGCCTGACCCGCCGGGCGATCCGAGTGGCGCAGCTTCTCCTTTTCGACGGCAATACCGTCACGATTCAGCTCGCTCCAGCTGGTTACCGACCACACGTCTGCGGCGACATCCCATTCGGCGGCCAGCATCTCGGCGGCTTGTAGCGCCGAGGGCATTGCCACCCCGGAAGCCAAGATGTGCGCTGTGTTCGCGCGGCTTTCCTTGGCCGCGCGATACCGGTAGATGCCCCGCAACAGGCCTTCGGGGTCGAAGTGTTCCGGCTCCGGCGGCTGCACATACGGCTCGTTGTAGATGGTGATGTAGAACATGACATTTTCGGCGTTCTCACCGCCAAACATGCGGGCCAGCCCGCTTTCGATGATGTAGGCGATCTCGAAGGCGAACGCGGGGTCGTACGCGACCACCGCCGGATTGGTGGCCGCCAGCAGCAGCGAATGGCCGTCGGCGTGCTGCAGACCTTCGCCGGTCAGCGTGGTGCGCCCCGCGGTTGCTCCCAATAGGAAGCCGCGTGCCATCTGGTCGGCCGCGGCCCACAGGCCGTCGCCGGTGCGCTGGAACCCGAACATCGAATAGAAGATGTAGATCGGGATCATCGGTTCGTTGTGCGTCGAGTATGACGTGCCGGCTGCGGTGAACGAGGCGACCGACCCGGCCTCGTTGATGCCCTCGTGCAGGATCTGGCCGATGTCACTTTCCTTGTAAGCCAACATCAGCTCGGCGTCGACGGCGGTGTAGAGCTGGCCGTTGCGGTTGTAGATCTTCAACGACGGGAACCACGAGTCCATGCCGAACGTGCGCGCCTCGTCGGGGATGATCGGCACGATGCGGGGCCCAACTTCCTTGTCGCGCAACACTTCCTTGAAGGTGCGCACCGTTGCCATCGTGGTGGCAACCTCCTGCTGGCCCGAACCTTTCTTCAGGGCCTTATAGGCATCGCGACCGGGAAGCGCCAGGGCCTTGGCCTTGGTACGCCGCTCGGGCAGGAAGCCACCCAGCGCGCGACGACGATCGAGCAGATACCGGATTTCGGGGGCCTCCGGCCCGGGGTGGTAGTACGGCGGCAGGTAGGGATCCTCCTCCAGCTGGGCGTCGCTGATCGGGATCCGGATAGCGTCGCGGAAGTCCTTAAGATCTTGCAGCGCAAGCTTTTTCATCTGATGTGTCGCGTTGCGGCCCTGGAAGTGAGCGCCCAGCGAGTAGCCCTTGATGGTCTTGGCCAGGATCACCGTCGGCTGTCCCTTGTGGTCGACGGCGCCGCGGTAGGCGGCGTAGACCTTGCGGTAGTCGTGACCACCACGCTTGAGGTTCCAGATCTCCGAATCGGTCATGTTCTCGACAAGCGCCTTGGTGCGCGGGTCGCGTCCGAAGAAGTGGTCTCGGACATAGGCCCCGTCGTTGGCCTTGTAGGTCTGGTAGTCGCCGTCGGGGGTGGTGTTCATCAGGTTCACCAACGCGCCGTCGCGGTCGGCGTGCAGCAGCGCGTCCCACTCGCGGCCCCAGACCACCTTGATGACGTTCCAGCCGGCGCCGCGGAAGAACGACTCCAGCTCCTGGATGATCTTGCCGTTGCCGCGCACCGGCCCGTCGAGACGTTGCAGGTTGCAGTTGATGACGAAGGTCAAGTTGTCCAACGCCTCCAGCGCGGCGACGTGGGCCAGCCCGCGGCTCTCCGGCTCGTCCATCTCGCCGTCGCCGAGGAACGCCCACACGTGCTGGTCGGAGGTGTCTTTGATGCCACGGTCATGCAGGTAGTGGTTGAACCGGGCCTGATAGATCGCATTCATCGGGCCCAGCCCCATCGACACCGTCGGGAACTCCCAGAAGTCGGGCATCAACCGCGGGTGCGGGTAGGACGGCAGGCCACCGCCGGGATGGCTGTGTTCCTGACGAAAACCGTCGAGCTGGTCGGCGGACAGGCGGCCTTCTAGGAAGGCGCGTGCGTAAATGCCGGGAGAAGCGTGGCCCTGAATGAACACGTGGTCTCCACCGCCGGGATGCGCTTTCCCGCGGAAGAAGTGGTTGAAGCCGACTTCGTAGAGCGCCGCAGACGAGGCGTAGGTCGAAATATGGCCGCCCACACCGACTCCCGGGCGCTGGGCGCGGTGCACCATGATCGCGGCGTTCCATCTGATCCACGCCCGGTAGCGGCGTTCGACATCCTCGTCGCCGGGGAACCAGGGCTCCAGTTCGGTCGGGATGGTGTTGACGTAGTCGGTCGACGTCAGCGCCGGGATCGCGACCCGCTGTTCACCGGCGCGCTCCAGCAGGCGCAGCATCAGATAGCGCGCCCGCGACGGCCCCGAGCGTTCCAGCAGCGCGTCGAAAGACTCCAGCCACTCGGCGGTCTCCTCCGGGTCGATGTCCGGCAGATAGGACGCCACACCTTCGCGGATTACCCGCACCCGATCGGGTTCGCTTGCGCCGGTTGGATTTTTCGCCAGATCGTGGCGTACGAACTCGGTAGTCAACTCACTACTCCTTATGTGACGGTTCATCCGCTTTTGGCTGATCGCACCGTCGGTCTTTGCCGTACCGGTCCTGGGGCCCGTTTGGCCCAATCCCTATCGTGCCGCACAGTCGATCGCGTTGCGTAGTCCCCGTCCAAGCTGGCCCAAGGCGCGACCCGGTAACGTCACACGTTGTGCTGATCGGATTGCGGCGACCGCAGACCTGGGCGCGGGCGATCGGCTGCGCCGCCACGCTGTTGATCGCGGTCGTTGGATGCACCAGCGTCACGGACGGCACCCCGACCGCCGACACCGCAATGGCCCCGGCGTATCGCGTATCGGTGTCCGCGTCGGTCTCGGCGTCGGCCGCCACGTCGAGCATCCGGGAGTCGCAACGTCAGCAGTCGCTGACGACGCAGGCCGTGGTCCGCGCGTGTGAGTCGTTTGCCGCCAGCAGCAAAGACGCCGTCGATAAGGTGAATGACTTTGTTGCCGCGTACAACCAGGGCCGCGACACCACACCCAGCGAGGGCCCCGCCATCGATACCCTCAACCACAGCGCCGACGTGGTCGGAGGCAGCAGCGGTGGCCCGCTGTCCGAGGACCTGCACCATGCGCTCAACGCCTATGCCGACGCGGCACGCGACCTGGCCAATACCATCCGCTCGCATGGTGGAATGGACGCGTTCAATCAGGGCGTCAATCAGTTCAACGACACTAAAACCGAAGCCGTCAAGCAGTGCCGAGCGGCCATATGAGTTGCTGGATGTGCAACGCTACGGGCTATGCGACGATAAATTCCATCGCACGGCGCATTGGCGCTCGAGAGGCTTGAACTGACCGGCTTGAGGCTAAAAGGGAGGATCGCACGGTGGTGGCGGCGGATGACGCCCCGAGCTATGCCCGCAAACTGGGCATCCAACGGGGGCAGGTTGTCCAAGAGTGGGGCTGGGACGAGGACACCGACGACGATATCCGCGCTGACGTGGAGGACACGTGCGGTGGCGAGTTGCTCGACGAAGACACCGACGAAGTCATCGACGTCGTGCTGCTGTGGTGGCGCGACGGCGACGGCGATCTCGTCGACACGTTGATGGACGCGATCGCGCCGCTGGCCGACGACGGAGTGATCTGGGTGCTTACGCCCAAGACCGGCCGGCCAGGTCACGTGCTACCCGCTGAGATCGCGGAGTCTGCGCCGACCGCAGGGCTGATGCCGACGTCGTCGGTCAACCTGGGGGACTGGAGCGCGAGCCGGTTGGTGCAGCCGAAATCGCGTGCCGGGCGCCGTTGATGTTGACGGTCGGTTCTACCGCACCGGACTTCACGCTGCGCGACCAGAACCGACAGCCGGTCACTCTTAGCGAGTACCGCGGCGCCAAAAACGTGCTGCTGGTGTTCTTCCCCCTGGCCTTCACCGGAATCTGCGAGGGTGAGCTTGGTCAGTTGCGTGATCACCTGCCCGACTTCGAGAACGACGACAGTGTGCCGCTGGCGATTTCGGTCGGGCCCCCACCCACCCACAAGGTGTGGGCCACAGAGAACGGTTTCCTGTTCCCCGTGCTCTCGGACTTCTGGCCACATGGCGCGGTCAGCCAGGCCTATGGGGTGTTCAATGACGACGCCGGCTACTCCAACCGCGGCACTTTTGTCGTCGACCGGGCCGGGACGATTCAGTTCGCCGAGATGAAGCAGCCCGGCGAAGTCCGCGATCAGCGACTCTGGACCGACGCGCTGGCGGTGCTGAAGGGCTGAACCGTTGGTCGGCGTTTTGGGTGCCAAGTGGTCGGGGCGGTATCTTTGCGCCGCACGGGCGCGTAGCTCAGTGGTAGAGCTCTGGTTTTACACACCAGCGGTCGGCGGTTCGATACCGTCCGCGCCCACCAGTGTTAATGCAGTTCAGCGCTGGCTCGCCGAAAACACCGCCGACACCAATACCAAACTGCTGCTCATCACCACCCCCGACCACCGCGCGCCGGCACACACTCTCACCGCCGCCGCCGACCAGCTACTGCCCTGGGCCCACCACCTCGGCAGCCCCAACCCCGGCCACCAACGACCGAGCAACGCGATCGAACGCGCCGACCAGCACCTCACCACCGCCACGCCCGACAAGAGCCCCGAACACTGAAAACCGGTACAAGGTGCACACCGATCTGCAGGACACCATGAACGACCTGGTAGGCATCATCCGAAACGCCGGCGAGATCACTGAGGCGCTGAGCCGGTTAGACGCGCTGCGGGCCCGGTTCGCCAACGTCGTCATGGGGGCCGGGGGCCAAGTCCTTCAAACTCGGCCGCCGGGTGGTCTACCGTCGCGCCGACGTCGAGCAGTGGATAGCGGAAGCAGATGGCTTGTAATCAGCCTGTCGAGCCACCGCCTAGCCACGCCCGCTCAGGTGGCTAAATACCTGCACACCACCGAGGCGGCGCTGGCCCAGATGCGCTACATGGGCAACGGACCCAAGTTCATCAAAGTCAATACCGGCATCAGCACCCCATTGGACGCCTGCGCAAACTCCGGCCAGTAATCAGCCACCTTGACGTCGTACGAGATGAGTCCCTGAGCAGCAGCGACGGCGATCGCAAGCGAGGCGACACCTTTCGTGGGCGAGAACATGTTGACGAGGGTGTCTTCCTCCCACGGCGCTTTGGTGACCCCATTGCGGAAGCCACCCCACAGATCGACAACCTTGCCGCCGTCGCGGTAGACGGCGACAGCCGCCCCAACCTCGTTGCCGCTGAACACGTTGCGGCGAAAAACGTCGGCGACCTTCCCGTACCCCTCTTCGACGTCTCCACCAATGAGACCGGGCGACACGGTGACCCTGAGCACCATTATTGGATGATGTCCTTGCGAGCGGCGAGCCAGCGACCGAGCGCGGGCACGAACCGCCGCGCGTGGTACGCCACGTGAGCTTCCGGCGTCACCGGCACGATCGACTTCTTTTTCGCCACCGCCGCCACGATGCGTTCGGCGACCCTGTCGGGGGTGTAGTGGCGCTTCTCATACAACCGATCGAATTTCTGTTGCTTGTCCGCTTCCGTTCCCGCGCTGACACCTGAGAACTGGGTGTTCGCGACGATGTTGGTGTGCACGATCCCGGGACAGATGGTGCTTACGCCGATACCCGACTTAGCCAACTCGGCGCGCAGGCAGTCGGAGAACATGAACACGGCGGCCTTGCTTGTCGAGTATGCGGTGAAACTCTGCTGTGGCGTGTATGCGGCCATCGAGGCCAGATTCACGATCTGGCCGCCTGTACCGCGTTCGACCATCTTCGCTCCGAAGGCGCGACAGCCGTTGACCACGCCGTAGAAGTTGATGTCCATCACTCGTGTGAACGACTTCGACGGGGTTTCCAGGAACACGCCAGCCTGTCCGATGCCCGCATTGTTGATCAGGATGTCTGGCACACCGTGTTTTTCGGCGACTTGATCGGCGTGCGCGTGCATTGCGGCCTCATCGGCGACGTCGAGTTGATAGGGGTGTGCGGTGCCCCCGGCGTCGTCGATCATCGCCGCGGTTTGTTTCGCGGCATCGAGGTTGACATCGGAAAGGACGACCTCGGCCCCGCGCCGCGCGAAGTCGAGTGCCGTTTCTCGTCCGATGCCGCTTCCGCCGCCGGTGATCACCAGCAGCTTGCCGTGGAAAGTCGAGGGGTTCTTGGTCATTCGAGTCCTTCATTGTCATGTCGGTCGGGGTCGTGGCGCTGTTGACCGAGGCTGATCGGTCGCGCATCAGCCGCGGCCCTGCATCATCCAGAGCTGTTGTATCAGGCGGTGAACGGGTTATGCGCCGGGAGTGGCTTGATCAGCGGAGCAAGCAGCTTGCCGGACTGTTCGGCGGTCAACACGTCCGCCGGGTCGAGCGCAATGATCTCGCGGACCGTCTCGTCGTACTCCCAGACGTCCTCGCCGATCAGCCGGCCCTGGTCGTCATAGGGCCAGATCATGTGCTCGGCGCTCTTTACCAAGTAGGTTGCCGCGGGGTCGACGGGGACGCCGTCGGCCACAATGATGCTGCCCGGGGTCTGCTGGTACACGGTCGCTGTCGAGACGATCATGTGGTCGCTGACCGCGAGCTTCTCGTCATCGGTGTAGAAGACACTCTGTCCCATGCGGGTCCACTCCCGATAAACCTCCTGAACGGCCTCGGCCCCATCAAGCGTGATGACCTTACCGAGCATATTGAAGTGATAGACCGGTTTCTCGACCGTCATGTCGGGAGCGAAGATCTCCTCCCAGCGGCCGGCCATCTCCAGGTAACGGTGCCGGTTGTAGGCGTGCAGCAGATAGAGGTGGCGCGGATTCTCCGTCGTCTCGATCAGTCGCTCCACGGCGATGTTGGTCTTCGTGATGTCGAAGCGGCTCATTTTCGGTTCCCTTACTTTCTGGGGCGATTCTTACCGCCCCCGGATGGTTGGTGTCAGGCTGACACGAATTGGTCGCGCAGCAGGGTCTTCTTGAACTTTCCGGTGGCCGTGCACGGGATGGCCGCCACGAACTCGAAGCGGTCGGGCAGTTGCCATTTGGCGAACTCCTGCGCAAGGTGCTCGCGTAGCTCTTGAGCCGAGGTCTCGGCGCCGGCGCGAAGTGACACGACCGCGAGCGGACGCTCGCCCCAACGGTCGTCAGGTACGGCGATGACGGCGGCTTGGGCGACCGCCGGGTGGCACATGAGCCGGTTCTCCAGATCAACCGAGGAGATCCACTCGCCGCCGGATTTCACGAGATCCTTTGAGCGGTCGCAGATCCGGAT
>NZ_JBAUZA010000032.1:0-12442 GCF_049585075.1 Mycobacterium sp.
CTCCCCGCCCAAGCGGGTGGTCAGCGCCGGTTTCACTGGGCAGGACGACCTGCTGGCGCTGGGCGTGGTGCCGGTCGCCGTAACCAACTGGTTCGGCGACCAGCCGTTCGCCGTGTGGCCGTGGGCCCGACCCAAACTCGGTAATGCCAAACCCGTTATTTTGAACTTGGACAACGGAATTCAGGTGCAGCAGATCGCCGGTCTGAAACCCGACTTGATAGTCGCCACCGACGCCGGAGTCGATCAGGACACCTACCAGAAGCTGTCCGCGATCGCCCCGACGCTTGCGCAGTCCGGCGGTTACGCATTCTTCGAGCCGTGGAAGGACCAGGCGACGGCGATCGGTCAGGCGGTGTTTCAGCGTGACCAGATGCAGTCGCTGATCAATGGTGTCGACCAGGGTTTCGCCGCTGTCGCAGATAAGTACCCGCAGTTCAAAAACAAGACGGTGCTGCTGCTGGACGGCAAGCTGCACCAAGACAACGTGGTTGCGACAACCGGTTGGCACACCGAGTTTTTGACCCAAATGGGTCTGGCCGTTGCGAACAACATCACGCCGTTCGCCGTCGATGAGCAGCGCGCGTTCATTCCGCGGGACAAGATCAAGGCGGTTCTCGACGCCGTCGACCTACTGATCTGGACGACTGAGACCGACGGCGATCAAGCGGAGCTGCTGGCCAATCCCGACGTCGCGGCGCTCCGTACGCGAAGCGTGTTCACGACCAAGGACCAGGCTGGCGCGATCGCGTTTGCGTCGCCGCTGAGCTACCCGTTGGTGGCCGATCAGTTGCCCCCGCTGATCGGCAATATCTTGCATTAGGACCGGCGGGTCTGATCCGATTATCCGGCTCGTATGAGCGTTGGCTAAGGCAGCTCTGGCAGTGCTCGAAAATCTGGTTTCGATTCCCGGCCAACGGGTTACTGTCGAGTAATGAGCGTGGCAATGGATCCGAGCGTGGTCGACACGGTTCTCGACTACGGCGATCAGGCGCTGCTGTTGCAGTTCGACAACACCGCCGAGGTATTGGCATGGACGGCTGCCCTGCGCGAGGCCGCGCTGCCCGGTGTGCTCGACATCGTCCCGGCCTCGCGCACGGTGCTCCTGAAACTCGACGGCCCTCGGCACCAGAGCGCAATCCGCCGTCGGCTGCGCACGTTGCAGGTGACCCCCGGCACGGCGTCGACCGCCTCGCCGGAGCAGCCGACGACGATCGACGTCGTCTACGACGGTGCCGATCTTGCCGAGGTGGCCGACCATACCGGGCTAACCACCGCACAAGTCATCAATGCGCACACCGCTACTCCCTGGCAAGTCGGATTCGGTGGATTTGCACCGGGTTTCGCCTATCTGATCGGCGGTGACCCACGGCTGGCCGTACCCCGGCGAGCGGAGCCGCGATCATCCGTTCCGGCCGGTGCGGTGGGCCTGGCCGGCGAGTTCACCGGAATTTACCCGCGCCGGTCTCCCGGCGGATGGCAGCTGATCGGCCACACCGACGCGGTCATGTGGGACATCGACCGTCCGAATCCGGCGCTGCTTACGCCGGGCATGTGGGTCCAGTTCCGGGCTGCGTAGCGGCAGGTGGGCGACGGGAGAAAGGAGAGCGTCGATGACGACCCTGGAGATCTTGCGTACCGGCCCGCTGGCGCTTATCCAGGACCTCGGACGGGTGGGCCTTGCTCATATCGGCGTCACCCGATCGGGGGCCGCCGACCGGCGCTCACACACGCTGGCCAACCGGCTGGTTGCCAACCCCGACGACCGCGCCACAATCGAGGTGACCTTCGGCGGTTTCTCGGCTCGAGTCCGCGGCGGCGACGTCGACATCGCAGTCACCGGCGCTGACACCGACCCGCGCGTCGACGGAATCCCATTCGGCAGCAACAGTATTCAGCACGTCCGCGACGGCGAGGTGATCTCGCTAGGCGTCCCACCCGCCGGACTGCGAAGCTATCTGGCGGCGCGTGGCGGTGTCGACGTGACACCGGTGCTGGGTTCCCGCAGCTACGACGTGATGTCGGCAATTGGCCCGTTGCCGCTGCAACCCGGTGACGTCCTGCCGGTCGGCGAACACACCGACGAGTATCCCGAACTCGACCAGGCTCCGGTGGCGCCGATCTCCGAGCATCTGGTGGATTTGCTGGTGGTGCCCGGGCCGCGAGACGACTGGCTCGACGATCCGGACGCCCTCGTGCACACCATCTGGATGGCCTCCGATCGCAGCGACCGAGTGGGGATGCGGCTGGAAGGCCGCCCACTCCAGTACCGCACGCCCGATCGGGTCTTGCCCAGCGAGGGAGCCACCCGCGGTGCGATCCAGGTGCCGCCCAACGGCTTACCGGTGATCCTTGGCCCCGATCACCCCGTTACCGGCGGCTACCCGGTGGTCGGTGTGATCGCCGACGAGGACATCGACAAGATCGCCCAAGTACGTCCCGGGCAGTACGTGCGGCTGCACTGGTCGCGTCCCAGGGGCGCGCGGGCCGCTCGTTCCGGGGCTTCTGCTCCGATGGCGGTCGGCTAGTCCACCTGGTAAACCAGCAGTGTGCACACCCAGGTACACACTGCTCGCCTGGTTCACACCGCCGACCTCGAAGGCGAGGCCCGGCAGCGCGCCTACGAGATGGTCAACGAGGCGTTCGCGGGTGAGTTCACCGACGCCGACTGGGACCACGCGCTCGGCGGGATGCATGCCCTGATCTGGCATCGCGGTGCGATCATCGCGCACGGGGCGGTTATCCAACGCCGTCTTCTCTACCGCGGTGCCGCGTTGCGCTGTGGATACGTCGAAGCCGTTGCCGTGCGGGAAGACTGGCGCGGTCAAGGCCTGGCGATCGCGATACTCGATGCGTGCGAGCAAGTGATCCGCGGCGGCTATCAGCTGGGCGCTCTCAGCTCCTCGGATCGGGGCAGGAGGCTTTACACGATGCGGGGTTGGCTGCCGTGGCGCGGGCCGACGTCGGTGCTGGCGCCCGCCGGGGCGATGCGTACCCCCGACGACGACGGCTCGGTGTTCGTGCTGCCGGTCGGGATCAGCCTGGACGCAGGCGCAGAGTTGGCCTGCGATTGGCGTGACGGCGACGTCTGGTAGCGGTCGCGGCGTGCTTCGGCTACGAAAAGCCTTGGGTGACAGGGATATTGTCACAACGGTCATCAAACGCGGCTACCGGCTGGCGGTCGATGAAAGGATGGGCGCAGCCTGATCAGGCGCCGTTCGCTTAAGGCGAACAACCAGGTGGAACTTAAGCGTACTCGACTCATGTTTGTACAGGTAGGCCGGCAAAGCGTCGGCAACCACCAAGCAAGAGGAGATACGAATGAGCAACCTGACCTTGTGGTCACGACCCGCCTGGGATGTCGACCGCTGGATGCGCGATTTCTTTGGCCCGGCCCCTGCGACCGACTGGCTCAAGCCGGTAGCCGACGGCTTCAGCCCCGCTGCCGAGATTGTCAAGGACGGCGAGGACGCCGTAGTCCGCCTGGAGCTGCCGGGTGTCGACGTCGCGAAGGACGTCAACGTTGAGGTTGACCACGGCCGCCTTGTCATCCACGGCGAGCGCCGCGACGAGCACAACGAAGAGAAGGACGGCCGCACGTTGCGCGAGGTCCGCTACGGCTCGTTCCGCCGGTCGTTCCGGCTGCCTGCACACGTCACTGGCGAGGCCATCGCGGCGTCGTACGACGCCGGCGTGCTGACGGTGCGGGTCGCCGGTGCTTACGCGGGGACTGCGCCGCAGCGCATCGAGATCACTAGGTAGTCTGCGGAGTTCGCGCACTCGAATCCGGTGGGGCCCAACGGCTCCACCGGATTCGACACATCCTCGCCCGCTAGCCCCAGCGGGCCAGAATCTCTTTTGCCCTGGTTCCCAATGCAGCCTGCAGGAACGGCCCGAAGCTGATCCGCCCCACGCCCAGCGGACCGAAGGAAGCGGGATCGTCCTGATCGGGTAGGGCGATCGCATTGACCGGAAGCGGCAACTCAGAAGCTAAGCGCCGCAACGTCTCCGGGTCATGGCGGCCAACCGGATAAAGGACATCGGCACCGGCAGCGGCGGCCTTCTGCAACCGCGCCACCGCCCGCTCAACCCGGTCCGACTCGTCGCCGTCCTGGCGCAGGAAAAGATCCGTGCGGGCGTTGACCACCAGATGGACCTTCGCCTCGTCGGCGGCCGCACGCAGCGCAGCAACGAGGTCGGCGTGTTCGTCGGCCGAACGCAGTCGCTTGCCCTCACTGTGCACGGTGTCTTCGATGTTCAGCCCGACCGCGCCCACCGCGAGTAGCCCCTCGATCAGCCGCGAAGCCGGCAGCCCGTAACCGGATTCGACGTCCACCGAGACTGGGACGTCCACCGCGGCGGTGATCTGGGCGACCCGGCTCAGCAGGTCGTCGAACGCCATGCCCTCGTTATCGGGTTTGCCGATCGAGTCGGCGACGGGGTGACTGCCGACGGTCAGTGCGGCGAACCCGGCGTCGGTGGCCAGTCCCGCCGACCAGGCGTCCCAGACTGTCGGCAGAATCACCGGATTGCCCGGCTGATGCAGCGCCAATAGCGCCGTCGCTCGATCGGCCAACGCGCTAGATGCCGGCATGGCTGGCTGCCTCCCCGTTGCGGGCGTGACCTGGCTCACGCCATCGCCGCCTGCTGGATATTATCGGGTGCCGTACTGTGACCTATGACACCTTCACTTCCAGGGAGATCCGTTGTCCAGCACTACTGAACTCGCCGAACTGCACGAGCTCATCGGTGGCCTGCGGCGGTGCGTGACGTCATTGAGTTCCCGGTACCGCGACACCCCGGCATTGCGTCGGGTGGTCAACGACGTTCAGCGAATCCTCAACGACGTTGAGTTGCTCGACATCGACGCCGGCGAGCTGGATCTGGCCCGGCACACCCTGGACCAACCGGCTGAGAAAATCGCGATCCCGGACACCCAATACGACGCCGAATTCTGGCGCGATGTCGACGACGAAGGTGTCGGCGGACACAGTCGTTCTTGATCTGGCCCCCCGCGGGACTGCGCGGTGTTCGCTGTGGGTACTCTCCGACGAGGCCACGCGAAGAGGATCACAATAGATGAGCGCACCCACAGCGAACCGTTCTGCGTCCGGTGTCTTTTCACCCGCGCGCGCCCACATCCAGCAACGGACGCTACGCACCGACCGGTGGTGGGTGTCGCCACTGCGGATCGACCTGGGCTTCGCTGCATTCGTCATCTACGCGACCGCACGCGCATTCCAGCGGAATTACTTCTTCGTCCCGCAATACCATTACCTGACGCCGTTCTACTCACCATGTCTCAGTAACGCTTGCGGCGGGGCCAGCGACTTCTGGCCGCAGATCCTGCCGAATGTGTGGTGGCTGCCGTTCGCGGCGTTGACGCTGCCGTTCCTGCTGTTGTTCCGGCTGACTTGCTACTACTACCGCGGCGCCTACTACCGCACGGTGTGGCAGTCGCCCACCGCATGCGGGGTAGCCGAGCCCCGCGTCCACTACAGCGGCGAAACCAAGTTCCCGCTGATAGTTCAGAACACCCACCGGTATTTCTTCTACGCCGCCGGCATCATCTCCGTGATCAACACTTACGACGCGATCATCGCGTTCCATTCCGACCATGGACCCGGTGGATTCGGCTTCGGCCTGGGCAACGTGATCATGGTTGGCAATGTCATCATGCTGTGGATCTACACGCTGTCCTGCCATTCGTGCCGGCACATCACCGGCGGGCGGCTCAAGCACTTCTCCAAACACCCTGTGCGGTACTGGATCTGGACGCAAGTCAGCAAAATCAACACACGCCACAAGCAGTACGCGTGGATCACACTCGGCACGCTGATGCTCACCGACTTCTACATCGCGCTGGTGGCCAGCGGCGCCATTCCCGACCTGAGATTTGTTGGCTGAGAAGCCTTTTCACGGATCAGATAGATGAGCGAGGTTTCATGACTGAGGTCGAACGGCACTCCTACGACGTTGTCGTGATCGGTGCCGGCGGCGCAGGTTTGCGCGCGGTCATCGAGGCGCGGGAACGCGGCCTCAAGGTAGCGGTGGTGTGTAAGTCGTTGTTCGGCAAGGCCCACACGGTGATGGCCGAGGGCGGCTGCGCAGCCGCCATGGGCAACACGAACCCGAAGGACAACTGGAAGACCCACTTTGGCGACACGATGCGCGGTGGGAAGTTCCTGAACAACTGGCGGATGGCCGAACTACACGCCAAGGAGGCACCCGACCGGGTTTGGGAACTGGAGACCTACGGCGCGCTGTTCGACCGCCTCAAAGACGGCAAAATCAGTCAGCGCAACTTCGGCGGGCACACCTACCCGCGGCTGGCGCACGTCGGTGACCGCACCGGCCTGGAGCTGATCCGAACCATGCAGCAGAAGATCGTCTCGCTGCAGCAGGAGGACCACGCCGAGCTAGGCGACTACGACGCCCGGATCCGGGTCTTCGCGGAATGCACGATCACCGAGCTCATCAAAGACGGCGACGCGATCTCCGGAGCATTCGGCTATTGGCGCGAAAGCGGCCGCTTTGTCTTGTTCGAGGCCCCGGCGGTGGTCATGGCGACCGGCGGAATCGGCAAGTCCTTCAAGGTCACCTCGAACTCCTGGGAGTACACCGGCGATGGCCACGCGTTGGCGCTGCGCGCCGGCGCGACGCTGATCAACATGGAATTCGTCCAGTTCCACCCGACCGGCATGGTGTGGCCACCGAGCGTGAAAGGCATCCTGGTCACCGAGGGTGTTCGCGGCGATGGCGGAGTGCTCAAGAACTCCGAGAACAAGCGCTTCATGTTCGACTACATCCCACCGGTGTTCAAAGGCCAATACGCCGAGTCCGAGCAAGAGGCCGACCAGTGGCTCAAGGACAACGACTCCGCCCGTCGGACCCCGGACCTGTTGCCCCGCGACGAGGTCGCACGCGCGATCAACTCCGAAGTCAAGGCCGACCGCGGCACCCCGCACGGCGGGGTCTATCTCGACATCGCGTCGCGGCTGACGCCCGACGAGATCAAGCGCCGCCTGCCGTCGATGTACCACCAGTTCATGGAGCTGGCCGGAGTCGACATCACAAGGGAGCCCATGGAAGTCGGGCCTACCTGCCACTACGTGATGGGCGGCATCGAGGTGGACGCGGACACCGGCGCTGCCACCGTCCCCGGGTTGTTCGCCGCCGGTGAATGCTCCGGCGGTATGCATGGTTCCAACCGTCTTGGCGGCAACTCGCTGTCCGACCTGCTGGTCTTCGGTCGTCGGGCCGGCCTGGGCGCCGCTGACTACGTGCGGGCGCTGAGCAGCCGCCCGAAAGTGTCCGACGAGGACCTCGACGCCGCGGCCAAGCGGGCGCTGGCGCCCTTCGAGACACCGACGAACGGCGCCGCCGCGGAGAACCCCTACACGTTGCAGTTGGAGCTGCAGCAGTCGATGAATGATCTGGTGGGCATCATCCGCAAGGCGGACGAAATCACCGAGGCCCTCGGTCGGCTCGACCAGCTTCGCGAACGGTTCAAGAACATCCACGTCGAGGGACACCGTCAGTACAACCCCGGCTGGAACCTGGCCATCGACTTGCGGAACCTGCTTCTGGTCAGCGAATGCGTCGCCAAGGCAGCGTTGGAGCGCACCGAAAGCCGGGGCGGCCACACCCGCGACGACCACCCATCAATGGACGCGTCGTGGCGCAAGGTATTGCTGGCCTGCCGCGCCGCAGGCGGCGACGAAGTCATTCCCGACATCTCGGTGACGCGCAAAGACCAGGTGCCGATGCGGCCCGACCTGCTCGAGGGTTTCGAGATCTCCGAGTTGGAGAAGTACTACACCGACGAAGAGCTGGCCGACCACCCAGGACGGAGAGGCTGATGACCTACAACGCAACCATGCGGGTATGGCGTGGCGACGCGGCCGGAGGTGGATTGCAGGACTTCACCGTCGAGGTCAATGAGGGCGAGGTGGTGCTCGACATCATCCATCGCCTGCAGCAGACCCAGACACCAGACTTGGCGGTGCGGTGGAACTGCAAAGCGGGTAAATGCGGCTCGTGCTCGGCTGAGGTCAACGGCAAGCCCAAGTTGATGTGCATGACACGGATGTCGACCTTCGCCGAAGACGAAGTGGTCACGGTGACGCCGATCCGGACGTTCCCGGTGATCCGCGATCTGGTCACCGACGTGTCGTTCAACTATGAGAAGGCCAGGGAAATCCCGTCATTCGCGCCGCCGAAGGACCTACAGCCTGGTGAGTACCGGATGGCACAGAAGGACGTGGAACGTTCTCAGGAGTTCCGCAAATGCATCGAATGCTTCTTGTGCCAGAACGTCTGCCACGTGATTCGTGACCACGACGACAACAAAGAGGCGTTCGCCGGCCCGCGCTATCTGATGCGGATCGCGGAGCTGGAAATGCACCCGTTGGACACCCTCGACCGGCGCAACCAGGCGCAGGACGAGCATGGCCTCGGGTATTGCAATATCACCAAGTGCTGCACGGAAGTCTGCCCCGAAAACATCAAGATCACCGACAACGCACTGATTCCGATGAAGGAACGAGTCGCCGACCGGAAATACGATCCGGTTGTGTGGCTGGGCAACAAGTTGTTCCGTCGCTGACGAGCAGCTGGTGTTAAGGCCCCGCTGATCCGGGTACCCGACCTGAAGCCCGAGGCGAGCGGGGCTGCGTAGGGTTTGAGCCCCGCCGCACGACACGAAAGGCGGTTGGGCATGACGATCAAACAACCCGCCAGCGGCAACGACATTCGAACGGCAATCCGCGAACTCTCGCTGCGCGCTGACGTCGCACGCAAAGAGGGACGCGAGCAGGACGCCGCGGAACTCGAGCATCGCGTCCAGGCCTACCGCGACGAGCTCAGCAAGCGTCCCTAGCTAGGCGCCCAGTCGGCGAAAAACGCTGCGGTGAAACACAATCGGCGCGACGTCCGCGTCGATTTGAACATCGCTGACCCGCAATACGACGATGGTGTGGTCTCCCGCGGGAATGAGTTGCTCGATCGCGCTTTCCAACCAGACACTGGTGCCCTTGATGAAAACCGCACCACTGCTGTTGGATACGGTCTCCAAACCGGCGAACCGGTCGCCGGTCTTAGCGGCGAGTGCGCGTGCGGCTTCGTCGTGAGCCTCACCCAAGACGCTAATACCGAGCGCACGGAGGTTTTTCAATTTCGGCCAGGTCGTCGAGGTGTTCTGCACGCAGAACGACACCAGTGGCGGATCCAAGGACACCGGCACAAAAGTGCTGGCGGCCAGCCCTTCTCGAATTCCGTCGACTTCAGCCGCGATAGCGATCACGCCTGACGGGAAATGGCCGAAGGCCTCGCGTAGTGACGACGGTGTCAGCTTCTCAGGTGTATTCACCGGGCTTCATTCACAATCGAGGAGAATTTTGTACTAGTTGACCCTACCCGCTCGGCGAGTAGCCATGCGCGGCGGCGACGTCGGGATGGGCCCGCAACCTGCTCTTCCATGCGTTGCGGCCGTAGACCGAGAAGATGGGGTCGGACGGGTCCGCGCGCAGACTCGCTTGCGCTGCCAGCTCCGGCGGCAGCGCCAACGTCGGGATTTGCGCCTCCAACCGCGGGTTGAAGAAGTAGGGCACCGAGATCCGATCCGCCGCACGACGAAGGTTCACCCGGTGCTCGGTCGCACGCAGATAGCCGC
The DNA here is from genome assembly GCF_049585075.1 of Mycobacterium sp. Taxonomy (GTDB): domain Bacteria; phylum Actinomycetota; class Actinomycetes; order Mycobacteriales; family Mycobacteriaceae; genus Mycobacterium. The sequence goes on from NZ_JBAUZA010000032.1 coordinate 9,671, forward strand.
CGGTGGCCAGCTCTAGCAGCTCGCCAATATTGACGATGAACGCCCCATCGCGCACCGGGACGTCGATCCAGTCGCCACTTCGGCTTGGTCGCACCTGTAATCCCTGGCTGCCCGGTTCGGCAAGCAGCAGCGTGAGCACTCCGGCATCTCGGTGCGCGCCCACCCCCTGCGAGCGGGCCGCCGTCGCCGGATAGCGCACGATCTTGAGCAGCGTCGCCGGTGTCTCGGCGAAGGCGTCCTGGAAAACGTCCGTCGGACTGCCCAGGGCCGCCGCAAAATGACCTAACAACGTGCGGGCCACCGCGGCAAGCGCCGCGTCCCACTCGGCGATGATCCCGGGCAGCTCGGGCAACCCGGCCGGCCACTGGTTGGGGCCCTGCAGCCACAGATAGTCAGGCTTGCCCGGACCGCCGACCAGGTCCCGCTCCGGCCCGATGTCGATCTGCTCGCGCCAGTCCACCTGGCCGCCGGTCAGCTCGCCGCCCAACCGCGTGTAGCCACGGAAATGCGGACTGCCCACCATCGCGATGGCGTCCTTGTCCTTCTGTGGGAGCGCAAACAACCGGCGTGCCGCGGCCAGCACCCGGCTGGCCAGCGCCGCGGGCACGCCATGGCCAGTCAGGTAGAAGAACCCGACCCCGTGAGCCGCCTCGCGGAGGCGTTTCCGCAGTTGGCCAGAAGGGTGGCGCAGGTCCACTTCGGGCAGCGTGGTGACGGTCGACACAGTTGTCACCTACCTATCATCGCCGCAGGTGATGCAGTACGCCACGGTCCCGATCAGCACGAACCCAACCGGTTGGTTAATTAGCCAATGAAATTTAGCTCACACTCGGTTGCAATCGAGTTACTCATGGGTATAGCTTTACGGTGTTACTGGTGGGTAACTTAGCCCTAGTACCCAACCACAAGTGGCGTTCTCATCGAGGAGGAACCAGTGAGCCACTACAAGAGCAACGTCCGCGACCAGGTATTCAACCTGTTTGAGGTATTCGGCGTTGACAAGTCGTTCGGCGAAGGCGCGTACACCGATCTGGACGTCGACACCGCCCGCGAGATGCTGACAGAGATGAGCCGGCTGGCCGAAGGCCCGGTCGCGGACTCCTTCGTCGAGGGAGACCGCAATCCCCCGGTCTTCGACCCCGAAACGCACTCCGTGACGCTGCCCGACAGCTTCAAAGAGTCGGTCCGCGCGGTCATCGAGGCCGGTTGGGACAAGGTCGGCCTCGACGAGGCGCTGGGCGGCATGCCGATGCCCAAGGTGCTGCTGTGGGCGCTGCACGAGCACCTGCTCGGTGCCAACCCCGCGGTGTGGATGTACGCCGGCGGCGCCGGATTCGCCCAGATCTTCTACAACCTGGCCACCGAAGAGCAGAAGAAGTGGGCCGTGCTGGCCGCCGAGCGCGGCTGGGGCTCGACCATGGTGCTCACCGAGCCGGACGCCGGCTCGGATGTCGGCGCCGGCCGGACCAAGGCCGTCCAGCAGGACGACGGTTCGTGGCACATCGACGGGGTGAAGCGGTTCATCACCTCAGGCGACTCCGATGACATGTTCGAGAACATCTTCCACTTGGTGCTGGCCCGCCCCGAGGGCGCCGGACCGGGTACCAAGGGCCTGTCGCTGTTCTTCGTGCCCAAGTTCCTGTTCGACTTTGAGACCGGCGATCTCGGCGAGCGCAACGGCGTCTTCGTCACCAACGTCGAACACAAGATGGGCCTGAAGGTGTCCGCGACCTGTGAACTGACCTTCGGTCAGCACGGCGTTCCGGCCAAGGGCTGGCTGGTCGGCGAGGTGCACAACGGTATTGCGCAGATGTTCGAGGTCATCGAGAACGCCCGCATGCTGGTCGGCACCAAGGCGATCGCCACGCTGTCCACCGGCTACCTCAACGCCCTGGCCTATGCCAAGGAGCGTGTGCAGGGCGCCGACCTGACCCAGATGACCGACAAGACCGCGCCGCGGGTCACGATCACCCACCACCCGGACGTGCGTCGCAGCCTGATGACCCAGAAGGCCTACGCCGAGGGTCTGCGTGCGCTGTACACCTACACCTCGACCTTCCAGGACGCGGCGGTAGCCAAGGCAGTGCACGGTGTGGACGCCGACTTGGCGGTCAAGGTCAACGACTTGATGCTGCCGGTGGTCAAGGGTGTCGGCTCCGAGCAGGCGTACGCCAAGCTCACCGAGAGCCTGCAGACCTTCGGTGGGTCCGGCTTCTTGCAGGACTACCCGATCGAGCAGTACATCCGCGACGCCAAGATCGACTCGCTCTACGAGGGCACCACCGCCATCCAGGCGCAGGACTTCTTCTTCCGGAAGATCGTCCGCGACAAGGGTGTTGCGCTCGCCCACGTGTCGGGGCAGATCGAGGAGTTCGTCAAGAACGAGTCCGGCAACGGCCGGCTGAAGGCCGAGCGTGCGTTGCTGGCCACCGCCCTGGCCGATGTGCAGGCGATGGCGGCGACGCTGACCGGCTACCTGATGGCCGCACAGGATGACATCTCCAGCATCTACAAGGTGGGGCTGGGTTCGGTGCGCTTCCTGATGAGCGTCGGCGACCTGGTGATCGGCTGGTTGCTGCAGCGTCAGGCCGCGGTGGCCCTCGAGGCGCTCGACGCCGGTGCCAGCGACGCCGACCGGGCCTTCTATGAGGGCAAGATTGCCGTTGCCTCGTTCTTCGCGAAGAACTTCCTGCCGCTGTTGACCAGCACCCGCCTGGTGGTGGAGACGATCGACAACGACATCATGGAGCTCGACGAAGCAGCCTTCTAGGC